>CBDIWQ010000248.1:0-10693 GCA_965285965.1 uncultured bacterium | reverse complement strand
AGTAGCGTGAAAGCGATCTCTGTCCGCATCATTTGCAGCCTGTGCCAATTCATATCGACTCCTTGAATAATTGTTCCGGTCCAGCTTCGTGAGCTCCATCGTTCGGCGCCGGACATGGTTTGATGGGACGCCCCTCCTTAGAAGAACATCTCATACTGAATGATGAACGCCTGACTGATCAGATCCCGGCCTGAGCCTGTGCCGGGTCCATCCACGACGAACGTTCCCGTGCTCGTGTTGATAGCGTCCGGCGCGCTTCGTCCGCCCGCAAAGCCCCCGGTCCCCATGGTCACAGTGGAGTACTGAAAGACGATCTTATGATCGTATGTCGAATGGAAATAGTAGCTGAGCGACGCATCGACCTGGTGGATTAAGTCTTCGCTCGCCTTCGTGTCCGGATCCCAGTAGGCATAGCGGGCCGCCACTTCGAGCTGTTTTGGAATCAGGTAGTACCCTGACTGCACATACCACCCCGTTGAATTGCCCAACTGTCTCGGAATATTGCGGATGACCTGCTCCCGTAGCGTGTTGTTACGAAAAAAGAACTCGGTATGAAGCGACCACCCGCGATATTTGACATTGGCATCCAGCGTCCAGGTGGTCAAACTCATCACCCCGTTTCCCAGTAACCGTCCATTGCCGGTCCCGCCTAATTGCCGCTTGGTGGTTAAGTCGGTCAGGTCCGATTGGAGGCTAAAATTGGAATTGGCAGGATCGGCCGAATCATAGGCCGAACTCGTGTTGATGGCGGGATTGTAGGCGTAGCCGCCGCCCACGGAGATTTGCGGCGTCTGGGAATAGGCCAGATCGCCTTCTGCGTAGCCCGGATTCCCCAGGATATTCCAATTGAGCCGGGCCACATACATCAGTTCGTTGGCATTATTTCTGAAATTCGATCCCACCGCATACTGTCTGGCTCGAAAGTTATCGGTTCCGTCTATGCCCTCGGATTGAAACGATCCGAGACCGGTGACGTTTGGACCTTGCCCATTGAAGACGCCGAAGTAATAGTTGAACGGCAGGTTCGCATCATTCATCAACGTGATACCCAGATCGCGGCGATTCAGGCCGCTGGCCGTAAAGGCGTCCATCACCAGCGCACGCTCGGCAAACTGCATCGACGCGGTACTGTTGATTTGTGATCGATTGAAGAGCACCTTGTATTGCCCCACCCAGAAATTGGCCCAGCGCCAGCGAGTGAACTGAAAGTTCCAGTCGAACAGTTGGACCGATGCCGCATTCGCCGCCTCTTCCCCCGTTTCCGCACGAAGCTGGATGAAGTATTTTAAGTCCGGGTCGAACAAATGCCCCATAAAATACAGCCGCGCCCGACGCACCTGGAAGGTATCGGCACTGCCTTCATAGCGCGAGGAGCGCAGGTTGCCGAACACGCCGAGAAATTCCGGAAAGTTTTTGGCGTCTCCCAGGGTCCGATAGAGACTGTTCCGCTCCCAATGGGTATACCGCAGTTGCGTCCGAGCCCGGATCTTCAGAAAGAAGGCGTTGTCGTTGAACGAAAAATTGAACCCCTTGTCGTACCAAATCTTGTAATCAGGCGTAAGCGCCTGCGCCCGTGCCTGTGAGGCTTGCCGCACCTCCTCATATTCCGCCTTGGTAATCGTCCCTTGCTTGACCGCCCGCTCTAACAAGAGTTTGGTGGCAGGATCCAGATCATCCACGAATATCCATTCGCCATTTTTTTGCACCATTTGGCCTGTCTCGGCTGCCCAAGACGGTAGGCCTCCGAACCAACACGAGAGCCAACAGATGGCCCATGCTACAACGGGCCACCGGATCCGGCGGCACGCGCTGTTTGTCTTCACTGTCTTCTTCATCCCCTTGGCCTTCCTTTACATCTGACGGATTGTTCCTATATCCCTCGGCAGGACGCTTCCCAAGACCCACGACACTGGTTAATGGCTGCCCGACTTTCCTGCCGATTCGAGAAACTGACGAAGGTTGACAGCAGACGTTCCGTCCGCCGGATCTTGTTGCCAGAAGGTGGGCGGCTCGAAATACACCTCATACCCCGGAGAGGCGGGAGGGAGCTCGGGATAAAAGGGGTAATAGCCGCGAGCCTCGGCCCGAGGTTGCAGACTCCGGAGAGAAGTGACCTCGAGATGGAAAAAGGGATCCCGGACGGCAATCCATCCGGCGGTCACCACACGCTCCACATCCGGATTTTTTCCTTCGCCGTACAAGGCAAAGGCCACGCGCTCATCCGGCTTGGCGACCTCCAGTGCCTTGACAAGGTAGGGCGCCAGTACCTGAATGACATCTTCTCGAAACACTCGGTCCGGCGAGGACTCCTTCCCAAACCATCGCAGCGGTCCGGCCGGCCGTTCTAGGGCGGAGAAGCCTGCCAACACGGCCGCCATATCGTGAGCGCTGATCGCCATCGGATGGCTGTAGGCCTGGCGCTGACCCACTCGCTCCACTCTCACGAGCAGGCCCGGATCTTCGTGAATCACAGCCATAGGCACCGGCAGCCGCGCGCAGCCGGATACCAAGAGAGAGAGCAGGGCTAGCCCGGCGGCGTGAGCGACGTACCTCTGCGCCGCCCGATTTGTCCAAGACACGTGTTCAAGCTTCACCAATCCTCCTTTCATCTCCGCGGTCATCGTGACCATTGCGGCCCCGCGAAACCGGCCTGCGCCGGCGCCTGCTGAGCGACCATCGCCCCATCCACGGCACCGGCGGCCTGAAGCACTTCATACCCTCGGCGGTTCAGCACCTGCTGACATTCCGGGGTCTTCACGAACGCCATGAATCGTTGCGCTACCGGGTGATTCTGCTGGCCGAGCTTGGCAGCAAACAGGTGCACGGAGGCATTGCGATCAGGGCTGGACAACGCCTGCACCGCGATCCCTTTCGCAGTCACCACGTCGGTGGCGAACAGCACTCCGAGATCGGCCTTCCCCTTCTGGATCAGCGAGACGGCCTCTTCCGGGCTTTTGGCGATCAGCAGCCGGTCCTTCCACCCATTGCCGAGCTGCATGCCCCGCAGTAGTGCCTGCGCCCGTCGTCCGCAGTCGGTTTTTTGGGGATCCAGAATCGTGATCCTCGTGCTGCCGTCGCGCAATCGATCCGACAGCGCAGTGAGGCTGTCCACACCCGTCGCAGTCTCGACGCCGGCCACAACAGCCAGTGGCCGATGCACCGCGGGCTCGGCTCCCTTTCGGCTCACCCACTCCCGCGCCTCCATCCAGGAGATCAGCGATTCCTCATCCGACACTACGAGCTGTATGGGCCAGCTCTTGAATTCCCCTTTCATCCGATCCGGCTTACCAAGGACCAGCCGCACCTGATCCTCCGGATAGGCCGCCTCGAATGCTTCCGCAGCGGTTTTCACCTGATCGGCGACGCTTGGAGTAACGGCGATCGTCACCGTGCCGGCCTCCGCCGGCGAAAGCGTCAACCAGATGCCCACCGCGGATCCGATGGCCAGTAGAAGTACAGACAGGTTGCTTCTATCCTCATCCCTTCTCATTTATTAGAGCTCCTATTATGTTATAGCGGATCTTTAGACATCTATACTTGACACGTGCGCCAAAAAAAAGGTTCCTCAATGACCTCCAGCGGGTTCTAAGCTCCATGTCCGCCCTGATTCAGACGTGTCATACCCGCCCAGCAACTCAATTTCGGTTCGGAAAGGCCGGCTCACGATGGCATCGATGAGCTTTGAAATGCTCGGATGATCTTTTAAATAGATTTTTGGCACGACAAGATCGTACCGCGCTGCCTGCAACGGGAGAAAATCCAACCCGAAGAACTGCGCCGCAGCCCGCACGCCCATGCCGACATCGGCCTGTCCTTCCGCGATGTGTCGTGCAATTTGAAAATGCGATCCAACCGCATGGGCATATCCCTGAACCTGGCTCGGCATCACCCCGGCCTGTTGCAGCTTCTGGTCGAGGAGCATCCGCGCACCCGCACCGGACTCCCGATTCACGAGCCTGACATCGGGCCGGGCAAGGTCCGATACATCCCGGATGTCTTTGGGGTTGCCAGACTGAACCAGCAGGCCTTCCTCCCAACTTGCGAAAGTGATGACCGCAAATTCCTCTCCTCGAATATGCTGTCGTAAAAAAGGCAAATTCGATTCCCCTGACTTGGGATCGACGATGTGTAGCCCCGCGACATGCACTTCGCCTCGTTTCAAGGCCTCCAAGGCCGCCGTGCTTCCCATCGAATACCCGACCACCGTGGCCTGATCTTTGTGGCGACGGAGATGCTCTCCAGCGAGAAAGATGGCCGGTTCACAGCCTGCCACCGCAATCTCCTGCTCAACTACACGGCGATCGCGCAGCAGGCGGATTTGGACGGCACGACTGGAGATCGTCGTCCGCCGTTTGTTTTCGAGCGGCCTAACAATCACGCCATCAGCCGGCACCGTGAAGGCCAATGTTTCTCCCAAAGCCGCGACGGAATGAGCCACCAAGCGGTTTCCAATTCTGGCCACCTTGACTCGCACGCGTTCGTTCGACGATGGAACACCATCAGGAGGACCAACGAGGTCCCCCTCAACAAGGTCTCCCGAGGAGATCAAATTGAATAGGTCCTCGACGCGGCACCCGAGAGCTCCCGCCAATCGCAGTGCGACTGCCGTGGTCGGCAAATACTGATCGCCTTCAATGGCGCAGACAGCCTGTCTAGTAATGCCGCTCATGCCGGCAAGGTCAGCCTGCGACAGACCCTTAGCCGTGCGGATGAAACGGAGCCGATTCTCGATGTTACTGGAAGGTTCGGCTTTATGCTTTTCGCCCATGGCGGCTCTAATATCCTGTTTACGTGATATATGTCAAGTATAGTGAACGCTCGTCAACCAACCAGTATGGTTTTTTATATTCATTTTGTTGACAAACTATATCCACTATTCTAATATCCGACATCAATCTTGATCGGAATACAGTACATTGAAGCGATAACCTCAGAAGAACGAGCTAATGGAACAACCCTGGAACAGACCCTTCTCCAAGCGCTCAAAGGCCTTCGCTCTGGATCAGTCGAGATCATCGTCCACGACTCAACATTCGTCCAGATTGAACGCAAGGAAAAATCCCCCTCTCATCCTGGGCAATGAGGCTGCCATGAGCACCCGCCGATGTTGTCGGAGTTAAGCGCTCACGAGCCGCCCGGATCACCGGAGGCTTTCCGCAACCGATTCACTGAATGAACTGACCGACATCATCGGAAGTTCCGACATCATAAAGGAAGGCGCTATGAAGATCTCTCGGGTGCTGCTTCTCACGTTGGTGGGAGTCGCCTGGTTGGCCGATCCCCGACCCGTCGTCGCCGTCGAGGAAGGACAATTGGTGAAGAAAGAAGGTAAGTGGGAATATTACTCCGGTGAAGATCCCGGATTGAAGTATCTCTATCTGAAGGGACTCATCACCCAGGATGAGTATGACAAGGGCCTCAAGGTCTTGGAAACCCGGGAACGAGTCTCCAAGCCTAACTTCAACATCGACGTGAATAACGGGTTAAACATCCGCGTCGGGGAAAAATTCCTCTTGAAACTCCGGCTGCTGACCCAAGCACGCTATACGCACAGCTCACACAATAGTCTTTGGGGCACGCTGGGGGACTCGAGGAATCCGGAGATTCTAGGCGGACAGGTCGAGTATCGGGCCATCCGCAAGCAGAGCGATTCAAATCAGTTCTCCGTCCCGAGAGTTCGTCTCCAATTTCTTGGATACGCCTTCGATCCGGACCTTCGTTACAACGTTTCATATGCCTTCGATCAAACCACCTGGGATCAAGAGGGAGGCAGCGGAAGGGGCGGACTGGTGGATGCGTACATATCTTCCTGGCATATTCCCTGGGCGACCATCCAAGTGGGACAACAACGCGTGTGGTTCAATCGCGCGTTGATCAGTTCTATCGCCACCTCCACCTTCGCGGACAATCTCATCGTTCAAAACGCCTTTGCCTCGAATCTGCAGGGGAGTCGTGATGTGGGCATCAGTATCTTGAGCGATGAAGACCGCTATAAATTCAACTATGCAATCGGTATCTGGGGCGGCGTGGGAGCGAATCTGGCGCGTGAGGGCACATCGGTCAGCCAAAATGTTCTTCCTCAAACCGGAACGCCCGGAGCGCCCAATGCAGGAACAACCCGAACGTACAATTATGACACCCGATTTATGACGGGCGAAATGATGTATACCGTCCGCCTCCTTTACAAGATCGCGGGTAACCCCGGGTATGGTCAAGGAGATATTCTGAACTCCCGCACTCCTCAGGCGGCCATTGCATTCGGTTACGCCTATGACCCGGCTCAAAACTATCTCAGTTCGATCAGATCAGACATCGTCGATCGCGCCTTTCGTCAACGGGTGGCCAAAGCCTTCAACGGCCGTCTGCTCGGAGGGGGCGTGTATGATTTTCAGACTTATGAGACCGACTTCATCGGCAAGTATCGGGGGTGGTCTCTTCAAGCAGAAGGATACTTTCGGCACCAGCGGCTGCGTAATGCCGACAGCGGAACGATACCATTTGATCTGGGAACGATTCCAACCAGCCCGCTGGCCGTCGGTCCTCCGGTAGATCTTGGTCAGGCTTGGGGGTGGTATGTGCAGGCTGGCAAGTACATCATTCCCCGGAAACTCGAAGTGGCGGCCCGGTACGGCGTCATGGACCCGTCTACCAAACAGAAAGACGATCTCCTAAAAGAACTCGGCATCGCCATCAGCTATAGCTTCGACGGCACTTACAATAATCGGCTTGTTGTCGATTACTCCAATATCACCATGGGAAGCGGTGGACGAGCACCCGACCGCTTTCCGTTCGAAAATTTACCCGGATTCGGCCGCGATCTGATCGAAAACCGCATCAACGTGCAGTATCAGTTCTTTTTCTAACAGTGAGAGTTTGACGATTACTGGGAGGAACTCCATGACACGGCAAAGACCGCTGTATAAAACGCTGATCTCTCTCGCTGCCGCCTTCGTGACAAGTTGGACGGCCCTGCCGGCTTACGCCCAACCGGAACCCCTGACCATCGCCGCAGCCGGCAGCCTCCGCGATGCGTTCCGCAAAGTGCTGCCGCTCTTTGAAGCGGAGCACCCTGAAGTCACGGTGCGGGTCATCTACGGCCCTTCCCAAAGTCTGCGAAAGCAAATTCAGGAAGGGGCGCCCGTCGATGTCTTCCTCCCGTCCCTGGTGGAAGAAATCGACCAACTCGATAAGCAGGGCCTCGTTATCCCGGGAGCCAAACGCGTCTACGCCGGCTCACCCCTGGTCTTGATCACCGGCACCACCCTCCCTGCTCCGGTCTCCTCCGTTCAGGATCTTCACACAGTCGCGGTTCGCCGCATCGCGATCGGCGATCCCAAGACCTCCTCGGTGGGAAAAGTCGCCGTTCAGTTCCTCAAACACACGAAACTGGAGCCACAACTAAAGTCTCAGTACGTGTTGGGCGAACATTCCCGCGCCGTGCTCGATCTCGTCGCCAACGGTGAAGCCGAGGTCGGCGTGGTCTATCGAACCGATGCCGTAGGGAACAAGCGGGTGCGCATCTTGGACATTGCCCCGCCGGGCTCCCACACGCCGATTCACTATGGCGTCGCGGCAGTCTGGACGGCCAAGAATATTTCGGGAGCCGGCGATTTCATCGAGTTCCTGCTCACACCAAAGGTACAAACCCTCTTGCAGGAACACGGATTTGATCGCGTGTCATCCGACGTCGGCGTGGCCCAGCGGCCGGAGGGACAGCGATGAGATCGATACGGGACAGTACCGGCTCCAGGAGCGCATGGCCGTGGCGCGCCATGCTGATGATCGTAGGTCTATCAGTCGTCACCGGTTGCGCGAACCAGCCGGTCGAACCGATCAGGGCCATTCACCAGTCCGGGCAGAATACCGCCTGGCTGGAACCGGATCCGGATTCTGACACGAACACGCATCCGGTCGCACTGACGCCAACGGAGACGGGCACCCTGCTCCGCGGGGTTCGCACCTGGGAGCAACGGAACTTCATCCATCGCCTGTTTGCCGGCAAAGCGGATCGAACGAGAGCGTTCAGAGATGAGGAAATTAAGATTCTGGCCCCGGCGCTCTCGAAGGCGCTGGCCGAAGCCACGCCGTCGGAGCGCGTTCATTTCCGGCTGAGCCATGCCACGGATCAGGGCGAACAGGAAACCACGACAGGATGGTTATCGGTGCGCAACGAACTCCTGCACCTCTCATTAAGCGAGGTCCACGACCGGCATGGCCCCAGGCCGGACATCAGCAAATACGACCGGACGATGCCCGACATTCCAGAAGCCTCCGCGCCGTTCGAGGCGACATTCGAGCCGGAAGAGTTTCTAGTGACCGTCAGATCGGCCGGCGGGCTGTTCTCAACCGAACAACGGGAGGAACTGCAAATTCGCTATCGAGAGGCGCTCAAGGCACTACCCGCCCAACCGGGTTTGGAGATCCGCTAACAGCTAAACCGCCGCAGCCTTGACTGGCTGGGCGCCCGGCGGCAGGACCATCCTGCCGCCGGGCATCGCGCCTTGGTGGAGGCTCCATGAGCATCTTGATCGTTGGTGGAGATTCAGCGGAAGTCTTTCGGCAGCGCGCCGCCAGGCATCATGGCGTGTGCACCATTGGAGCGGGCGCAAATCCCGGGATCGCATCAGCCATGCGCTCGCGAGAAAGATCCGCGCAGAGGCGGTTCAGCGCGGCCTCCCTGTTTTTTTTCAGAGGCGCGGGCGGCAAAGCCGCTCGACAGACGACGCCCCGCTTGATCTCGCCCACTGGATTGAACAGAAGCCCCGGCAGTGAATCAAACAAGCTGCGCTCCAAGTCAAACCGTTATTGATGATAGAAAGGACCGGCGCACGACGATGAAGATCATGACACCCAGAGTTCTGTCTTTTTTGTTGGGACTATCGACGTTCCTTGTCACATTTTCCGCGGCCACCGCAAGCGAGACCGTCCGGATCGGCCATTTTCCCAACATCACGCATGTGCAAGGTCTGGTCGCGCAGCACCTGTCGCGCACCGGCCGCGGGTGGTTTGAAGAACGACTCGGTAAGGATGTAAAAATTGAATGGTATATCTACAATGCCGGACCAAGTGCGATGGAGGCGATCCTGGCCGACTCCATCGACCTGACCTATGTGGGGCCCAGTCCAACGCTCAATGCCTATGCCAAATCTCAGGGTGAGGAAATCCGGATCATCGCAGGAGCTGCCGTCGGCGGCTCTGCGTTGGTCGTCCAGCCGGATTCAGGACTCAAACAGCCGGCCGATTTCCGCGGCAAAACCATCGCCACCCCGCAACTCGGCAACACGCAGGATGTAGCCTGCCGGGCATGGCTGGCCAATGGAGGGCTGAAGATCACGCAGACCGGCGGCGACGCGTTCATCGTCCCGACGCCAAACCCCGAGCAGTTCGCCTTGTTCCAGAGCAAGAAACTCGACGCCGTCTGGACGGTTGAACCCTGGGTGTCCCGCTTGGAACGCGATGCCGGAGGCCGGATCCTGCTCGAGCAATCGAAGGAGAGCATTACGGTCCTCGTTTCCAGTGTGAAGTTCCTGAAAACGAAACGAGAGTTGGCGAAGAAATTTTCCCAAGCGCACCATGAATTGACCCAGTGGATTCTCGCCCACTCGGAAGAGGCTAAGCAGATGGTCCAACAGGAACTGGCGGCGGAGACGCAGGCCAAGGTGGCAGCCGACTTGATCGCACGGGCATGGACGCGCATGACCTTAACGACAGAGACCTCCGCGGACGAGTATCGACAATTTGTCGACAACGCCCGGCGCGCCGGATTTATGCGCAGCGCGCCTGACTTGTCGCGGCTGATAGAAAGACTGCACTGACATGCTGGCTGCCGAACAGCGCTCCGCGCAGACGCCACCGACGAAACTCGTGCTTGAGCATGTGTCGAAATGGTTCCAGACCAGTTCATTGCGCGTCCACGCCCTCGATGACGTGACGCTCGGCATTGCAGAAGGAGAATTCGTGTGCCTCGTCGGCCCGAGCGGGTGCGGGAAATCGACCCTGCTCAACATCATCGCCGGTCTTGAACGACCCGATCGCGGCGTAGTCCAGGCCGATGGGCAGTCCATCGTGGGGCCCAGCCACCACCGTTTGATGATGTTCCAGGAAGCCGCGCTCTTTCCCTGGCTCACCGTCCTGGGGAACGTGCTCTTCGGACTGAAACTGAGCAACGGGCTGAGTGCCGCCGAACGCCGGGACAAGGCCGAGTACTTTCTGGAACTTGTGGGATTGAAGCGGTTTATGCATTCCAATGTCCACGAATTGTCCGGCGGCATGAAGCAGCGGGTGGCGTTGGCGCGCGCGCTGGCCCCGAACCCGAGCGTGCTCCTGATGGATGAACCGTTCGGCGCGCTAGATGCCCTTACGCGCGAGCAGTTGTACGGAGATATTCAGCGCATCTGGAGCCAGCATCGCAAAACCATCGTGTTCGTCACCCACAACGTACGGGAGGCCGTCTGTCTCGGAGACCGCGTCATCCTGTTTTCCCCCAACCCGGGGCGCATTCGTGAGGCGTTCACGATTCCGCTGCCTCGGCCGCGCGACATCAACAGTGTGGAGTTGGCTCGCTATGCGACCGAGATTACCCGCGTGTTGAAAGGCTACGTGCAAACGGAGGTCGCCGGATGATCACCCGTTGGTTGGCCGCCTCCTTGTTCTTCATGACCCTCCTCATCTTGTGGCATCTGGCCGTGAAAGC
>CBDIWQ010000247.1:0-7906 GCA_965285965.1 uncultured bacterium | reverse complement strand
TGAAGTGGCGCATTGTCTTCCTAAGACCGCTTGGCCTCCGACTTGGGAATCCCGGCGCGTGACCGTCGTGGTCAGGCGCTCCGCCGCCTGGCGGATGGAAGGAGGAAAGGACTCGTCCGCTTGAATCCGGCGAAGATGAGCCATCGCATCCATACGCTCCGCCTGATCGGAGTGACGCGCCAGCCAGGCCTCGGAGGCCAGCGCCACGGCGCGTCGCGCACAGACGCGCGCCTTGCCGTCATTGGCGATCTGCCACGCCGCCTCGCCGGCAGAAAGCTCCTGCTCAATCAGCTCGGCATGTTCCATTGGATCTTCTTCTTTCTCACTGAGGAGACATCGCCACCGCATTGGTCAGGCGGAAACGCCAGAGTCTGATGACCCAGAGTCCCAAGATAATGTCGACGCTCATACAAAAAGCCGGCCACCAGGGCGGGACCGCGGGATTCTGAATGATGACATGGTGGACCAGGTCAAAGAGGCCATGGGCCGCAATCCCGATGCCGACCAGCAGCGGGAACCGCAGCGCACCGAGCACGGCCACCGCTGAAAATATGGTGGCGACGGCTGTCTCCCAAACCAGCGCCTTGGTGGAAGCTCCCAGGACCGCGAAGAGAATGTAGTACGACGCAATGATGACGAGAATGGTCGAATAGAAACTGCGGTCGCGGTCGAATCGTGTGACCCGGCCCAGAGCCGCCACCGCCACAGCCAGGACTGCTCCCACGACGTAGGGAGTCACCCCGACCTCCGGGCGTCTACCACATCAACCGTAAAATCATTCCACATATGGCGGAACCTACGCTCAGACAACCAAGGGCGTCAAGAATTCGCTGTGGACCACCATTTTTCTCTCCTCCATGCATAGAGCACATCCTCCTTGGTATGTGTGAATCACAATTGCCCTTACATGAATCCATTATGATCCTGCTTCTTCCATCAATAACAACTCCGATGTGCCTCAGACGCTAGTAAACATCAATGGTTTTCCCACGGGGCGACAACTTACCCTTCGGGTTCACAAATTGCTTAGCGCAGTTCTGAGCAATCAAAAAGGAGGAATTTATGGCTATGGCAAATGCGTGCATTATGGCGTGCCCGCCCCGATTACATTTGACCACTGCGCTTTTATTCCTCCTTGTCTTCTCGACATCCCATACAGGAGCAGCCGCTACAGACGGCCCCTGTGAATTGTTTAAGGAGTCCGATCTTCAAGGACTAAGCGAGCAGCATAAACGACAGGTTCGCGATGCAGAGCAACGCTGCAGGGAAGAGCTGGAGCGCAATCAATCAAAAGAGATCAATGCCTCGACACAGATGAAAGCGCCGACCATTGAATACCAAGACCCCAACACGGGCCGCACACAGGTCTTTCACAACGGACAGTTCCGCGGCGAATACTCCAAGCCGAAATAGTCCAATGGATATTCTTCAACCAGGAGGGTCGGCACATGAAAGCGATACCAGTAGGTCTCATACTCACTCTCATTGTTTTGTCGGGTTGCGACGAAGGCTACATCATCAAACACCAGAGCGTCGGCAGCGCGTCCATCGTGGCCGTGGATGGTTCCATCAGGACCGTCCTCGTGAACGACAAAGGTAAATTTTGTTCCGAACCTCCTCCGGATGCCATAGGCACGATCGCAAAAGCGATTGCCATGAAGGCAGCGGCCAAGGCACCTACGAAAGTTGGAACAATTGAAGGCACCGGAGAGTTCACTCGATCGTTCGAAAGCGATATTCATGACCTTTTTCAGCGGTCGCAAGGGGTACAAGTATTGCGAGATGGGATGTACCGGCTCTGTGAAGCCTATGTGAACGGCGCGATCGACCAGCAGATCTATGCGGAGCAGATGATCGATCTGATTTCAACCCTCGATTTCGTCGTTCCTATGGAGCTCTGCGTCAAGCTGGCTTCAGAAGAGCGCAAGGAAGGCACATCAGGAAAAGATGATGCCGGCGTAGTTGTGGCCGCTCCGGCGCTTGCGGCCGCACCCGGGGTAGCATCCCCGGCAACCGCTGGGACACCGTCAGCTGGAGACAAGAAGGAAGACGCGCTCAAAAGCTTTACGAGCTATCACAAACAACCGATCGATCCGCTCATGAGTAATTGTTTTAAGGCAACGTCGCAGTTTGCTATGGACCACAATCAAGCGGTTGTGAATCGAGCTTCGATTAATCTGGAGTCACAGAAAGCGCTGGTGCTGCGTTCGATTCTGAAGAAGGATCACAATTAGGACGCCGACAGCGTGCACAAAAGCGATAACGGCACGCTTAGCGAAAGCGGGAGATGCAATCCACAAGAGAGAACCGGCTCCGCTCAGTCTTGCTGCCTAGAGGTACGTATGCGCAAACCCTACTTAACTGTAGCTGTTGTTCTGTTTAGCCTGATGGAATCAGCCCAAGCGCAAAACTCTGTCCGCCCCGTACCCCCTGCTCTCCAAACGAATGGGTGCGGATCAGACATCAGTGCTGTATTCGTGCCTGATGCGATCGGGGAATGCACATTTAAGGAAGCCTGCGAACAACATGATCTCTGCTACGGGAAGTGCCTTGAGGGGGGATCCATTTTTGGCACTCCCGCCTGCAATGACAGCAGAGAAGCTAAGGAAGCACGGCGTCTACAGTGCGACGACGATTTTGCAAAACACATCACAACAATAAACGAGGGCAAGTGTGACCGTTGGGCAGGCGTCTATCGTAAAGCGGTCAGGCTGGCCGGCGCCGGTTCATTCAATGGTATGGAGGCCACGGAGATCAGGCGCATAATCAAGTCGTCAGAATCACCGGAGATTGCACAAGCACGCCTTGATAAAATAGCAACGCTGCAACAGGACCCGGCCGTGGACAAGAGCACAATCAGACTCAATCCACATGGCGACATCGGATTTGATCGTCACACCATTAATCGAACGCTAATACCGAACGTACAAATCACTCCTACCGTGAATGAACTTAACCGTGGCTCCGATAGGGCCAAGGAATAGTCCGCTTGCTCGCCTCTTTAGGGGGCAGTCGACCGTCCCTGAATGCAAACTCCAATAGACCACAATTTGCTTGCGGGACCTACTCTGTCTAAACCCGAAACAGACGCACGCAGTCCAGGTGATACTCCCAGTGCCGTCAGAGCCATCGGCGCACCCGGGACGCGTAGGACGTGAATCTCTCGCCGAACAAGGAGGCGAGCGCCCGTTCCTCCGGCTCGATTTGGAACCGGTTCATGTACCACACATAGAGCGGAAGAACGAGGAAGGCGGCCGGATGCGACAAGTAGAGCGCCCAGGCCAGCAGCGCGAGGAGAAAACCGAGGTACATCGGATTGCGGGTAAACGAATAGATCCCGGAGCTCACCAAGCTCGATGAAGATTCAGGCTTCATGGGATTGACCGTCGTGCCAGCCCGCCGGAACGCCGCCACGCCCCAGGCCGCAACGATGAATCCGGCCGCGGCCGCAATCCCCGCCATGAGGTTGCGATAAGGCAGGTCCAATCCGTATTCCGGCAGGGCCCTGGCCATCAGCCACATGAGTGCGCCGAGGACGAGGACGACCGCCAGCGGAGGAATCTTCAGGTTCAGCATAGGGATTCAAGCCTACGCTATAGATGCCGGTGAGGCAACCGGACAAGGGCCGCGCTAGGAAGGTGCACAACTGGGACAGTTACAGTCATCCTCAGTATCGTTCGCAGGCTGTTCAGAAAGTCCGTCCAGAAGGCCGCAGCAAGGTGCGCCACGCGAGGGATAACGAGCGTCACGTTTGCGCACGGGCGCGAGCCAGGACGCCGGCGATCCATCCGGTCAGCACAGTCGCCAGAAAGGCGGTCCACAGCGCGCGCAGTCCCAGGAGGCCCAGCCCCTGGCCATTCTCCCAGTGTTCATTCCGCCACAATGAGCCCATACGTGTAAGTCGCCGCTGATTGAGCAAACCATCAGGGAGGGCAACCCCATGCGCAAACGTATCGGCTGTTATGTTCAGGAAGAACCCGTCGGTCAACCGTATTGGCTGCCGGTGGAAGTGATTTCCGAAGTCGAGATCACCTCAGAGGAGGCAACGTGCCCTATTGAGTCGGCATTGATTCCGAATCACGGCATCGGCTGGCGGGCGGCGGAAGCCGGCAGACAAACGATTCGCCTACACTTCGACCCTCCGCAGCCGCTGCACCGGATCTGGATGAATTTTGTGGAGGCCGCCGAACCCCGCACACAGGAGTACGTGCTGCGGTGGTCCGCCGATGGCGGACAGTCGTTCAGCGATATCGTGCGACAGCAGTGGAACTTCAGCCCTCCCGGGACTATCAGCGAAACAGAAGATCACCACGTCGAGCTTTCGGGGGTCACCGTCCTCGAATTGAACATCAATCCCGACATCAGCGGAGGGAAAAGCCCTGCGTCCTTGACTCAGTTACTGCTTGCCTAGCCGGAAGACGAGATGTCCACGAAAGTCGGACTCGCTCATTCCGACCATAATCTGCATTCGCTAAAAGCGTATTCCCTCGATTGTCCGTTGGGCCTAACGTGCGGCTATAATAAATTGTATCTGGACGTGCGCCTATACGTGGACCGTGGGGACCTATGCCAAGACCCATCCGGCTTGCTGGTGCGTTAGCCCTTCTGTTGTCATCGCAGGCCTGCGTGGAGTCGCCACAACCCGTACAGACGCCGAAACCAGTGGAGCCCCAACAACTAATGGAACCGAAGGAGTCATTAAAATCAGACGTGCGTAGCGCCATTAAGCGGACGGTAGACAAGTGCACGAAAGAGGTTCGAACGGCCCTTCCCGATGACAAGTTCGATGCCTACGTGGATGGTTCCCGTGTCAATTACCTGGCGACGAAGGAGGCGGACTTTAAGTTTGAGAAGTGCATGTCCGAGAATGGATACCCGATAAGCGCCCAATAGATTGACATCGGAAAACGAGACAGGCTGGCTCAGGCTCCTTTTCCAGCGGCTTCCCCGGCCGCCCACGCCTCCGCATCGTCGATGCCAACACCCGGCGCGACTCTTTATGAAACGGAGGGCAGCGTAAAAAAGAACGTTGTGCCCACACCGAGCTGGGATTCAAGCCATATCGAGCCGCCGTGTCTTTCGATGATCTTCTTCGTGATCGTAAGGCCGACGCCTGTGCCGCCGCCATACTGGTCGCGGGCATGAAGCCGCCGGAAAATGTCGAATACATTTTGCTGGTAGTTCGGTGCAATGCCGATTCCATTGTCCTTAATGTAGACCACGACATAGCGGGACCCCCTCCCTGGCCGGACCGTACCTGTTTCTCACCCAACACGCCGATCTCTATGGTTTTCGTTGGCTGATCATTGTACTTAATCCCATTCGTGATCATTGGTAAAGATCTCCCTGATCATGGCCGGGTTTCCGCGAACAGTTGGAAGGGGCGACTGAGCAATGCGAACACGGGCCCCCGAATCAACCACCAGCAGCTGAACCATCTGCATTGCGCTCGCCACGATAGCCTCCAGACTGAGGGCCAGCTCAATTCGTCCGACATGAGCGTAGTGCGATAGCGCATTGATCAGTTCCTCCATCCGTTTGGATAACTGGACCAGTGTGCGCGCTTTGCGCTTCCCTTCCTCCGGCAGGATCGAGCCGTAGTCGTCCAGCAGGAATTGCGCATAAGCCTGTGCCCCTCTGAGCGGTTCCTTCAAGTCATGCGAAGCGATGTAGGCAAATGCGTCGAGTTCTTCGTTGCGATGCATCAACTCTGTGTTTGCATCGACCAGTTCTTCTGCCTTCTGCTGGGCAAGCTTTTCGATCATGGCACGGCGATGGTCTCGCGCCGCATCGAGTTCACTGTCACGCCAAGGCCGGGATGTCCCGCGGACAGATTCTTTCCATACCGCAAAGGACCGACGCGGCATGATCCGCTCCTCACCTCTCACACCGACCACGTCGACCGGTTTGTTCGGGTCCCCCGCCCAGTTCACCGTCCTCTCCACTTCAGGTCTGAACCAAACAATACAGTCTGGTTTCGTCGGAAATAACCTGAGAGCAAGAAGTCCAGCCGGCCTATCCGATAGCGTCCTGAACGGAGGATAGACCGTACCAAGGCGATCGGTCGCATACAGATCTTCTTGCATCGTGTCGCCGAGCCATTCTACGAGCCCCTGAAGTTGTTCCGCATTGGGACACTCGCCGCTGAGATGAAACCGGCCGTCAAGATAAGCCAGGGCCCCCGTGCAGGCAAAGTACCCGCTGAGCCCGTCTTCTCCCATAAGCGCATGGGCGAACAGCCCCACAATGGCTTGCATGACGCCGAGATAGTAGAGGCCCCGCCATCAACGAGAAACAAAGAACCCCACTGCCAAAAGGCTGCATGGCGAGGATGAACCCGATCGACGGAATGCCGTCGCGAACGCAGCGCCTGGCAGCGGCCCAGCGCCAAGGGCAAAGGAAGGGACGGAGCTTAATGGAGGCCGGTCATTGCCCCTGGTTTCACAGCCAGGGCTTTTCCTAGATCCAATACTAGCGTGCCCCCTGGTAGATTCCCGCTCCGTCTTCCTCCATATCCGAACAAACAAGGAAAGGTAATCCCAGGGATGGCAGCCAGACACGTAGAGCCTTTTCAAGAGTTACGCGGTAAAACCGATCAGAGCCTTGAGGAGGAACGCGAGAAAACCGACGGATATCTTCTAGACACCCTTCAGACGGTCGAAAACAAGACGAGCAAGAAAGTGCGTTCGATTCGGCGGGCCACCGATGAGGCACGTGAACGGCAACGGAAGGAGGTGGATCGAGAGAAAGAGCAGGAGAGTACCGCCTCACCGATAGACGAAGACTTGCTGAGCCGCGAGCGCGAGCTGGCCGACCGCATCCAAGCGCGTGAGCGCGAGCAGGAAGATCGTGCGCTGGCCGAAGAACGCGATCAGAAACAACTGCTCACCGACGCGCTCCTGGAAGAGGAACGTAAGAAAACAGATAGCAATCTTTCGGAGGAACGAGTCCATGCGGATCAAGAACTGATCACGAGGGATCAATTTGTCACGATTGTCAGTCACGACTTAAAAAATCCCGTCGCCGTTATTGCGATCAGCGCCCGCCTGATGAAAAGCAACCTCTCCAACGGCCCGGCTGACCCTCAATCTCTCTTAAAGGATCTCGCCGTCATTGAGCAGACTGCCGCGAGCATGAACCGGATGATCAACGACCTTCTGGACGTGGAACGCATCGCCCAAGGGCAACTCGCCCTCGCGCCCCAAAAGACGGAAGTGGGAGCGTTATTACGGGAATGTGTAGAGCTGTTTGCTCCGCTCATCAACAGTAGGTCGTTCTCCGTGACGATCGACGCCGGCGATGAGCCGATATTCGCGCACTTCGATCACGATAGAATTCTCCAAGTATTGTCCAATCTGATCGGCAACTCCCTAAAGTTCGTCCCTCAGGGCGGCATCATTACCTTCTCTGCGAGGACACTCGGGACTGAGATAGAAATCTCAGTCAGCGATAATGGCCCAGGAATCCCCAAGCCGTTACAGCAACAGATTTTTGAACGGTTTACACAGCTCAAGGCGGCCGGACACCATGGCCTCGGTCTCGGGCTCTTTATTGCCAAATGGATCGTCGAAGCCCATCACGGACGCATCTGGGTGACATCGGAGCCTGGTAAAGGAAGCACCTTCACCTTTACCCTTCCTGCATCTGCATCCAATTAGACCATTTAGACCATGCACCTCCTATGGCTGCTGAATAAGAACGGGACCTGCAATTCTCACCGAACTACCGTCTAAGGACCGACGGCGGATTACGCGCTCGTGATGTGATCAAAAGGCGACAGCGATCCAGTCCTTGGGGCGCTCCATGGGCCAGTCACTCAGCCATGATGAGGATTTGGGATCAGTCTGTGCCCGCCGCCACAGGCTCGACCATTGCCAGTCTTCCGCACGAGTCACTAGCTTGGCTC
>CBDIWQ010000246.1:0-4121 GCA_965285965.1 uncultured bacterium | reverse complement strand
TAGAGGGACCACAGATACATGGCTTTCAGGTTGGTGTCGCTGTAGGCCCGGCTCAACCGATCGAACCGGCGCTGCTCGTGCGCCTGCCGGGTGAATCCCATCGTCTCTCGAATGCCGGATAAGGCATCCTGCAGATAGCTGCTCAACTCGGCGGAGCGCTTCCGGATGTCGTGGTAATAGCCGTGAACCGTGCGGGTAAACCAGCTTGCCGCCAGGATGAGCAACGGAATCGGCAGCAGCGCGAGCAGGGCCATCTTCCAATTGAGGGCGAACAGCAGAATGGTGATGCCGATGAGCGTCAGCGAGGCGGTGAGCATCCCTTCGAGGCCGTCGATGAAGATCCGTTCCACATGCTCGGTATCGTTCGTCACCCGGGACATGATTTCGCCCGTCGAGCGGTTCTCGAAATAGTTGATCGACAGCCGCTGCAAAGCGGCGAAGAGATGACGCCGCAAATCGTGCACGACGGTCTGCTCGACCAGGTTGTTCAGCCGGATCCGCAGGGAGGCGAAGACGTTTTTCAACGCAAAGGCCGCGACCAACCCGCCCAGCACCCACGGCAGCAGGGCCGGCTGTTTGGCCTGGATGACGTCGTCGATGATGATCTTCACGACCCACGGCGGCACCAGTTCCAGCGCGGTGGCGCCGGCGGCGCAGAAGAGGGTCATGAGGGCCAGACGGCGATGCGGCCGGAGATACTGCAGGACACGAAGCAGGGATTTCACGAATGTCTTACACGAGGGCGGTGTTTAGATGACCGTCGACGGTTCCTTTTGCCAGTACTGTGAGAATTCATGGAGCTGCGTCAGCGTGGACATGTCGGTCATCCGATCGAGAAACACCTTGCCGATGAGATGATCCATTTCATGCTGGATGCACACGGCATAGAGACCGGTGGCTTCGAAATCCATGGCCTTCCCGTCGCGATCGAGGCCCGTCACCCGGACGAGCGACGGCCTGGTGACTTTCCCTCTGAGCCCGTCGACGCTGAGACAGCCTTCCCAGCTTTCGACCTGTTGGGGGCCATAGTAGAGGATCGACGGATTGATCAGGACCGTTTCCGGAAATCCCCCCTCGCCTTCACAGCCCATGACGATCAATTGGACGGAGTGCGAGACCTGCGGAGCGGCCAAACCGATGCCCGGTTCGTCATACATGGTCTCGAACATGTCATCGATCAACCGCTGAAACTCGGCGGATTTGATCTCCCGCCGGTCCACGGGGGCGGCGATCTTGCGGAGGATCGGATTACCCAGCTTGGCGATTTTGAGGGCAGCCATGGGAGTGCCTTTTGCGCGTTTCACGCTATACACCTAACACAGGATTCCGCGGGCTCGCAACTGGGAAGCGCTAGCCTTTTCGTCCCGACCGGCGTGGTTCCGGAATCTCGAATGTGTCCTTATTGCTCTCCCACCATTCCACCCATTCTGCGGACCAGGCTTGCCGATCCTGTTTGGTGGACGTATCCCAATCGTGAAACTCGGTTTCATGCCGCGTCAGGATCCACAACGAATGCAAGGCCGACATGGCCACGAACCGCTCGTCATCGCTGACCATCGGAATGAGGATGGGAATGACCGCCTTCTGCCGCACGTACCGCGACTCAAAGGCCGCCGATTTGCGGATGGACGGATTCTGATCCTTGGACATGACCTCAATGGCTTCGGGAGCCTTCGCCGAATCCAAGCGAATCGCCACCCGGAGCGCATGCTCGCGCACCCGGGGCAGTTCGTTCGGGTCTTTGGCGGTCGCCAGCAGAGCCGGCACTCCCGACACGCCCTTCATCATCGAGAGCGTCTCGATCGCGTTATAGCGGATCCGCGGGCTCGGCATGGCGAGCCCTTTGACCAACGCCGGCACGGACGGCTCTCCCAGATGCACGAATTCGCCCATCGCCCAGAATTCCTGTTTTCCTTCGAGCATGGGAAGCAGCGCTTCCGCCCGTTTCAGCTCCTCTTCGTTCAGCGGATTGGTATTCGCCGGAACGGACACATCGGGGACGTCCGGATTCTTGGGAGGCGCCTCATACGGCATTTGCACCGGGATGACGACGGCGTCATGCCCTGACCCTCCCCACAATACCGGTGCGCCGCCGAGCATGCCGACCAGCAGTCCGCACGCCACACGAGTCAGTTGGTACATCTTCACAACCTGCACTCCTTTCCGATGAAGCTGCCCGGAGGCGCTTGTCTGGTTACTGACCCCGTTCCTCATTCGCCCGCTGATGCACAATTTCATACAACACCGGCAACACCACGAGAATCAAGAAGGCGGCGGTCAGCATCCCGCCGACCACCACCCGGGCCAAGGGCTTCTGGGCTTGCGCCCCGATGCCGGTCGACATGGCGGCCGGGAGCAGGCCGATGGCGGCGCCTAACGTGGCCATGAGGATCGGCCGCATCTGGACGTCGGCGCCTTTGAGAATGGCCTGCCGGAGATCCACCCCGGTGCGACGGAACTCCTCGATCCGCGAGATCAGCAGCACGCCCCCCAGGATAGCCACGCCCAGCGTGGAGATGACCCCTACCGCCGCCGAGATGCTGAAGTGCGTGTGCGTCGCGACCAGAGACAAGACGCCGCCGACCAGGGCAAACGGCACGGTCACCAACACCAGTAACGCATTCTTCAGCGAATCGAATGTCGTATAGAGCAGGAACAGGATAATGACGAGACTGATGGGCACCACTTTCGCCAGCCGTTGCTGCTCGTCCTTCAATTGATCATACTGCCCGGCCCATTCCATGCGATAGCGCTCCGGCAGGGTCACCTCGCGCGCCAGTTTTGCCTGCGCCTCCTCCACCGTGCTTTGCAGATCGCGGTCCCGCACGCTGAATTTGATGGGAATGTAGCGCTCGTTGTTTTCCCGGTAGATGATGAAAGCGCCGGTTTGGGTGGTAATCGTCGCCAGTTGTTTCAACGGAATCCGGGCGTTGTTCGGTGTGCTGACCAGGATGTTCCCGATCGATTCAACGTCCTGGCGGTATTCGGGAAGGAACCGCACGACCAGATCGAAGAGCCGCTCCCCCTCGTAGACCTGGGTCACAGCCTGTCCGCCGACGGCGCCCTGCACGACGGCATTCACATCCGCCACCTGGAGCCCGTAGCGCGCGCTCGCTTCCCGGTCGACCTGGATGAGCAGATTCGGCTGGCCGACGAGCCGAAAAATGCCCAAATCCTTCACGCCGGCGATGCCTTTCATCGCGGTTTCAATCTCGACCGCCTTCGCCTCCATCGTCTTCAAGTCGGTGCCGAACAGCTTGATCGAATTCTCCCCTTTGACGCCCGACATGGCTTCTTCGACATTATCCTGAATGACCTGGGAGAAATTGAAGATCACGCCAGGGATCACCTTCAGACGGGAGTCGATTTCCTCGATCAAGCCCTCTTTGGACAGGCCTGTGCGCCATAAGGTGGACGGCTTGAGATTGGCCAGAAACTCCGCGTTGAAAAAACTGGTGGGATCCGTCCCGTCGTCAGGCCGTCCGAGCTGGGAGACGATGGTATCCACTTCCGGCGACTCGCGAAACATGCGGCGGATGTCGTTCGTCAGGCGATCGGCCTGATCGAACGCGATGTCAACCGGCATGGTGGCCCGGACCCACAAGTTGCCTTCCTCGAGCGCCGGCATGAATTCCCCGCCGACAAACTGCAGCAACAGAAAGGTCAGGACAAGCAGACCCATCGCAAAGCCGACCACGACCACGCGGTGATCCAACGCCCAGGTCACGAGCCGCAGATAGGCGCCGCGGATCACACGGACGAACCCGGTATCCACTTCACTGATGGGCCCCCTGAGCAAAAACGAGCACAGCACCGGCGCGAGCGTGAAGGCCATGAGCAGCGCACCGAGCAGGGCGAACCCATAGGTGATCGACATGGGCGCAAAGATCTTTCCCGGCACGCCGGTCATCGTAAACAGCGGGATAAAGGCGACCACGATGATGGCCGTGGAATAAAAAATCGGCCGGCCGACCTGCCGCGCGGCACGGACGATGTGCTGATGGGGCGTCAACCCGTGCATTTTCCCGTGCGCCAGATGAAAGAAAATGCTTTCCACCATGATGAGCGTGGCATCCACGATGATGCCGAAGTCGATGGCGCCGAGCGAAATCAGGTTGGCC
>CBDIWQ010000245.1:0-4434 GCA_965285965.1 uncultured bacterium | reverse complement strand
TCCCCTCCAAACGGCGGCAGGTTGATGCCGACACGTTCGAGCCCCATGATCACGGTCAAGGCCGTCGGCGAGTGCTGCACGATTTCCTTTTGCACTTCGATGCGGCGCAGATCGACGAACTCGGGGGCCGTCAGGCCGAGCGATTCCCGATAAGCGCGGTCGGCGATGCCCCGTTGGCGTTCGGCCTTCTCCCGGGACTCTTCGGCCTTTTGAAACTCCACCATCGTGATTTTCCGCTGCTCTTGAATGATGGTCTGCGTCGTTTGCTCCACGACGCCTTTCGGCGGCAGGATGCTGCCCACGACGACGCGATTTAGCCGCACGGGAATGCCTTGCTTCTCGATCAGCTTCGTTTGGACCTCTCGTGCGATGGCGTCCTGCAGTTTGGCTCTGGTCGTCGGATCGGTCGTCAATTGAAACAGCGGATACTTTTGGACCTCCTCTCGCACGAATGTGCGGAAGGCCTCTTTGACGTTGTGTTGATACCAATGAGGGCCGTACTTGGAAATCAGTTCCGGCGAGCGCCCTTCCACGACATTCGCGATGAGAAAGGCGTCAAACGACACCGGAGCGTTCTCGGCCGAAATGATGTCGAAATGCTCCGAGTACTGAAGGGGTCTGACGTCGACATCCACCACGTGGGTGGTCGGGGCGATCCAGATGCGGCCGGTCTTGGTCGGCACCGGGTCGACCCCGCCATGGCCGAAGAAAATCGGCTGCTCTACGATGACGCCTTCATGGCCGGCTTCGATGGCCGCGCAGCCGGTTCCCATGAGAATCAGGCACAGAACTCCCAACACTCGTGGCACGCCACAGACCTTGTAGTTCATGGCTCCTCCTCTCCCTATCTTGAGTAGAATCGGTTGAACGGCTGGCATCCGAGCTCCATCGAACAGAGGAATGGCATCACCTTACGAAGTGGTAGGAGTGAAGTCAAACCATAAGGATTTGGCCGGGATTCGGATCACAATGAGGGTGTGCGCTAAGCGCGAGACCAGGGAGAGGAGCGGACTAGCAGGCTGTTGAGAAACTACTTGGGCACTGCCGAAATGCGGGAACTGGGACAGTCACAGTCTCCCTCAGAATCGTTCGAAGGCTGTTCAGAAAGGCCGCCCAGCAAGGTGCGCGATGCGAGGAATAACGAGCGTCACGTTTGCGCACGGGCGCGAGATGGTGAGCGCCCCGTATCCCTCGCAGCAAGCGATGAGGCGACGCGTACTCTGTCCGGTACGTTGAGTCTCTGAGCGCCGCGAGAACGCCGCTGGCGGACTTTGTCAACAGCTGCTAGAAAATACCGGCTTGCTTCTGAAGCCATCGCACGTACTGGGTGATCTGCTCGACGTCCTCGGGCGTCACGGTCTCGATCTTGGGCATGTTGCCAAATTCCCAGTGATGAGCCCGCACACCGCCGGCCACGGCGCGCTGAAACGCCGCATCGCCATGATGATTCGGTTCATAGACTTTGTGGACCAGCGCAGGCCCCTGACTGGTGCCGACTCCGGCCACTCCATGGCAGCCGGCACAATTGGCCTTAAACTTGGCTTCCCCGGCTTGGTACTCGGCCGGCACCGGTGCGGCGGAGTTTTTGGGCGCCGTTTCCCCTTGGCTGCATGCGGGAGTCGCCAACGCGCAGGCGCAAAGCGCGATCATGATTCGCTGCTGGATGGTCATCACATTCCTTTTGCCGGAGGCTCGTGCTGCTTGGAACCGCGCTCCCCAAATTGTTCCCGCAGCATGGCTTGCGTCTGTCGCAAGGTCATCCGTCGATAGAGTCTGGCCCCCACGGGCGCCAGCACAATCAAGCCGATGGTGAGATACATGAAAAATTCTTCTGGTGACATTGAGCTTCGCGTCCTACAAGATCCGCTCCACGGGGCGTACGGGTCACACCAAAGTCCATCAGCCTAACGCATATGCGATCGGATCCTCAACTCCCGCGTCGACAAATCCCTGTTTCCGGATCAGACAACTATCGCAGTGCCCACATGCGAGGTCTCCCACGGGATCGTAACAGCTGTGCGTGAGATGAAAGGGCACGTTCAGCGTGAGCCCCAACTGAATGATCTGGGCCTTGGTCATGCTCAGCAGCGGCGCCCGCACTTCCATCCGGTGCCCTTCGATCCCCGCCTTGGTCCCGGCTTGCGCCACGGCTTCGAACGCGCGAATAAACTCCGGACGGCAGTCGGGATAGCCTGAATAATCGATGATATTCGCTCCAAAATAAATGACCGACGCGCCAACCACCTCGGCATGAGCCGCTGCGAGAGAGAGAAAGATCAGGTTTCTTGCCGGCACATAGGTTGGAGGAACACCGTGCGCGCGGTCGCTCGCCGTCCGTTTTTTGGGCACCGGCGTATCGGCCGTCAGGGCCGATCCACCGAACGCGCGCAAATTGACATCCAGGACCACATGCTGCTGGGCACCGAGCCACGCCGCCACTTGGCCGGCCCGTTCAATCTCCACCGCATGCCGTTGCTGGTAGGCGACCGTTAGCACGTACAAGGCATACCCGTCCCGGCGTGCGACGGCGGCGGTGACGGTGGAGTCTAATCCGCCGCTGGCCAAGACGACCGCTCGGGATGGAATTGAGGCGCTCATACGTGAGACGGGGGCCCCTGCACGGCAGGAGATCCACGACAGCGCGGCAGCGAACAACCGATTTAGGAAAACCGATGAACTGGAATCCGGCGCTGGTCAGTGCACGGGGCGCTAATCCCGGTCTTCTTCTTTCTCGATTTTCTCCAACAGTTCTTCACGAGATTGGCATTCCACGCATAGTTTGGCAAACGGCACGGCCTGTAGCCGCTTCTCACTGATCTCGATGCCGCAGTCCGCACAGACGCCATAGGTGCCTTCATGCAAGCGAGTCAGGGCTTCATCGATCGATTGCCGACGACGATTTCGCATTTCCATCAGAGAAATGCCCAGTTCCCGTTCCAAGTCCATCAAGGCCTGATCGCCCACATCGCGAGCCGATTCCAGTCGCCGCTGCTGATCTTCGGTCAAGGACTGGCCGAGGCTCCCTTCAATCTCCTTGATGATTTCTTGGCGCTTGGCCATCAACATCTTCTGGAGCACTTCCTGCCGACGCTCCCGGGCTTCCCGTTCCTTGGATGTTTCTTTCGGACGGGCCGGTTCGACGACCGGTTCAAGAGGCGATATCTTCTCAGGCACCTCTGTCACAGTTGACCGGAGTTTATTCGTGGTGGAGGGAACAGATTTAGGTTTGGTCATAGGTTTTTTCTTCACTTGAGCTTTCGTGGCCATGGAGATCCCACTCCTTTATAAAAGGTCTGGGAGCAAAAAGCTCGGCATCTATAACATGGCTATCTTCGATTTGACAAGCGGTTGTGGCGGGGAGTGCCCTAGGCCCTACGGATAGAGAATGGTCGAATGCACGTCATAGCCGGCGAGCTTCTCTCGTCCGTTCAATCCCTTGAGTTCAAGAAGGAAGTCCAGTCCGACAATCTCCCCTCCCAATTGGCGAACGAGATTCACCGTGGCCTCCGCGGTGCCACCGGTCGCGAGCAAGTCGTCCACGATGAGGACGCGCTCACCCATCGTCACGGCGTCGCGATGAATGGCCAGGGTGTTCGACCCGTACTCGAGACTATACTTGACTTCATAACAATCGGCGGGCAACTTGCCGGGCTTTCGAACCGGCACGAATCCGGCTCCGAGTTGGGCAGCCAAGATTCCGGCAAAGATAAAGCCACGTGATTCGATTCCGACCACCTTCGTTATCCGCTGCTGTTGATACCGGGCAGTGAGATCATCGGTGAGACTGCGGAGGGCTGTTGGATCTTTCAGAAGGGTCGTGACGTCGTAGAAAAGAATGCCGGGCTTGGGAAAATCCGGCACTTCACGAATGAGCGATTTATAGTTGATCGGCGTCACGGACTACAGCAAGTCGGCCTGTGTCATCGTCTTTCGCTCGATGGTGCCTCGAAGCCGAACCAGCGCGGCCATTTCGATCTGCCGGACGCGCTCTCTGGTGAGCCCCAGCTCACGCCCGATTTCCTCGAGCGTCTTCGCTTCATCCCCATCAAGTCCAAACCGCGACACAATAACAGTTTGCTCTTTTTCAGGCAACTCCTTTACCCAGACCATGAGATCCGTCCGTCGCCGTACGCCGGCGGCGGTCTCGTCCGGTGACAGACACATCGGATCTTCGATTACGTCGCGGAGAAAGGTGTCGGTCCGGTCGTTCATCGGACTGTCGAGCGAGCAGGTGGTGCGAACCAGCTGCTTGAGATCCAGCACCTCCTCTTCCGATGTTTTCATTTTCAGGGCGACTTCGTGCGCCAGCGGCTCCCGCCCCAGCGTCTGTCCCAGCTGCTCGACTTTCCCGAGATACCGATTCAGACGCTCCACCACATGAACGGGCAACCGAACCAGCTTTCCCTGGTTGATAATGGCCCGCTCGATATATTG
>CBDIWQ010000244.1:0-8376 GCA_965285965.1 uncultured bacterium | reverse complement strand
TCAGCGAGGTGACGGCCGATATCAGCGAATCGATGTCTCAACTGAGCGGGTCGATCCGCCGATCCCACGATGATATGAGCCAGCTTCAGCAATTGACCCTCGGCATGCGCGATGAAATCGCTCGGGCGCGGATGGTTCCGGTGGGCACGCCGTTCACCCGCTTCCGACGAGCCATCAGGGAAATTGCCCGAGCCTCGAATAAGGAAGTGTCCCTGGTGACGTCGGGCGAACATACCGAGGTCGATACGGGAGTGGTGGAGCGTTTGGTGGACCCCTTGATTCACCTGGTGCGTAACGCCGTCTACCATGGAATCGAGTCGGCTGCCGATCGAAGGATGAAGGGGAAGCCTTCCGTAGGGACGGTGTATCTCCATGCCGCGCATCGCGGCAACTCCGTCATTATCGAAGTCGAAGACGACGGCGCCGGCCTGGACCTGACGAAGATTCGGGCTAAGGCGGTGAAACTTGGTTTGTTGCGTCCCGAGCAGGCCTCGTCCATATCGGATGCCGAGGCGCTGAAGTACATCTTTGCGCCGGGGTTCTCCACCGCCGACAGGATCGGCGACCAGGCCGGCCGGGGCGTGGGCTTGGATGTGGTCAAGCGGGTCATTGAGGGCATGAACGGCCATATCAATGTGGAATCGGTGCCGGGCGTCGGAACCAAATTCACGCTCGATTTGCCGTTGACCCTGCTGATTGCCACGGCGCTGCTGGTGCGCACCGGGACGGAGCGCTATGCGATCCCGCTGCCGACCGTGCGGGAGGTGACGATGCCGACCGCCGGCACCATGCAGCAGATGGGCGAGCGCGCCGTTTTGCACGTGGGCGACGAAGCCATCGAGGTTCATGCGCTGCGGCATGTGCTGCGCCGGGAACAAGGGCCGGTGGATCTGGCCATGCCCATTGTGATCGTGCGCACCATTGCGGGACCCATGGGGCTCGCGGTGGACGAGCTGTTGGGGCGGCAGGAAATCGTGATCAAGACGTTGGGCTCCTTGAAGCCGTTGGAACAATCGGTGTTCGGCGGAGCTACGATCGATCCCGAAGGACGCGTGCTGCTCGTCATCGATCCAGGCCGCTTGATGGCCCGGGATAGGCAGGAGGCGTTGATCGCGGTGTCTCAGGACAGCCCTCTCCTCACGGATGGCACCTTCCTTTCCGGCGAACAGGAAGAACAGCAAGCGGAGGCGCCCATTCTGCTGATTGACGACTCGTTGAGTATTCGCAAGTTCGTAGGCAGAATGTTGGAAAATGCCGGGTACCAGGTCGATACGGCAGTGGACGGGGAGGATGGTTTACGCAAGGCCTCCGCGCAGTCCTACCGGCTGATTTTTACGGATCTCGAGATGCCGAAGCTGAACGGATTCGAAGTGATCCAGGCGTTACGGAGCCGCCCGCAGACCCAGCAGACTCCGGTGGTCGTGATGACGACCCGGGCGGGCGACAAGCATCGCCAGATGGCTCTGAGCATCGGGGCCAGTTCCTATGTCGCCAAACCAGTCGAGGAACGTGCGCTTCTACAGGAAGTGGAACGGTGGGTGGGCCGCGCCCGGACTGTCAGAAAGTAGCCCGGTCGCTATTGGGTCTAAGGTAACACATGAGTCTGCGTGGGCGTCAGGTCACCACCTCCATCACCCCGACGTGCCGTTTTGTCATCGTCACGATAGGCGGTGTGCGGTTCGCCATCCAGGGCGATTACGTCAAAGGACTCCTGACCGCCGAGGAGGCCGGCTTCCTGGAAGATGTGACCGTCCAAGGATTGACCTATCCGGCCGGCGACGTCGCCGCGGGTTTCCAACTTCCAAACGATCCACAGGGGTCCGATAGCCGGATCATCCTGTTTGCCAAAGGGGAAGGCCGGGTGAGCATCCATGTCGCTGAAGTCCATGGACTCAAAGATGTGGATGAATTTCAGGTGCTTCCCCTGCCGGCCCATTTTCGGAGCGAGGAGCGGACCTGGTACCAGGGAATGGTACTATTCGAAGAGGGCGTGGCCATGGTATTAGACCCGGACTGGCTGATCGGAGGCTGTGTGGCGCATCCGGGTATGGGCAATGGAGCAGATTCCAGGCGGCAGACGCCTTTCCCTGTGCGTCCGGCATTAGCAGGAAAGCAGGTTTAACGATGCTCAGGTCCTCCGTCGGAATCAAGCAAAAGACCCGCTCTCACACCTGCCCGCTGGTGATATTTTCTGTCGGGGGACGACGGCTGGCGGTCAAGACCGATGAGGTGGCGGGCATTTCCGAATGGAAGGGCAGCATTCCGGTACCGAGCCGCACGCCGTTCGTTGCAGCCGTCGTGCGGCGAGAGCAACAGGTGTTCCCGGTCTTCGACCTCGCCGGACTGCTGCGGGTCTCGATCCAGGGAAAGCGCTTATTGTGTGTGACGGTCAAGCATCCCGATGGCGCGATGGCCCTGTGTGTTGATGAAGTGATGCCGGTCCTGCACACGCTGGACACGGCCGCCATCCAAGTCTATCAGGGCGGCGAGTTTGAAGCCGTGGGGAGTTTTAGGAGCGGCTTCGACGACATTCCGATTATCGCTGCGTCCAAGCTTGCAGCGGCATAGCGGCCAGATGACGGGTCCAAATTGGTAGAAGGGAAGTGGTATGCCGAAAATTCTCGTTGCCGACGATAGTATCGCCGTCCGCAAAGTAGCCGAGCGTCTCCTGACGGAGGCGGGGCTCGGCGTGGCGCTCGCCGCGAATGGCGAAGAAGCGCTTGCGTTTCTTTCGAAAGAGCGTCCGGATGTCGTGATTTCCGATGTCATTATGCCGGACAAAAGCGGCTATGAGGTCTGTGCGTTCGTGCGGGGAAATGCGATGCTGGCGACCACCCCGGTGCTCCTCATTTCAGGGATCGTCAATGACGACGTCACGAAACAGGCGGAGTCCTGCCATGCCGACGGTGTACTGAAGAAACCGTTTCAAGGGACGTCCCTCAAGGACCGAGTCCTGGAACTGCTGGCGAAGCGCCATGAGACACCTCCGCCGGCCGCTTCCGTGCCGGCCGCTTCTCCCCGGCCGGCTCCTTTGGCCGGGGCCGTTCAAGAGCCAAGCGTGCCCGGTGTTTCAGAGGAGGCGCTTCGCCAGGCGGTTGCCGCGTTGAAGCAAGCCGAAGAGCATCTCCAACTCGAGCGGACCCGATCATCGGAACTGGCGGCACGAGTATCCGACGTGGAAGGGCGGGCGGCGCGCATTCAGGAATTGGAAACGCTGTTGGAAGAGAGCCGTCAACGGTCGGCGCAACTGGCTGGCCAACTCTCGGAGCGTGAACAAGAGCTGGCTCGCATACCCGAATTAGAGGGTGCACTGAGGGCGGAGCAAGAGCTGATCGCCCGATTAAAGGAAGAAGGCCAGGAACTGACCGGTAAACTGCAGCAAGAAGGACAGGACTTTCAAAAGGCGTTGAACAAGGTTGTTGAACTGGAAGCCACACTCAACGCCGAGCGGGACGCCGCCGCGGAACTGGTGCAGCAACTCACCGGGTTGGAAAAGGCCGCCGTAAAATCCCAAGAGCTGGAAACACGCCTGGTACGTGAGGAGCATCGCGCGTTGGAATTGGAACAACGCGCGACCCAGGCCGAATCGGCGCTGACGGCGGAACGCGGGCGGGTCGCTGAGTTGAGCAGCCGGCTCGCCGAAGCCGAGCGTGAGCAACAGCGCGCCGTTGACTTGGAGGGCCGGCTTGCGGCCGAACAAAGCCAGGTGGCGGACTTGAGGAGTCGGCTCGCCGAAGCCGAGCGTGAGCAACAGCGTGCCGTTGACTTGGAAGGCCGGCTTTCGGCGGAACAGCACAAGGCTGCCGACCTCGACCGTCGTGTGAACGAGTTGGAAGTGCTGCTTTCTACAGAGCGGGAGCGGAATGGAGCGCTCGCTCGTCGTGTCTCGGAAACGGAGCAAGCGGCCGAACAGGCCACCAGTCGTTTTGAGGAGTTGGCGCGGAAGCTTGGCGAGATCGCAGGGTTGGCCTCCCAGCTGGGAAACGGGAAAAGGCGGTCTTGATCAGACGCTTCGACCCGCGAGGACGTCCTTAAGGAACCGATGGCCGCCGAAGCAGAAGATGCGTTTCAGCGAGAGCTGACCGAACTGTTTGTGCAGGAAGCGCAGGAATGGCTCCAGCAGATCCATGTCGCCTTGGACGAGTTGCAGCAGGGCCCCGCGGCCGATCGCCATCTCAAACTGGCGCAGACGATTCGGGCCGGCCTCACCAATTTAGGAGGCTCTGCGGCGACGATTAATCTGGGTGATGTGGAACGGGCCAGCTTTTCCGCTCTGCCGTTTGTCGAGGCGGTTCAGGATCCTGCTGTCGCCATTTCCGTCGGCGATTTCATTGCCCTGTGTAAGCAATTGGGGCACATTCATACGGCGCTCACCAGGGCAACCGGCGTCAGCTTCACTGCTGAAAGCGACAATGGACATGCCGAGCCGCTCCCGGTCCTGATTCCATCGAGTGAGGTCTTGCCGGCGCTGTATGAGCTGCAACAGCGCCAGGCCGCCCAGGCGGGCCCTTCCCGCAATCTTATCCCCATTGTCATCGCACAGATCCAAGGGCTCCTGCACAATGGGGTGTCGCACTGCGACGTCACCGCCATGCGAACGTTTCTGGGTCGTTTGACCGAGGCGGAGGACGCCTTTTATGCCGTCGTGCAGCAACAGTGGCCGGCCGTGACGGAAGGCATCGCTCAACTCCAGGAGGAGGGAGAACCTCCAGAGCGGCGGGTCGAACGCCTTGAAGCCGTCTTGGAGCGCGTGACGCAGTTGTGGACCGCGGCGCAGCAGGTCAATGCCTCACAGGCGATGACGTTTTTCATGGGATTGCATAGCTTTCTCACGGTCGTTGTGCAGCAACGAGTCAGCATTGCGGCACAGAAGTATGGCATCGTGGAAGCGCGCCTGCGGACGATGTTACATACCATTCACCTCTGGATTGAGGCGGGCCGCTCCGAACGTTCGGCCATCGCCGCCTTGTTGCCCCAGGCCTGACACAGGACGAGCCCGTATATGCCGGCACGGCAGGATAGGTCCATGCATTGGTATCGTGACGCCGAAACCGAGCTGGTCAAGGTGGCCGCAGCCATTCAAAGCCAGCGTCCGCTTTGCATGGAACCGCTTGTGCCGCTGGCCGCCGGACTGGTCACTGCGCTCAAGCAGAATGATCAGCTCATTGTGGAGGCCCTCTCGAGCCCGTCCGGCTCTCCGTTGATCACCAATCTCATCAATGTGGCGATCCTGGGAACGAAGGTCGGGATCGGACTGGGCTATTACGGGAAGGAACTGGAACGGTTGGCGCTCGCTGGACTGGTTCATGATGTGGGCTTGTTTGCGGTCCCGCAGACCCTCGTGAGCAAGACGGGCCGATTGACACAAGATGAACGGACGCTCATCGAGCAACATCCGGAACTGGGCTATCAGGTCATCTATCGAGCTGGTCCGGAGTATCACTGGGCGGCGCAGATCGTCAGGCAGGCGCATGAACGGTTCAATGGTCAGGGGTATCCCAACCGACTGAAGGGACGACAGATCAGCGAAATGGCCCAGATCCTCGGTGTGGTCGACGTATTCGATGCCCTCGTGAGCGAGCGTCCCTATCGTCGCCGCCTGCTGCCGCATGAAGCGGTAAAAGAGCTGCTAGTGGTCGAGCGGACACGATTCCCCCGCGAAGTTCTGAAGGGGCTGGTGGAGCAATTGTCGGTCTATCCCCTGGGGACCACCGTCCGGTTGACGACCGGAGAAACGGGAACCGTCGTGCGCGTGAACATCCGGTATCCGCTGCGCCCCCTGGTTAGAATAGCGGAACGAGACAGCTCGGGTGGAGAGTTCGGCACCCGTGAAGTGGACTTGAGCCTCACGCCCTTGGTGTCGATCATGGAAACGTTGACTCCGCCCGCCGTCGGGCGAGTGACCTTCCAGGAAGCGGAGAAACAACCGGAGGGTCCTGCACCCGTCATCGCGTCCGATCATTTCACATCGCTGTTGGAAAGCCTTGATGCCATTGCCACGGCCATCCAGGGAGTGGTCGAAACGCGGATTCCTGCCGCTCACTCAGAGAACGTACCGGGACCGTCGGCCGCAGGAGCGGTGCTCTCTTCGGATCGAGGGGATCTCACCTTTCGCAGCGAGATTGTCGGCTTGTTTGCACTCGAAGCCCGTGAATGGCTGGCCCAAATTCAAACCGCCTTGAAACAATTAGGGAACGGGGCCGACCGGCCGTTTCGTTCGAAACTTTACGGATTCATTTTGAATGGCATTACGAATCTGGCGAAATCCGCATCGACTGTTGAGTTGACCGGCATTGAAGCCATGGCATCCAACCTGTTGCCGTTGTTGCGCGATGTCGGAGGGGCGAACGTCCGGCCGGTGCCGGAGACGCTTCGTCGGCTTCAAGCCGGATTGGATCGCATTACGCTGGCGGTGCATCGTCTTGCCGAGGGGCGGCTGGGAAATGAAGGCGAGACGGACGTGGCCGAAGGCACGTCTGCCGGGACGGAAGTCGGACACGACGATGAACCCGACCAAGCTTGTGCCGCCGATTCTTCAGAACGGGTGCTTTCTTCCATGCCTCTGCTCAGCGCCCTGCGGGAGCTCCAGCAGGCGCGCGCCCGGTCGCTGCAACCGGCTCGGGACGTCCTGGAGGCCGTCATCCAGCGGGCTGAACAGGAAGGAGAGGGACAGCAGGAACCTATCAATGTGGGGACCATCGAGCGCATCCTGCACGATTTGGATCGATTGGATGAGGAGTTTTTGCGCGACGTGCAGGAGCGGGTGCCGGCCATGGCGGCGGGTCTCGCACAGGTGCGTGAATCGGGCGGCACCGATGCGACGACGGCGTCTCAATTACGTCTCATCCTGGCGGACATTGACATGTTGACCGAACGTGCGCAATCAATTCATGCGGCGACGATGACGATGTTTTTGCAAGGCCTCAAAGCATTTCTGACCGCCACCGCCCATGGAAAGACGCCCACAACGTCGCAGCGATTGGAGGCGGTCGAAGAGCGTCTCAATGCGCTGGTTCCGATGGCGCACCAGTGGGTGACGCTGGGCCGTTTGGAACGGGCGGCCATCGAAGAGATTCTTCCGGTGTAACCTGACACGCCGCTGCACTGACTGTTCAGGTCGTGTTATTGACGGGATATCCCCAGGCGACATCCCGGTAGCCGTAGTTCACCTGTTCCTTATCGTCTCCTCCCATCGAGCGACTGAGCCACCAGTCAGGACTGTACCAGCATGGCTCCGCGGCAGCGCTCCGTATGTGCGCATTCCCCACAGGATATCCGTAGACCAGGAGAGGTTCCGGGATGTGGGCGGATGACACTCGGGGAGGGCAGTGCTTACAGATTGCAGTCTGAGGCCGGATCGCTATAATGCGACCTGGTTAGATTGGCATTTTGGGACGAGGTGATAGTGGCTCGATTAGTGACCGTGCGCCGGCCGGAAGAAATTGCACAGCAGGCACAGGAGTACGTCAAATCGTACATTCTGTTTCCCTCAGGGTTGGTGGGGCTGATCTGCTTGATCGGCGGCATCGGCGGGCTGGGCTATCAATTGATCGCGACCGACAGCTACACGTGGGCCACCTTTTACCAAAGTTCGGCCCTCATCGTCGTCGGCCTGGTCCTGGGCATGGCGCAGACGCGCTACCATCAGTTTCTGTTGAAGCGGTTTCCGGAGGTGTTTGCGACACGCCTCAGGGTGGCCTCGATGAGGCGGGGAACGAAAGCCAAACGGGAGCCGCAATCGATGTCGATCAGCCATGCCGGCCGTCAATTCGTCCCGCTGGCGTATGCCGGGGGCGCGGCGATCCTTATCGGAAGCGCGGTCGCCGCCGTGACCTACGGGCAGGTGGGTACCGTCCCTGCCCTGCTCTTGCCTTGGGCGGGATTTTATTGGGCGCGCTTGTTTTTGTGGAGAAAAGTCGTGAAGTGACGATCAGTCGGTCACTTCTTCTTGAGGGGACGCGTCTTTCGTCCGGCCGAAGACTGCAATTGCGACTCCAGCGTGGCCACCCGCTGCTCCAGGTTTCGAACCAGCTGTCTCAACTCGGGAAGCCGTGGGATCACGGCCTGGGCTTTCATCCAGGTTTCGTGCGGCATCACCGGCGCTCCGGAAACGATTTGGTTCGGCTCCAAGCTGCGATTCACACCGGCTCTTGCTGCGACCATGACGTGATTCCCCACAGTAATGTGGTCCGCCAGGCCGGCCTGTCCGCCGATCATGACATGATGGCCGATGGTCGTGCTGCCGGCGATGCCCACTTGTGCGACCACGATCGAATGTTCGCCCACCGAGACATTGTGCGCAATCTGGACCAGGTTATCGACCTTCGTGCCTTGTTTGATAATGGTATGGCCGAGCGTGGCCCGGTCGATCGTCAC
>CBDIWQ010000243.1:0-5717 GCA_965285965.1 uncultured bacterium | reverse complement strand
AGGAGGGTGACCCGTTCCTGCTTTTGCGCCATTGTGCCGAGTTTCTGATGGAGCGTGACCCCTCCGAGTTTCTTGGATCTCGCCTCGAGCGTCACTTTGCGGTCTTCATCGAAGAAAAACTTCGCATCGGCCAACCGGGCGGCCAACACCCGCTCATTGCCGGCACGGATGAGATCCATGTTATTCAGTTCAATATTGGCGACCGCGATGAAATGCGGAGCCAGCTGACCGATCTTGTCGCGCACCGAAAAAAACCCTTGATGCTCTTTCATGGACGTGATGAGGATTTCAGCCGGGACGGTCAAATATTCCGGCTTGAAATGTCCCAGGATGGCGAAGGGCCATTCGGTCGTATACACCGCCTGGTCCAACAGCGACGCATCGGCGTTTACACCGACCGCCGTCCGGCGGCATAGCTGATCAAGCTGCTCCTCAATGACGCCTCGTCGGCGCTCCTGGTCGACCAGTACTCCATGCTTCTCAAGGGCGGCCATATAGCTTTTGCTGTCACGCACGGCGATCGGCTTCCCGTTGCTCATGACGCGATGGCCATAGGTCCGATTCCCGGCCCGGATGCCGGCGGCCTCAACCGGAAGCACCGCTCCGCCAAAAAGCGCGACCAGCCAGCGCACCGGCCGCGCAAACCGCACGCCGGCCTCATTCCATTTCATTGCCTTGGGAAAGGACAGAGTCTCGATCAGCCGGGGAACGATGTCCAGTAACACGACTTGGCTGGGCCGTCCGGCGTCCTGTTTGACGGCGAACAGGTATTCGCCTTTAGGCGTCTGACGCACCTCCAGTTGGTCGACCGGCACGCCCTGCCCGGCGGCGAATCCGATCGCCGCTTTGGTCGGTTGCCCCGCCGGATCAAATGCCACGGCTTTCGAAGGCCCCATAGCCTCCTTGACCACCGCCGATTGCTGTGCCGCCAGTCCGTCGACCACCAGGGTAAGACGCCGCGGCGTCCCGTATGTCCGGATGAGGCCGTAGGAAAGCCTCGCCTCGGTCAACAGACGCTCGGCCTGTTCCTTCAAGGACATGAGGGCGGGCGCAATGAACTGATAGGGCAGCTCTTCCGTCCCGATTTCCAAGAGGAGCTCGGCGGGAGGCGCGGCACGGGGGCTCTTCCGCGTTCTTGGTGTGCCAGCCGATGCGTGTTTCATCGCCACATCACTTCCGGCCCGCCGCGACGGCGGATCGTTCTTGCAAGGGATGGCCCATGGCGGCGCGCTCCTCAATGTAGCGTTCGGCACATTGCCGGGCCAAGCCGCGCACACGTGCGATATAACCCGTCCGCTCGGCGACGCTGATGGCCCCCCGCGCGTCCAAGAGGTTGAACACATGGGACGACTTGATGCAGTAGTCGTACGCCGGCAACGTCAGCCGTTTTTCCCTGTGAGCCAACAACCGCTGGCACTCCGTTTCATAGGATTGAAAGGCGTTCATCAGCATGCTGACATCGGCCTCCTCAAAGTTGTAGCGGGAATACTGCACCTCGGTCTCATGATGAATGTCGCCGTACTTGATGTGATCGGTCCAGGCGAGATCATAGACGTTGTTTACCTGCTGCAAATACATCGCGATCCGTTCCGTACCATAGGTGATTTCGCCGGTGATCGGGCTCAGCTCGATGCCCCCGATTTCCTGGAAGTAGGTAAATTGAGTAATTTCCATCCCGTCCAACCGGACCTCCCAGCCCAGCCCCCAGGCGCCCAGCGTTGGAGATTCCCAGTCGTCTTGGATGAACCGGATATCATGCTGTTTGGGGTCAATCCCCAATTCCGCCAGGCTGTCCAGATACAAGGCCTGAATATCATCGGGAGCCGGCTTCAGCACGACTTGATATTGGTAGTAGTGCTGCATCCGGTTGGGGTTCTCCCCGTACCGTCCGTCGGTGGGACGCCGGCAGGGTTGCGGGTAGGCGGCGCGCCACGGCTCGGGACCGAGCGATCGCAGAAAGGTGGCCGGATGAAACGTGCCGGCCCCCATTTCCAGGTCGTACGGTTGGTGGATAACACAACCCTGATCCGCCCAAAACCGATGCAACGTGAGAATGAGATCCTGGTAGTTCACGTAAGATCCAGTCGTTTTGTAGGAATGTGTAAAAAGTGGGTGTCGGCTATACGTCTCGATGAGATTTGAAGCTAGCAAGATTGCTTTTGCACTGTCAAGCCAGAATCCCTCATCCTTCAAGGACTTACCTGCATTTCTTTTTGGTTGTCCTAGACCAACAGGGCAAGCGCATGCCACGGCGACTGACTTGACGCCGCGCCGTCGACTCCACTATTGTCCGCATTCTTGATTAAGTCACTTGCTCAATGAAACTATCAAAAAAAAGTGAGTACGGCCTGCGCGCCCTGCTGGAACTCACGCTTGCCCATGGGGTGGCCACTCTCCAGCGGCAGGAGATTGCGCATCGACAGCACATCCCGATTGAGTTTCTCGAGCAAATCCTGCTGGCGTTGAAACGAGCCGGTATCCTGTCAAGCCGCCGAGGTGTGAAAGGCGGCTATACGTTAATCAAGGACCCGGACGACATCACGCTGGGCCAGATCATTCGTATCCTCGACGGCCCATTGGCTCCCATCGGATGCGTCAGCAAGACGGCCTATCAAAAGTGCTCGGAATGCCCCTACGCCGACAAAGCGCAGTGTCCGGTGCAACAGGTCATGGGCACGGTCCGCGATGCCATCGCGGGTGTATTGGACCATTACACTCTGGCCGACTTCGCGTCCGGGCATCGTAAAGGATAACCATGGACATCTTCGTGCTCGTGCTCATCACGTTCGTGGCCGCGACGGTCAATGGGGCACTCGGGTATGGCTTCTCGTCGATCACCGTTCCCGTAGCCCTCCTGTTCTACACGAATCGCATCCTGAATCCGGCCCTGGTGCTCGTCGAGCTGGTCATCAACAGCTACGTCTTGTTCATCAACCGGAACAGCATTCCGAATATCTGGTGGCGCGTGGCACCGATTCTGATCGGGCTGGTCATTGGAATTGGCATCGGCAGCTATATTCTCTTTCTGGTGCAACCGGCCTGGATCAAGTTCGTCACGTATTTCCTGCTGCTGCCCTTGATTCTCCTGCAGGCCGCCGGCATCCGGCGGCCGATCCGTGCCGAGAAGGCCATCGGCATTCCGTTTGGGATGGGCATTGGCACGCTCTATTCCATGACCACCATATCCGGTCCCCCGCTGGCGCTGTTGTTCAATAATCAAGGCTATGCCAAGCAGGATTTCCGGGCCGCGTTGGGAGTCATTCGTGTGGCCGAATCTTCTCTCACCGCCGTCGCCTATGGATTCATCGGCTTCTACAGCATGGGCAGCATGGAGATCATTCCGTACATCATTCCGAGCGTCCTGATCGGGATTCCGCTTGGCAGCTATCTCATCCGCTGGATGGAACCCGAAACATTCCGACGCATCTGTATGGCGTTTGACGCCTTGGTGGTGGCCTTCGGTCTGTCCCGGGTGCTGGTGGAACTCAACCTCGCGTCCACGTTTACCACCTACAGCATCCTCTCAATCGTCGTCATTCTGAACGCCGTCTTGCTCTATCGTTTCTTCAGCACTCGCGCGGCGCCTACGAGCAAAGCGCTCTAGCACTTCGCGCTGTTTCCCCGGCCCTCTCTCAATGGTCTCCCATAGGTCCTGCTTCAAAACCGGCAAGAACCGACCGTAACCACCACGACTGGTTCCAGCGATCCGTAGGGAACGGCATGAGGCGAAGGTAGAACCCTTCGCTCTGGGTCGACTCCCTTCTCCTGCCTTCTTTCGCAAATGATTGAAAAGCTTAAGGCAACCGTCCTGGTGGCGATGGCACTCGCCTTGCTTTAGCAGCCAGGGTCGGTTGGAGCGAAAACCGGGGTTCATCCTAGGGCACCCCCGGAAGAAACGTTCCATGAAGCGTCCTGTGTCATTACCTTAAACACATACAGGTCTTACATGAACATGATGAATCGATTGCGATCTTCCTTGGTACTCGGTTTATTCGTCACGACACTGACCGGCTGCAGCGGCGGCGAAGGCGGCGACCCATCGATTTCAACTTCTGCGGCTCCAAGCGGAGCGACGGCCTCGCTCGCATGGGACCCGGTACAGGATCAGACGGTCTATGCCTATTATGTCCATTACGGCAGGCAGTCTTCCGGGCAACCGGGATCCTGCAACTATGAAGATTCGCAGTATGTGTCGTCGCCGTCGGCGACCATCACAGGGCTGGAACCAAACACTCAGTATTATTTTTCGGTGAGCGCCTACAATGGCCTGAGCAGTCCTTGCTCCAACGAAGTGTCCACCGTGACGCCGGCTGCTCAGGTGTAATCCCAGTCTGTGCTGACCTTTCCGGTCATCCCTCCCAAATAGGTCCCCACGCTCTCCCGAACCGGACGGACCGGGATCGAACCGATCCTGGTCCGCTCGAGTCGTGAGCAGGAACCTGGACCGGGCCCGATCCGTTCATTGACTCGCTATAGAAGTTTTGTTAGCTTCAACCCCCGCCGCATTGCTACCGATAGCGCAGGTGCGACAAAACTCGGTAGCATCTAGTGAATCATTCCGAAAGGAGTTTCGATGCCTAGCTCGACTGCTTCGCCCGACGTCCTTACCGCCCTTCATAATAAGGCGACCGAACTCCGGATCGACAGTGTCCGGGCCACGAGCGAAGCCGGCAGCGGGCACCCGTCCAGTTGCTGCTCAGCCGCGGAGATCGTCGCCGCCTTATTTTTTTCGGTCATGCGGTACGATCCCAACAATCCTAAGGCGTTGAACAGCGATCGGTTCGTGCTTTCGAAGGGGCATGCCGCACCGGTCTTGTATGCCGCCTGGGCAGAAGCCGGCTTGTTCCCGAAAAGCGAGCTGCTGAAATTGCGAACGCTGAACTCCGATCTCGAAGGACATCCCACGCCCCGCCTTCCGTTCGTCGACATGGCGACCGGCTCGCTGGGTCAGGGGCTGCCTGTCGGCGTCGGCTTGGCGCTCAATGCCAAATTCGTCGATACCCTGGACTATCGGACGTACGTCCTGATGGGAGATGGAGAATCGGCCGAAGGGTCGGTCTGGGAAGCAGCCGAAATCGGTCGCCAATATGGGCTTGACAACCTCTGCGCCATCATCGACGTGAACCGGCTCGGCCAAAGCGATCCCACCATGTTGCAGCATGACATGGAGGCCTACCGCTCACGCTGGGCGGCATTTGGCTGGCACGCGCTGGTGGTCGACGGACACGACCTGGCCGCTCTGTTGGCGGCATTTGATGAAGCCGCCCGCACCAAAGGAAAGCCGACGATGGTGCTGGCCAAGACGTACAAAGGCCGCGGCATTTCGTTCATTGAAGACCATCCCACCTGGCACGGGAAACCGCTCGCCAAGGGGCAGGAAACCGAGAAAGCGCTCGCCGAGTTGACCAGTCAGCTCATGCCCAACGGCACACCGCTTCATATTAAGAAACCGACCGTTCCTGCCGTGTCGCCGAAATCCGTTGGTCCTCTTCCGGGGCTTCCCTATAAGAAGGGCGACTCGGTCGCCACACGCGAGGCCTTCGGGAAGTCGGATCGTAGCCATGTCGTTCTGTGAGCCAAGGAGTTGGGCCTTAATGTTGTCTTCCTAAGACCGCTTGGCCTCCGACTTTCCTGCCGTGTCGCCGAAATCCGTTGGTCCTCTTCCGGGGCTTCCCTATAAGAAGGGCGACTCGGTCGCCACACGCGAGGCCTTCGGG
>CBDIWQ010000242.1:0-7275 GCA_965285965.1 uncultured bacterium | reverse complement strand
GACTTCCGCGCCGATGGATCGTCCGATCCAATTTTTCTGCATCTCGAGCGTGCTGGCCGGCCATTCGACCAGCTTCAAATCCTCCAGCAGCCGGTCCGCATAGGCCGTGATCTTCAGCATCCACTGGCGCATGGGCTTGCGGACCACGTCGAAGCCGCCCACCTCACTCTTACCGTCGACGATTTCTTCATTGGCCAGCACCGTGCCCAGGGCCGGGCACCAGTTGACCGGCACCTCCGCGACATAAGCCAAGCCCCGCTCAAAAAGCTGCAGGAAGATCCACTGGGTCCACCGGTAATAGTCGGGATCCGTCGTGCTGAGTTCCCGCTCCCAATCATAGGAGAGGCCGACCCGTTTCATTTGACGTTTGAACGTGGCGATGTTTTGGGCGGTGGTGATGGCGGGATGCACCCCCGTCTTGACCGCATACTGCTCCGCCGGCAAGCCGAAGGCGTCCCAGCCCATCGGATGCAGCACGTTGAACCCCCGCATCCGTTTGTAGCGGGACACGATATCGGTGGCGGTATACCCTTCCAGATGCCCGACGTGGAGACCCGATCCCGACGGATAGGGAAACATGTCGAGGCAGTAGAATTTGGGCTTGGAAGGATCGTCGACCGCCCGGAAGGGCCGATGCTCGTCCCAGTAGGCCTGCCACTTTGCCTCAATGGTATGGTGATCGTAGGTTTTGCTCATACTCGCATCGTTCCAAAAAACAACGGAGGACTCTAACACAGGCCCCCCGGGGTCACAAGATTCCGAGGGCCGGTCTCCTCGAGCGCTTTGCTATACTGCGCTCACGATGAGACTGTACGGGCGTTACATTTTCCCCCGCCTGATGGAGTGGGTCATGGCTGGGGAAGACTTCGCCCGCCTCAGGACGGCCCTGCTTGCTGAGGTCCATGGCGAAGTGCTGGAACTCGGCCTCGGCACCGGTCTGAACCTTCCCTACTATCCGAAAACCATCGCCCGGCTGCACGCCGTCGATCCAGTTCAGTTCCTTCCGCAGTTGGTCGCTCAGCGTCGGGCCGCGCTTCCCTTCCCGGTGGTGATGGAATATATCACCGCCGAAAGACTCCCCTACCCCAACGGCACCTTTGACTCCGTGGTGAGCACCTGGACACTGTGCTCGATTGCGAACCCTGTCCGAGCCCTCACGGAAGTCCGTCGAGTCCTCAAACCGGATGGCCGCTTCCTGTTTATGGAGCACGGGCGAAGCGACGATGAGAAGATCGCCCGCTGGCAAGACCGTCTCAACCCCATCCAAAACGTCCTCGGCTGCGGCTGCCACCTGAACCGGCGGATCGATCGGCTCATTGCCGAAGCGGGATTGACCGCCGTACACCTGGATCGCTTCCAGATGCCCAACGTGCCGCGGTTGGGCGGCGAAATGTATCGAGGGGTCGCCGTCGCATCGACGGCAGAATCGGGACCGGCTAGACCACCGGCCGGTCATCGAGAAGAGCGGAGAACCCCGTGACGGACTGAAACGCCGCCAGCGGAGCGGGGGGCAGCTGCGAGCTGGATTTGGCGCTGTGGATCAGATGCGCCACCCCAAACTCCCGGGCGGCGATCAAACAGTCTTCATCGTCATCCATGTATAGAGAGCGGGCCGGGTCGAACCCCAGCAAGCGCTGACAGGTCGGCCAGTACTCGGGCCGCATTTTCAGGTAGCCCACCTCGAACGCATCGACGATACGATCTACCTGGCGATCGAGTCCCGTCCTGGCGGCCTTGAGGGCGACGCCGGCCGCATGGGCATTCGTCACAATGGTAATGCGCTTTCCGAGCTGCCGAAGATGGCGCAAGAATGCCTCCGCCCCCGGCAGAAAGCCGATCATGTGATCCAACTCCTTGTGCAAGGCCACCACGTCGATTCCGACCCGCTCGGTCCAATAGTGCAGATCGGTCCAGGCGAGCTCTCCCTCGACTGAGCGGTACATCGCCATCAGGCGCTCGCGCGCCGTGTCAAACGGCAGACCTTGGAGGGCCGCATACCGGCGCGGCAGCGCCTCTTCAAAAAAATGGTTGTCGAAATGCCGGTCCAGCAGGGTGCCGTCCATGTCCAGCAATACATCGTCGATGTCCGCCCAGTTCACGTGCAGCATATTGCGCGAGTGTACCGTACGCTGGTTGTGTTTGCCAAAATTCATGTGTTACGGTCCCGCCTACATGAAACACACACGCGATTCACCCACGACGACGAGTACGCTGCCCTTCTCGTCCGACGCCCCCATGCCGCTGGTCGCCATCATCGGGCGGCCGAACGTCGGCAAATCGACGCTCTTCAACAAGATTCTCGGCGTCAAGACGGCGATTGTGGATGACGTCGCCGGCGTCACTCGTGACCGGAATTATGCGGATGCCTCCTATCGCGGACGGAGATTCCGGCTGGTCGATACGGGGGGACTGGATCCCTCGGCCTCCGACGGGATGTTGGCGCTCATTCGACGCCAGTCCGAACTGGCCATTGCCGAAGCGGATATCCTCCTGTTCGTGATGGACGGGCGATCCGGGCTCATGCCGGCGGATCATGAAGTCGTCCGCCTGCTGCGGGGCACGACTAAACCGGTCTTTTTTGTGGTCAATAAGATCGATACTCCCAAAGCGGAGCCGCTCGTCGCAGATTTCTACCGTCTCGGGAAGGACGAACTGTATCCGGTCTCGGCGGAACATGGCATCGGAGTCTCCGACTTGCTCGATATCCTTTATCCCCTGTTCCCGGCAGCCGATGAAGCCACTGAACTGACCCACCTGCCCCGTATCGCCATCGTGGGCCGGCCGAACGTCGGCAAATCCACTCTCGTCAATGCGGTCCTCGGGGAAGAACGCGTCGTCGTCAGCGATATCCCCGGCACGACGCGCGACCCGGTTGACTCGCTCGTCACCCATGACGGCCGGCGCTATATCTTCACGGACACGGCCGGTATCCGGCGGCGGGGACGGATTGACGCCGGCATCGAAGGCTATAGCGTCATGCGTTCCCTTCGCGCCATCGGCCGCTCCGACGTTGCGGTCCTCTTATTGGATGGGGAAGAGGGCGTCACCGAGCAGGACACCAAAATTGCCGGCGCCATTCTGAAGCAGGGGCGCGCCTGTCTGCTTCTGGTCAACAAATGGGATCTCCGCGCCGGGGACGCCGAGGCGCGGCAGGCGTACGAACTCGAGCTGCACCGCCGGTTTCCTTTTCTCACATGGGCGCCGGTGTTGTACGGCTCGGCGCTGAAGCCGGAGTCTCTTCGTCAGTTGTTCCCGACGATCAATCAAGTCCAGGGAATGTTCACCAAACGCATACCCACCGGAGCCTTGAATACGTGGCTGCAGAATATTCTGGCCACCCACCCGTTGCCGGTCCGCAAAGGCAAGCCGTCCAAGGTGACGAAGTCCGCCTTCATCACCCAGGTGGCGACCAAGCCTCCGGTGTTCGCGCTGTTTGTCGGCCATCCTCAAGACATCACCCCGGCGTACATGCGATACCTCGAGAACCAGCTTCGCGAGAGCTACGGCTTTACCGGAACGCCCATGCGCCTGCTCGCGCGAAAAAAATGAGGAGAGTATTCTGCGTTACCCTGCCTGCCGGGGAAGGCAGACGGTTGACTCCTCGCCGGGCTCATGTTATTCGCTTATCGACCGCCTCGTGAGTTTCAGGAACAGTCGCACGGAGCCTCTTCACAACTCTGACCACTCCTGACGTACCGACGTGACCATCTCAATGTTGAGCAATCGATTCCGGCCCGGCCGACGGTGGTTCCTCAACCTATGCCTCGCGGGAGCCTGCATTGTCATCATCTCGCCGTCGAGTTTCGCGCAAGAGGGCCTGCCGCCTTCGGACTCTTCCGACCGGACCCCATCAGAGGCCGCCGCGGCCACGCCTGACGAGGTCAATCCGTCCATTACACTGAAAGGTTCGGTCTGGCGAACCAAGCCGGGCATCGTGTTTCTCAGGACGCCGATTGGATTGCTGACCCTCAGTTCCAAGACCACGTTGAAAGATTTGCGCGCGTCCCAGGAAGTGATCTTCTTCATTCACGGCCCCGACTTCGCCGTCGACATTCGCAAACGGACCGATGGCGCGCTCGTGCACCGCTATCTCAGCGGGCCTCTGCAACCGGGGGACAGAGACGGGAACGCGGTGCGGCGATGGACTCCGGAAGGAGAGAAGTCGTTTCATTATGGGACCGCGGCCCGGGCGGTGGATGCACGTCATGACGGCGAGGTGATCACCCTGGAAGTCGACGAGACCGATACCGTCATCGGAGTACAGGACCTGCAATTCGATCTGCAGGTGGGACAACTGCCGGCTGACGGCTCCGAGGCGCATCTCTTGCTGACCGGGACGGTCTCCAAGCTGAAATCGAATTTTATTTTCTTCCGCACGCCGATCGGCGTCGTCAACGTGAATGCGAAGATCGGCATCAAGAATGCCAAGGTCGGACAGGTGCTGACCCTGCATATTCATGACCGCCATGTGGTCGCGGATCTGTCATCCCCGCAAGCCGCGACGCCGGCGCGCCGCTTCGTGACCGGGCCGCTCCAGTTTGCCACCCCCGAGCGCAGCAGCGTGATCATGTGGACTCCGGACGGGGAGCAGACTTATCCGACTGAACGGGGCAAAAGCGCGCTGACCGGGACCAAGGAAGGCCATCCCATCACGGTGGAGCTGAACAGCCAAGGCGGCGTGGTCGCGTTTCATCGATTCAACTAGAATCAATAGCCCTCGGGCTCTTCCGCCCGGTTTCTTGACTCTCTTTTCCATCCATCCGTAGACTGCCCCCGCATGAGCGCTCCACCGCCGATCCATCAGCCTAAACGCCGCTCCTCCCTCCCGCCCCACACGCCGGAAAATTTTGATAGGCTGTACCGGGACCATGTCGATCTGCTGTACCGTTTCGCCAACCGTCTCTGCGGTGAAACGGAAGCGGCCAAGGACCTGGTGCAGGAAACGTTTCTGAATGCCTACCGGGGACTCAACAAATTTCGAGGCGAGGCTCAAATTTCGACTTGGCTCTATACCATCGCCGCGCGGGCCTGTATCCGGATGCGACGGAAACGAAAGGGCGAGCCGGAGCGGGAACTGTCTTTGGACGAGTTTATTCCGACCTCCGAGGGCGAGTTCCGGCTCCAGGTCCCGATGGAAGGACAGACCCCGGAAGAAGCCCTGCAGAACAAGGAATTGCGCCAGGCCCTCGATGCGGCCATCAACAAGTTACCGAAGAAGTACAAGATGGTGCTGGTGCTGCGGGACATGGAAGGTCTCAGCGCCAAGGAAGTGGGAACCATTATGGGCCTGAACGAACGAGCCGTGAAATCGAGGCTGCACCGGGCGCGGTTGTTTGTGCGGCAGGAGTTGAGCGCCCGCGGCGTGGCGGATTCTAAGCCGCTCCCGGACGGTGGACAGGCCTAGGGGAAGGAGAGGACGATGACGAAGCGCAGGGCGCCGGATCGGATGAGAGGCACCGCACGGCCTCATGATCATGACAAAGACCGGTGTCTCGTGATCCTGCGCCAACTGTCCGCCTTTATTGACGACGAACTGACGGCCGATATTTGCCGCGAGATTCGCCAACACCTGGGAGCCTGCCCGAATTGCGAGGATTTCGTCGCCTCGCTGCGTCAAACCGTGGCGCTCTGCCGGCATCAGCCGGTTCCCACGTTGTCACCGGCTGACCGGGCCCGCATGCGGGCCATGATTCTCAAAGCAGCCGCTGCCCGGTAGGCCGCGCGCCTTTCTCGAGGACCGGATCGACTCGGACGGAGGACATCTCGAATGCAAGCCCGGCTGAGCTTCATCGCCTTCTGCCTCCTCTGGCTTCCCGGCGGCCCTTGCATGGCCGACGCGCTACCCACACACCTCGCGGATGAGGAGACGGCCCAGGTCGTCATGCGCGGACGCGCCTTCATCCCGGCACGGACGACCCTTCATCAGGATCGCAAGACGCGGCTGGTGTTTCAGAATCAGGATTCCGAACTCCATGCCTTTGCACCGATCGGGCTGTTCACCGGAGCCAGTTTTCATGTCTCGGGCAATGGGGCGCCGGAATTCGGATCACAGGGCTTAAAACGGGTCATCATTCCGGCCGAAGGCAGCGCTGAAATCCATTTTACGCCGACCAAGCCGGGTGAATATCGTTATACCTGCGACATGCCGGGCCATGAGATGAACGGGGTCATCGTAGTGGAGTAAGCGCGAATGAACCGCACGGCACTGCTCGTCGGCAGCCTGATGACGATGGCCCTGACCGTGATTTCTCTGCGAGCCGCGGCTCCCGCTGCGCCGACCACCGATGCGGGCCGGCGGCTCTACGAACAGCATTGCCTCGAGTGCCATGGGCCGCAGGGTCGCGGCGATGGCGTGAAAGCCGCGTTCTTATCGCCCCGTCCCGGCAACTTGATTTCCGCAGCCACCTCCGCGAAGTCCGACAAGGATCTGCTCAAGATCATCGACCAGGGACGCCCGCGCACGGCGATGCCCGCCTGGAAAGACCGGCTGTCGGACGAAGAGCAGCGTGAAGTCCTCCGCTACATTCGGTCTCTCGTGCACTTCCATCAACCCGCGACGCCGCCCCCGCCCGCGTCGGCCGGTCCCTAGCCGCAGTCCTGAACCCTTTCAGATTCTTTGGACCCCATGTTAGAGTGACGGGATTTTTCATCATGTAGGCCTTCTACAGGGACGGAACCATCTATGAAATGCATCAGACTTTTTACGCATTCTTGGCTGTTCATCGGGACGCTCACCGCTGTCCTATCCGGACTGGCCATGACCGATTACGCCATGGCCGCCGCGTCGAAGAAAGCTCCGAAAGGCGCCGCCGCCCAGACGGCCGCCGTTGACACGGCCCGTCGCTACGCGGAGGCCGTGGCCAAAGGCGACCGTGTCACGGTCGGACAATTGGACTTCGCCTGTCAATACCGGCTCCTGGCGGCGTCACCAACAGGGCGCAAGGCCTTCCTGCCGGCCTCTGATCCGTCATATGAAACCTGCTGGCAGGAACTGACCGCGGCGCACGCGTCCGCCACCAAGCGGACGGATATCGGCATGAACGTCCTCTGGCCCAGCGCCGGACCGTTGGTGTTTTACGGAGATGACCTGCCTCGCCTCCCCGCCTCGGCCTTCGTGATGGACGCCCTTGGCGTGTCGCCTCCGGGAAGCGGCCTCCGGCTCACCGTGGCCAAGCACCAGACGATTCCGGCCGGCTCCTTCCGGCTCAAGCCGAACGGGGCCGTGATCGCCGTTCCCACGACGCTGGTGCAGTTGACCGTCCATTATCAAGATCC
>CBDIWQ010000241.1:0-8027 GCA_965285965.1 uncultured bacterium | reverse complement strand
GTTGAGCGCCACCAAGCCACCGAGCGCGCCGCCCGCGGCCGACTCCCCGCCGGCCGGCAGCAAGGGCCGGCCCGCGCCGTCGCGCAGCTGGAGGTGCTACGACCACGCTGCAACGAGCCGATTGAGTAAATGAGGCCTGACGCCGGCAGCCGCCGGCGTCGCCACAGGAGCGTGTCGATGGCGCGATATGGCAAGGCGGCCAAGAAGTCCGTCAAGCAGGCGATGCATAAGCGGAAGAAAGGCACGCTGAAGAGCGGCAAGGCCGGCAAACCGGTCAAGAGCCGGAAGCAGGCAATCGCGATCGGACTCTCGGAAGCCAGGCGCAAAGGCGCCAAGGTGCCGAAAAAGAAAGCGGCATGACCGGCTCCGTCCGGCTATGGTCCGCTCCGCGGCTTGCAGGCATCCGCCTTCGTCCTCCCGCCGGCGCGCCGACGTCGTTCGGTGAACCAACGGCGCGAACGAGATGCAGACCGTCAGTTTGATTTGGGGAATTCTCGCGCTGGTGGGCATGTTGGTGGGCTTTGTGCCGTTTTATGGCGCGCTGAACTGGCTGCTGATCCCCTTTGCCGGGATCGGCGCGATCGTGTCGGCGGTGGCGGCTGGAACGGCGCCGCCCGCCGTCAGCAAGGGCAAGAGCATCGCCGGCCTCATCTGCTGCGGTATCGCGACCATCTTCGGGCTCATCCGCCTGGTGGTGGGTCTGGGGGTGTTTTGAGACCGTATTGGTAAGCAGCCACCACTCAATCTGTTCTTCTTCAACCGCGCCCGCTGCACGTTCAGTCGGGCGCGTTGCGGCGGGCAGCAGTCCCGCCAAGAGCCGGCCCGGCGCTGCCGCTATGATCCATCCCATGGTGATTTCCCCTACAGGCGTCCTGCCGCGCAAAAAATGTCGTCCCTATGGACCGATTGCCGCTTGACTCCGACGTGTGGTCCCCGTAGCGTTATTCCCTCCATGGCAGCATCCATTTCGATGCGAGGTGGAAGCCGATCAGATTGACCGTGCGCCGGGGTGGTAGAACATTTTTACGTTGACGATGTCCATCGAGTCAGTCCTGCTTGCCACGTCGGTGCTCCTGCTCCTCAGCGTGCTCGGCAGCAAGGCGTCCGCCCGGCTGGGAGTGCCGGCTCTCTTACTCTTTTTGCTCCTGGGCATTCTGGCCGGATCGGAGGGACCCGGAGGCATCGAATTCGACTATCCGCGGCTGGCCCAATCGCTCGGCGTCGTCGCCTTGATCTTCATACTCTATGCGGGTGGTCTCGACACGGAATGGTCCTCGGTCCGTCCGATCATGTGGCAAGGCGTCGCCCTCTCGACCCTGGGCGTCGGCCTGACGGCGGTCCTGGTGGCCTGGTTTGCCGTGCGCGTGCTCCAGTTCTCCTTGTTCGAGGGGCTCATCCTCGGCTCGATCGTGTCCTCCACCGATGCCGCCGCGGTGTTTTCGGTCCTCCGGTCGCGCAGCGTCAGCCTGAAAAGCCCGATGAAACCACTCCTCGAGTTCGAGTCGGGCAGCAACGACCCGATGGCCGTCTTTCTGACGGTAGGGTTCATCAGCCTGGTGGTGAACCAAGGATCTTCGCTCTTCGACTTGCTGCCCACCTTTGCCTTGCAGATGTCCGTCGGCGCCCTGGTGGGCTGGACAATGGGCAAGGGGATGGCCTATGCGATCAACCGGTCGCGGCTGGAGTACGACGGCCTCTATCCGGTTTTGAGTCTGTCGCTGGTCCTGTTCACCTACAGCCTCGCGGACGTCCTGGGCGGCAACGGCTTTCTGGCGGCCTATGTCGCGGGCCTGATGATGGGCAACAGTGCGTTCGTCCATAAAGTCAGTTTGACGCGCTTCCATGACGGCCTGGCCTGGCTGATGCAGATCGTCATGTTTCTCACGCTGGGGCTGCAAGTCTTTCCGTCGCGGCTCATCCCCATTCTCGGCATCGGCCTCCTGCTGTCGCTGTTTCTGATGCTGGTCGCGCGCCCCGTGAGCGTGTTTCTCACGCTGGCCTTCACCAACCGGACGTGGAAAGAAAAAACGCTGATCTCCTGGGTCGGGCTACGGGGCGCCGTCCCCATTATCCTGGCTACCTTTCCGATCCTCGCGGGCGTGCCTCAGGCGGATACGATCTTCCATATCGTGTTCTTCATCGTCCTGACCTCGGTCCTGCTTCAGGGCACCACCTTACCCTCGGTGGCACGATGGCTCGGATTGGACGCCCCGCTGCCGCCGCCGCAATTTTCGTTGCCCTTGGAGTCGCCGGAGGGGATTCGAACGGGTCTGGCGGAAATCACGATCTCGCCCACATCGAACGCCGCCGGGAAGCAGATCGTGGAGCTGGGACTTCCCAAAGAGGTGGTGATCATGATGATCGCCCGGGACAAACATGCCTTCATCCCAACGGGGCGGTCGTTCCTGCAGCCCTACGACCAACTGCTGATCTTCGCCGATAGCGACATGCTCACCGAAACGATGAAGATTATCGACGGCCTCGATCCGCAGCGGCTCCCGGGGCCCAGGGGCGATGTGGTGTAGGGTGTCGAGGCGAGGTGCGAGGAGTTAGAGAAGTTAATTGAGATTGGGCGGGTCAGCAGGAGTCAAGCTCCTGGTGTTGCCGCGGCAGATGAATCAATAGCGTCCTTTCTTGTGCTCCACGGCAAGCCGTTGCGCTTCCATCAGCTGGTCCTGGCTAAGTTGTGTCGCCGCCACAAGGCGCATGCTCTCTGCCGTTTTGTGGCCCTGTGCGGCCGCTAAGTTGAACCACATGTGGGCCATCACCGGATCCCTCGGCACTCCGCGACCGTCCAAATACATCTGCCCCAGGAGAAAGCGTGCTTCGGCATGGTCTTGCGCTGCGGCCCGCTCAAGCAGCTTTCTGGCTTCGGCATAGTTTTGCGGCACGCCCGATCCTGTCAGATAGAGCCTCGCCAGGTTGGTCTGCGCAGTCACCTCGCCTTGTTGGGCCGCCCGTTCGTACCATTCGGCCGCACGGCGATAGTCTTGCGGGACGATGCGTCCCGATTCGTAGAGGCGGGCGAGTTTCATTTCGGCCTCACGATGTCCGCGATGGGCCGCTTGCTGGTACCACTTGAGCGCCTCAGCAGGATTCCGATCGACGCCGGTACCCTCCCAGTACAGCGAGGCCAGTTGATATTGCGCCTCCACTTCGCCCGCATCGGCTCGAGCGCGAAGTCTGGACTCATCACTGGCACAGCCGGCCAAGCATACCAGCGTGCTGAGAGAAAGGATTTCTATGTAGCGGTTCATAAGCTGTGCTGTGCAGATATCAGATACTCTCCAAGAGAGCTACTAGTGGAATTCCCAGAGTGTAAATGGCGGTTCCGGGCAGCGTGTCCTGCAACCGAGGTATAGCCAGGCAGTTGAACGATCACCGCAGGTCACATGAGCCGCCGTCATAATCCTCGTTATGCCGGAACCGGTCCACCGCTTCGGATCTGGACGTACGTGTAGAGTCAGTCCTGCTGGCAACCTAGGGTGTATACCAGGTTCACTCGGCCGTAGTCTTCCCTAGAAATACAGATGGCCTGCGGTCCCATCGTCTAGCCTGTTAGGACGTCGGCCCTCAAGCCGGAAACATGGGTTCAAATCCCGTTGGGACCACCACATGTGTACCGAGGCGCCGTACCCAAGCGCGAAGGGCGCAGCCTGCAACGCTGCGATCAGCGGTTCAACTCCGCTCGGCGCCTCCATACCCTGCGTTCGGTATAGAACCAACCGGACTGCCATGACGGGTTGGGATTCCTCGCATCCTCCTCGCTGACGGAGCGCCATCGTTCCCATTCCCGCTCCCGCCCCGAGCCATGCTATAAACGAGTCCATGAACATCATTGCTTCGCTCACGGTGCTGGTCCTCATGCTCGGCTGTTTTCATTCCCTGGGCCTCAGCGGAGCGGCCGCTGCGGAGACGCCTGAACAACAACTGCACACCCTGTTGCCGCAGAAAAGCGCCCATGCGTCCGATCCCGCCTTCCTCGTGCGCCTGGCCGATCTCTACCTCGATGTGGGCGACAACGGATCTCAGGAGAGCAAGGCGCGGCAGGCCGCGTACGAAGCAGGGGCAGGGCTGGCAAAGCAGGCGATTGACCTGCATGAGCCGAACGCGCATGCGCATTACCTCTATGCCGCCAATCTCGGGAGCGCGGCCCAGCTCAAGGGCCTGATGGCTTCGGCCTTCACCGTCAAGGAAATCCAGCGGCACGTGAAGCGGGCGTTGGAACTGAACCCGCGCCATCCGGCGGCCTTGCATATGATGGGACGGATGCTGGATGAGCTGCCCTGGGTGTTGGGCGGGGATGCCGCGGCCGCGCTGGACTATCTGCAGCGCGCAGTTGAAGTCGATCCCACCTACCTGCATGCCCGGGTGGATTTGGCGAAAGCGTACCTCAAGCGGGACGAAGTCCTGTTGGCCCGCAAGGAACTGACCTTCGTGCTCCAACAGCCGCTCGGTCCGGATCCCTCCACCGGCGCCCGGCGCCATCGCGCGGAAGCGCAACGGTTGCACGACGCGCTGAGCAAACCGTAGCGGCGAGCGAGGGAGATCTCGCGCGCGCGGTCTCTCTCACAAGACGCCGAGAATCCACCCTTCGATTCGGGCGATGGGACGCTCCTCAGGCGCCAGACGGGGATCGAAGAAAGCCGCGAGCCGGCCGTCACAATCCGCGAGGCGCAGCTTGGCGGCGACAGCATACGCATCCTGCTGATCCGCGGTGCGCCCTTCGGTCGGAAACTGCCCTCGCCATAAGCTGGGATACGCTTCCGCGATCACGGACCCTCGTTCCGGTATGTACCAACCATCGAACGGCCAGAAGTGCACCATCGGCGGCGGCACCTGTCGGCGGATATAGCGCAGCCAGGGGAGACCGGCATGGGTCGATTTGGCGACGGAGCCTTGGCAATCGAAATGAAACACCGACTTGGCGGCACGCGCGCGAAGCTCGGTCAAGCGCCGCCACCGGGAATCGCCGCAGCGAGCCTGCCCATGGCCCAAGTCCCCTTCACGCACGAAATCGACATAGGTATGGTCGCCATCGGTAGGCCAGTGATGCTGAAAGTCGTCGAGAAACGCCGGCCAGTCGTGCCCCAAGCCGTAGCGCTGAAAATACGCGACCGGAAAGGAAAAGCCATGGTCGATGCCGACCAGCGTCCTTGCCGGCTCCTGGAGCCGCGCCACCAGCCACTCAGCAATCCCCCGGCGGGTCCAATATCGACGAGGACTCGGAGGCGGAGGCACCTCATGCGGCAAGCCAACCCGCTCCGCCATGTACACCCGCAGGCCTTTCAGGCTGGCGTTGGGCGCTTCGGCGCCGGAATAGTCGATTCCGATGTACCGATTAAACAAGGCGTCATGAATGCTGGCCATGGTATTGAGAGACGGAGTTAATCATCCGACGGGAGCCGCATAATCATGCCGGTTTATTCCCTCACTTGGAAGAGGGGGGATTCGGGCGGAGCGGCGGTTTGCCGGTGCAGAGGGCGCGATTCGCCGGATCGCAAAGTGAAAGATCAAGCTCTGGCGACATGCTGCACAAGGAGGACGCTCTGTCCTTCGTGCCAAAAGCAAGTCAGGTGATCGGCAGTTTGATTGAGGTACGCTCCCCGGTAGCCGCATTCTGGAGTACGAGCTGTCCTGCGTCTTCCCGAGCAAGTTGAACATTGGCGTTGAGCAGCTCGATCCCATATACGGTGCCGTCAGGTGCCAGATCGACATTGATCTCGTCGCTCACATGTATGGTCTCGACTTCGGCCGTTTTTGCGTGCAGACGGAGATAGGCGATATTGTAGCGGGGATCATACGTGAGATTCATAGCCGCTCCTCTTTAGGCGAATTCAATAGTAGCGGGTCAACACCGTAATCACAAGCCAATCATCCCCTTCGCGGACGGCGTATGCTTCGACCTGTTTGATCGCATATTGTTGATTCCTCCACATGGAGTCGAAGTGGAAATTGCGCCGAAACCCGCTGCGACCCAACTTGGCTGGAAAGGACTCACCTTGTAGGACAGTCGCCCGGACCTCGTCCTCAGTCGCGCCGCTCCGCGAGACGTTCCAAAGCATGTGGATGAAGGCGAATGATCACGGTTCTTCAGAAAAATGCGCCCAAGGAAATACGCGCCTGCCAGTCACTCTCATCCCGTCGTCCCGAAGGAGCCGTTTAAAGAGATCCTTGTCACTAGATGCGTGGCGGCAGGATACATTGACCCCACAGTTTTGGAAAGCTGGCTGAGAGATCAGGCGGGCGTGAGACCGGTTGTAGGAATCCGGAAGGTTTTCAAGCTTCAATCCAGATGAGCGATGAGAGATCAATGAAGTGACCTACTTTTCTTTGCAGGATCGGAGGGTTTGGGGGCGTGTCATGCCAGACAGGGTTGTGAACCAATCGGGTGCTCGGGTGGATATGGCCGAAGCCTAGCTCAAGCGCAGGGAGTCCTGTTGCGCGCTGCAAAAAGGCAAACAGCGCCATCGAGCGAAAGCGGAACCTTGCAGGACTAGCTGAACAGCCCGTAGCAACAGGCCATTTCCAAATCCGCCATCAAACAAATGATGTGTCGCCGACTGCCGCGTCTCGCTGTTGCGATCAGTCCTTGCCGAGCGAGCGGCCTCCGCCCAGGGTTTGTTGGCCTGGCTCTCGGCCTGCTCCTTCAACCCTGAGGAAGCACGGGAGGCCGCAAGCGAAACGAAGAGCGCACGAAGAGTCTCGTGCGGAGTCGCTTCCTCTGCTGGCGTTTCGCTACCGCTCTAGCAGGGGCATTGGATTCCATTCAGCCAGTAGAAGAACCACAAGCTCGCTGCGACCGTCAGATAGAAAATGGTTTTCCCTGCCTTAATCTCCCAGTCTTCGATCTCCCGTCCACTTTCCCCATACTGACGCTGTGCTTTAGGAGGCGGCTTGGCTTCACGAGCCGAGGGCGTCTCCCAATCGCGGGGATCGAATTTTCTTGCAGGCTCCATGGCGACACCTCCTGTGTGGTACCAGAGGGCGACCCAGAGTTGCGTGTTCTAGAATGCTTGCGGATACGTGCTGGGTCTCAACCCTCTCTCTCTGAGCTCATGAGGACGAACGCTTGGATCAACGATGCGGCATGCGATCGGAGAGTGAAGTCTTGCCAAGCAGGAGAAGACGGTGAGGGGAATGGTACGCATGAGGGGGGCCACATCCCTGAGGTGGCAAGACCTAGTCCACTCTATGCCTTCTGCGGAAAGTCTATGCCCCGCCAACACCGCAATCAAGTGGGCAGGCACAGGAACGGTGGTCGCCAACTTCCGTTCGATCAGTCCTTACCTAGCCTGCTGTCCGTCCTTCTGCTGTACGTCAACTGCTCGACATAATCGCCGTAGCTCATTCCATCGCCACGGAGGACGTTGCAGTAGTTCCAGAGATTTGGACGATGGCTGAAGAGCTTACTTTGAGATGGCCTCAGTCCAGGTCATGGTGTACAATTGCACTCAATAAAAAGGACGGTCGAGATGAAGAACAAGCCGCTCATTGAAACCAATCCCCATCTTAAGATTCCAGCAAAATACCGAAAGGCCTTGGTCGCCAACGTAGCCAGTTCAACGGCAGTTGAGACCGGCGCATCTATCGAATCCATTGCCCGCATCCTGGCTGAGCCGGAGAAGCCGTCATCGGTTAAGAAGACGGGCGGCTCTGCTCGATAACCTCTCCAAACAATCTTTCCATCGGCGCATAGCGCTTATCGAGACCTGCCTGAATCGCGGCAATGTACGCGTTCTTACTCTTTCCAGCAATTACACTGAAATCCAATAACGGGAGGCCTGCCTGAAGCGCCATAAGCGTGGAAAGCATACGGGCCAGGCGCCCATTCCCATCACGAAACGGATGGATCAGCACCAACTCGACGTGCGTTTCCGCCAGCGCATGAACAACCTGGGCCTGACCTGCAAACGTGCAGGGCGTACAGCGGCGCAACGCTTCCCTTTCAAACCGATCCATCAAGGCTGGTACCTGTGCGGCTGCTGCGATGGGGATTCCGACTTTGCTGACATTCACACGCCGAT
>CBDIWQ010000240.1:0-6153 GCA_965285965.1 uncultured bacterium | reverse complement strand
AGCCCGGCCTTGGGCCGCGTCCCACGCCAGCTAACGCCCAAGTTCCCCTGCGGGGCCCCGGCCATCCAGGCGCGCCGGATGTGCGCTCCGCGGCCGAGGCTCGCTAGGCGTGCACAATGATGCACTCAATCGGCTCGTTGCAGCGTGGTCGTATGCCCCTTGTCGGTAATGAAGGCTTTGACCTTGTCTCCCACGACGACCTTGTCCAGCTTCGTGCTCTTGTCGACATGGATCTTGGTCTGCTGGCCGTCGTCATCCTTGATCCAATAGTATTCCCCCTCCACCTTCATCAAGGTGCCCTTGACGGAATCTTTCGTGATGCGTTCCTTCAAGGTGGGCGATGCTTCCTTCTCGGCCATTGGATCGGCCGCCTGCGCCGGCCCGAGGCCGAAGCTCAAGAGTCCGGCTGCGAGCACTGATAACATCAACGGTTTCATCATGGGAGCCTCCTTCGATTTGAATAAAACATTCCGTGCCTCGTCTCTCCTCATACTCTCGTAAGGAATTGACTGAGGGGACTAGCAAAATACCTAGGCGGAGACAGAGGCCGGCCCAGGCCGGTATGGATGAATGAGACAACGTCAGGAACGGCTGGACGATGTGGAGCAGGAGCACTCATAACAACGGGGGCCGTCCTGCCCTGGATCGCCAGGACAGCACGGCCCCCGCATGGGATCTATCGTATTGATCGGCCGGTGACGGGCTACGCCGGTTGCTGAATGGCGGAGAGCAACCACTTCCCGTTCTCGTGGCGCATGAAGGTCCAGACCTCGGTTGTTTCGACCGGCGTCTCTTCGCTGCCCTCGACGACATAGCCCGGCTCTCCGCGCTGCTTGGCCATGGACAGGGTATAGTCGCGGGCCGTCCAGCGCAGCCGGGCCGTAACGTAGTGGACCGACTGTTCCATCCAGGTTTCCTGCACGTCGGCTTCGACGAGCACGACATCTTCCACGCGGTTGTCCAGTTCCTGACTGGTCTGCTCGGCCAAGGCCGCGCTGAAGTACGCCAGCATCTCGGGTGTGACGAAACGCCGCAACCCGCCCAGGTCCTGCTTGCTCCAGGCCGTTTGGATCTCGATGAGCAATTGCTGAAAGGCCGCCTTGTCGGCGGAGGTCACCTCGGCATCGACGCTCGCCGCCCGCAGGCTCACCGGCGAGGCCGTCGCCAACAGCGACCCTTCGGTTGCGCTGCGCCGGCTCAAGCCGGACAACACGGGCGCGGGCGTGCGCCGGACTTTCATGAAATAGTACAGCGTCCCGCCGGCCAGGAGCATGAGCAGGAGGAGGCCGGTAAAATTAGGCCCGCCCGCCGCCTGCTGCGTCCCGTCAATCGGCTCTCCTGCTTCATTCGTCTTCGCGCTGCTCTCGGTGGCGCCGAACAGCATATGGCCGATCCAGGATCCGGCGATGCCGGCGGCGATCCCGCTCAGCAAGGGATGGCGTTGCAGGAACGAGGGATTGGCCTGCGCCGTCGGAGCCGGGCTGCCGGCCTGAGCCGGCGGCGTGCCGGTCGCCGGCTTGGGAGCGGTCGATTGCTCCATCGGCTTTGTGCCGTTCTGATCATAGGTGCGCGAACCCCGGCTGCCGAAGCTCCCGGAGCCGCCGCCCCGCGACCCGCTGGAATAGCCCCCGCCTCCGCCTCTCGCCTTGGCAAAGGAGACGGTCGGGGCTCCGATGAGCGCACATATCAGACAGGCGGCAACCAATTTCGTTGTATTCAAAGGCGGTTCCTTTCTCTCGATCGTGATCACATCGACTCCGCCACCATCCTACCAGTAATCGGGCCAAGAAACCGAAGATTCGAGGGGGCTATCGGTTTTCCTAGTAGGGCGGCTTTCGCTGCTGTGTTGTAGTCATTAGTGTCGTCCCTGTAGCCGTCACTTCAACCTGGAGGTGCGTTGATGGGTACCATGGGAAAAGGATTGCTACTGTGGTTGCTGGGAGTGCCGGCCAGCCTGCTGGTGCTCCTCTGGTTTTTCGGCATCCTGCGGTAGCGGCCGCCGTTACCGCTGCGATCGGGATCCGATGTCATGAGCCCTCCCCGCGCGAAGACCGCCGGGACCGCACCGGCCTCGCAGGCGGACCCCGCTCCACCCGCGACATGGACCGCCGCCGCCGATCCCGTCCCATCGCTGGACGGGCGCAGCGTGGCGCGCGTCCTTGTCGCCACGGCCGCCACGCTGTTTGTGCTCCACTCGGCCCAGAAGTTTTTCATCCCGCTGCTCCTCGGCATCATCATGGCCTACACGCTCAATCCGCTCGTCGCGTGGCTGGAGCGCCTCAGGATCCCGCGCGTGATCGGGGCGACCCTCGTCATGCTGGCGCTGGTCGGTACGGGCATCATCGGCACGATGTCGTTGCGCGACCAAGTCGATCGGATCCTGGACCAGGTGCCCGAGGCCGCCGGCAGACTCTCCGCCGCGCTCCAGGATCTGGCCGCCGAACCGAACACCATGCAGAAAGTCCAGGCCGCGGCGCGCGAAATCGAACAGGCCACCAGTCAGGCCGCCGACAGTCCGCCGAAGGCTTCGAAGCCTCCGGCCCGCATCCTGGTGGAGCAACCGAGGTTCAAAGTGGTGGACTTTCTCTGGACCGGCTCCCTGGGCATGTTCGGCCTGATCGGCGAAACCGCCATGTTGCTGCTGCTCGTCTTTTTTCTCCTCTTGTCCGGTGACACGTTCAAACGAAAGCTGCTGCGCGTGACGGGCCCGTCGCTGTCAAAGAAGAAGATCACGGTGAGCATCCTGGACGACATCCACCTGTCCATCCAGCACTATATGCTCACGCTGCTCCTGGCCAACGTCCTGCTGGGATTGCTCACCTGGGCGGTCTTTCGCTGGATCGGCCTGGACAATGCCGGCGCCTGGGCCGCCGCGGCGGGCGTGCTCCACTTCGTTCCCTACCTGGGACCCGCACTGACCGCGCTCGCCACGGGCATGGCCGCCTTCCTGCAATTCGGCTCCTTCACGATGGCGCTGCTGGTGGCGGGCAGTTCCCTGGTCATTGCGACGCTGGTGGGGCTGGTCCTCATCACCTGGATGAACGGCAAGCTGGCCAAAATGAATGCGACGGCGGTGTTTATCGCGCTGTTCTTCTGGGGATGGTTGTGGGGGCCCTGGGGGCTGCTGCTGGCGATCCCGATCATGGGGATGGTGAAGGTCTTCTCGGAGCACGTGGAGGATCTGCAGCCCTTGTCGGAACTGCTGGCGGAGTGACGGCGCGCCAGAGCGGGACGAACGATCAGGCGGTCACTGCAGCGTCTTTCGGATGTCCTTCCAGCTCTTCGCAATCTTTGCCTTGCGGGGCGCCTCGCCTTTTTTGGGCTCCGGCACCATCACGGCCTCGAGGCGCCGTTGCAGAAAAGTTTCGGCAAAGGCTTTGGATCGACCGATGCCGATCTTGATGGTGGTCCACCCGGCGGCATGCAGCTCATCGAGCTTTTCGCCCCAGGCCTGTTCGCCGGGCGGAAGCACGAGCACGTAGCCGGTTGGGAAGGTGTGCGTCTGCAGCCAGCCCCGGGCCTGCGCGCCGACATGGAACCCGTCCGCGCCCACCGGCGACGCGACCACATAAACCACGCGGAAGTAAAACTGCGTCAGCTTTCCCAGTTCCTCCGCCGCATCAGGCAGCGGCGTGGGATCCAGTCCCATCGCGAGTCCGGCACCCGGAAGAGGGAGCGGCTCGGACGGCGTCTCGATCAACGAGGCCACTTCCACGGCGACGATAGGATTGCGCCGTTCCCAGACGACCAGATTAGCGGTTCCCTCGGCCGGGGCCACGCGCGGGCTTTCTCCGACCCGCACCTGGACCGGCACCACGCCCAGCCCCTTCGGGATATAGCTCAAGCGCGCCCGACCGTCTCCGCCGGTCATGGCCCTGGCCACCACCTCGCCGCGCACCACGAGTTCGAGCGGTTCCCCGCCCATCCCTTGCTGGGACAAGAGCCCGTGCGAGAGGAGTTCGGCCTCGATGGTGACCGGTTGATTGGACATGGCCAACCCGTCTTTGACCCAGACCGTCACGGCGGCTTTCTCGGCGGCGACTGCGCTGGCGGACGTGAGCAGCGCGCAGAGGACGGCCCACCGGCTGGCCGGGAGGAGAGACCTGATCAGAAACCGCCTGGACTGGTAGGACCGGAGGACAAGAATCAGAAGGGGCGCCACGGCATCACGCCTTCAAGGCGGCGAGGACCTCATCCACATGGCCGTCGACTTTGACTTTCCTGAAGATGCGCTTGAGGAGGCCGTCCTGATCGATGACGAAGGTGCTGCGTTCGATGCCCCAGTATTTCTTGCCGTACATGCTCTTCTCTTTATAGACGCCGTACGCTTGGGCGACGGTCTTGTCGGCATCGCTCAGCAGGGGGAACGGCAGCGTATACTTCTTGATGAATTTTTGATGCGAGGCCTGGCTGTCCAGGCTCACGCCCAGAATGACGGCGCCCGCCTTCTTGATCGGCGCCAGCGAGTCGCGAAAATCGCAGGACTCCTGCGTGCACCCCGGCGTATCGTCCTTCGGGTAGAAATAGAGCACGACCTGCTTGCCCTTCAGATCCTTCAATGTGACCGGTTTGCCGTCTTGATCGGGAATGCCCAATTCCGGAGCCCGATCGCCGATCGCCAGTTCCTTCGCCATGCTGACCTACCCTTCTGAATGAGGCTGAAACGTCGCCGGTCGGGCGCTAGCGCGGCCCGCTGCCGATCGTCGGCCGGCTCGTCCCGTACGGATGTTCTTTCGTCGCCTTGTTGACGCTCGGATTGCCGAAGGGCGCCAAGGCCGGCGAATCCCAAATCACTTTATCGCCCGGAGCCAGGTTCGCGGCTTCCAGGAAATGTTGGCGGGCCCCTTCCGCGTCGCCGAGCGCGTTGAGCGCCAGCGCATAATTATAATGCGCCTGGCCGGACTGCGGCGCCGCGGCCATCGCCTGGCCGAACAGGCTCTTCGCCTCTTCGAACTGCTTTGCTTGATAGGCTTCCGAGCCCTGTTCCGTCAGCGTGATTGCCTGGGCTTTCACCCCGCCTTCCGTCAAGGCCAGCGGCACGAGCGGTTTGGCTTTGGATTTGCCGGCGCAGGCGGTCACCCCGCCCGTCACTATCATAAGGATCGCGAGCAGCACAGACAGATAGTACATGGTTCCTCTCTGGTTCACGCACCGTGTTTCCTGGACTCTTCTTCAAACGTCTTTCGGTACAACACCTCCCACTCCGCGCTTCCTTCGATGATGCCGCGCGAATAAGAGGCCAGCTTGGCTTTGACCTTCCGGTCGATGGCTTCCTCTTGTGCGAGTTCCGCCGCGAGGATCTGTTTGATGGCCTTGAGCACCTTCCCGTCCTCGCCCGTCACCTTGACCGCCGCATGGCGCTTGATCGCCTGAAGGATGACGTGGGAGAGATGGCTGGCTTTATCCGGGCTCAACATGGGTGCGGCTCACTGGTGCTTTCTCTGGCTGATCACTGATCACGCATCACAGAATAAGACCCCGCTCGCGGACGAGTTTCTGCTTGATCATCACGAACATCTTCTGGTAATCGACCTGGCCCTGTTCAATCTGCTGTTCGTAGGCCTTGAGCAGCTGCCGCACCTCCGCGTTGAGACGATCTTCCAGCGACAGCTCCTCGGTCACGGCATGCTGGAGCGCCTCGACCAGCGCCTTGCGGTCGCCGATAATCTCGACGTGCCCCTCCTGCTGCAGGCGGGTGGCCAGAGTGTCCGTGAGATGCCGCACGCGTTCCCTGGAGAGGCGCATGGCCGTTACACCGGCTCGATACGAATGGTGGACTGATCCATGACCCGGCGGAGCTGGCTCGCATCCCCGACGATACGTCCGATCACGTTCACCCGGTCCGCGGGAACCGGATCGGACCCCATGCTCATCGGCGTGCGGCCGAAAAAGATGGCCAGGACCTGTCCGGCTCCCCAGTAGGCGACATCGCCGACTTTCACTTGCGTGGTTGCCGTTTCACGGTAGTCCCGGACTCCCGGCAACTTAAGTCGGATCGTAGCCATGTCGTTCTGTGAGCCAAGGAGTTGATCTCATTAATTGTCTTCCTAAGACCGCTTGGCCTCCGACTTGTCCGGCTCCCCAGTAGGCGACATCGCCGACTTTCACTTGCGTGGTTGCCGTTTCACGGTCGTCCCGGACTCCCGGCAACTT
>CBDIWQ010000239.1:0-10606 GCA_965285965.1 uncultured bacterium | reverse complement strand
CTCACGATCGCGTCCTTCGAGAAACTGACGGACCTGCTTGACGATGTGATGATACTCGTCGCGCGTCTGGTTGCCGGTGCAGGGCGCCATGCACCGCTTGATTTCATATTCAATACAGGCCCGGTCGGCCTTGCCGGTAATGTCGATGGAGCAGGTCGCGAGCGGAAAGACGTGCTTGATGACTTTCAGCGTTTCCCGGAGCGCATTGGCCGGCGTATAGGGACCATAGTAGAGCGCTCCGTCCTTCTGGACCCGCCGCACAATGGACAATCGTGGAAAATCCTCTTTAATGGGCAGCCGCACATAGGGGTACTGTTTGTCGTCCCGGAGCACGACGTTGAACCGCGGGCGATGGCGTTTGACCAGGTTGCTCTCAAGGATGAGGGCTTCCAGCTCCGACCGGGTGACCATGGTTTCAAGGTCGGCAATCTGGCTGACGAGCAGGCCGGTCTTGGGGTCGTGGTCCGCGCCCTTTTGAAAGTATGACCGGACCCGGTCGGCGAGCACGGCCGCTTTGCCGATGTAGATAATTTCGCCCTGCGCATCCTTGAACAGGTACACGCCCGGATGGGAGGGCAGGTGGTCGAGTTGCGACTGTAGGTTCGTCTGCGCCGGATTTGCCATGAGGCCATTCTACGGCGCAGTAGCCGGCTCGGCAAGACAAGCAAGCCGGAGTGCGGCGACTACTTCAGGCTCCGTACGAATGACGGACTCAGTGCGCCTCTCGCCACTTCCGCCACGGGGCCCTTCATCGTCAGAGCGAAACCCTTGTCCACTTGGATGTTGAGTGTTCCTCCCGGCATCCTGACTGTGACGGGGCCCTTGACGAGTCCCAGACGTACGGCTGCACTGGCAGCGGCACAGGATGACGAGCCGGAGGCCTGCGTTTCCCCGGCTCCACGCTCCCAGATGAGGATCGAAATTTCCTTTGGTCCGGTTGGCACGGCGAGTTGCACGTTGGTGCGTTTGGGGAAGAGGGGATGCGTTTCCAATATCGGTCCGAGCCCGAGGAGGTCTTCGCGGGACCAGGAGTGTCCCGCCGGTTTAAACACGACGCAATGGGGATTGCCGACGCTGACGCCGGTGAAGGTCAACGGGCGACCGGCTGCTTCAATCGGTTGCTCAATCAACTCCTCGACGGCCAGCGTACAAGGCAGAGCCGCCGGGTTGAATGTGGCCTGCCCCATCTCAACGGTCACCGCACTGGCATCGCCATGGCGGTCGAGATGAAGCTCAATGGTGACCAGCCCGCCTTTGGTCTCGACGGTAAAACACTTCTTTCTCGTCTTGCCGGTCGCATGCAGGTAGCGCGCGAAAATGCGCAGGCCGTTGCCGGACTTCTCCGCTTCGCTGCCGTCCGGATTGAAGATGCGCAGGCCGAAGTCGGCTTTCTTGGAGGTGACGAGCGCCAAAATGCCGTCACTGCCTAGTCCCCAATTGCGGTCACAAACAGCCCGGATGTTGGAAGGACTGAGTCTAAACGACAGTTCCTTGGGATCCATCACAATATAGTCGTTGCCGAGCCCATGCCCCCGAAAGAACCCGTTCTTCATGCCAGTCTCCTTGACGGTCAATACGCTGATCGGCGGAGGAAGGTAGCACGAAGACGAACCAGAGGAAAAGAGGGTGCGTTGCGGTTAGACGAGAGGGACGCCGGAGGGCCGTTCGATGAGTTCAATTTCGTAGCCGTCCGGGGCATCGATGAAGATGAACCGGCTGCCGGAGGAGGTTTGGGTCGGGCCGTCGGTAACCGGGACGCCTTTGGCCTGCAAGCGAGCCATGGTCTGGTCAAGATTATCAACCTGAAAGGCGAGATGGACCAGGTCTGCCTGGACGCGGACCGGCCCGCTCGGGGGAAAGCTGGTTAACTCGATCAGTTCGTCGCTATTCGGGACCTTCAGAAAGGCCAGATGCGACCCGCGAGGCGATGTCTTCCGTTCGAGCACTTCAAGCCCCAGCACTTGGGTATAGAATTGGATGGTTACATCCAAATCACTCACGCGCATTCTGGTGTGGAGGAATTTGGTCACTTTCATGGTGAGTTCCGTGTGGAGCCCTCGGCGTTCAACGCTTTCTCGCCGGGCCTGCCGTTTTCCGCAGGAGCAATTCGGCGCTGCCGGGGATCAAAAAATTCGGCATAGGACCGATCTCTTGGAACCCCTGCTTCCTGTAAAACTCACGTGCAGGCAGGTTGAAGTCCGATACGCATGCGAACAGGTTCTTGGTTCGTCCGAACACCGCCGACTCGATGTGTGCGAGCATCGTGGCCCCTAGCCCCTTTCCTCTTGCCCAGAGCGCAATGCCCAGGAGTTCCAAATAGTCACCCAGCAGGAACTGCGGTTTCACGATCGCGATGCCGGCCACATGCCCGCCGGATTCCACCACATAGGTCTCGCGGTCTTGCGGGATCGGACAAAAAATGCGCTTCCAGTCCTCGCTGGTGTATCCCAGGGTCTTCCAGGGGTCGGACTCGGCTAAGAGGGTGACCACCGCTTCACGGTCATCGGGCATCATGGTCCTGATCACTGGGTCACTCATGCGGGAGCGGCTTGCAGTGTAATAGTTCGCTGACCGTCATCGGTATGAGCCCTTTATGGGGCAGCACGTCATTGGTCAGGCGCTCGATCACCTGACGGGTCTGCCTGCCCTTGCCGTTCGCATGGAACACGATGATGCTGCCGGGCCTGGCACGCTTGGATAGGGTGCCGAGGATCTGGTCGGTTGTCAGACGGGGGTCCGGATCGCCCGATTCGATGCTCCACTGGATGAACCGCAGGCCGAGCGCTTTTACGACATTCACCGTCAGGTCGTCATATTCGCCGTAGGGCGGACGAAACAGCGTGGCCTTGCGGGCATAGTGCTTCTCAAGGAGCGCGACAGGGCGGAGAATTTCTTGCCGTTGCTCGGCGGCATTGTGCATCGGTAGATGTGCGTGCACCTCGCCGTGCGTGCCGATTTCAAAGAACCCGATCCCGAGCAGATGTTCGACAGCCTCGCTGTGCGTGACCATCCACTTCCCCGACAGAAAGAAGGTCGCCGGAATCCGATGCTGAGTCAGGTACTCGATCAACGGCCCATCATATCCCGCCTCCTTGCGGACGGGGCACAAGTCGAAGGTCAAGGCCACGCCCGGACAGGATGGAGGCCCGGAAGTCACGACCTGTGCCGATCCCGTCACAGACTGAGCAACGCCCAGAGGGACAAGGAGCAGCAGGAGGAGCCGGCGTAAGGCGATGCTCGCATTCATCATAAGCAGTATACCTCAAACCCCTGAGGGGATGGTTGACCCCCGATTTGCATGGCTGATACGGTGAGCCTATGCAATGGCCATCGTGGGAAATTGGGCGGGCGCTCGGCATTCCCGTTCGTGTGCATGCGTCGTGGTTCCTGGTGTTTCTGTTCGTGACCTCGACCTTGGCGACGGGGTATCTGCCGGACACGCTGCCGGGCTTGTCGTCCGGACGGTATTGGGCCATGGGCGGAATTGCAGCGGTGTTCCTGTTCGTCTCCGTCCTGCTCCATGAATTGGGCCATTCGTATGTCGCCTTGCGTTATCGCATCCCCATTGACCAGATTACGCTGTTCATCTTTGGCGGCGTCGCCCACATGCGAAAAGAAGCGCCCAGCCCCCGCGCAGAATTTCTCATCGCCATCGCTGGCCCCATTGTGAGCTTTCTGCTGGGGGCCCTGTGTCTCGGGTTGGTCTTCCTCGTAGAATTGATGCAGGAGCAGCAGGCCACGAAAGGCTTCGTGATGCTGGGAGCCTTGCTGGGCATGGTCAACGTCCAGCTGGGCTTATTCAATCTCATTCCCGGGTTTCCGTTGGACGGCGGGCGGGTGTTGCGGGCGGGACTCTGGGCCTGGGGAAAGGATTTTTATCGGGCGACGAAACAGGCGGCGTTCATCGGTCTCGGTTTCGGCGTCCTGTTCGGACTTTTGGGCATGAGCGTCATCATGGCAGCGATGAGCGGGGCGCTGCCGGCTGCCATGGTCTCCAATGGCGGGTGGATCATCTTTATCGGCATGTTTCTGTTTGCCGCCGCGCTCGCCAGCCGCCGGCAGGCGACGCTGCAGCACACGCTCGGCGCCATCCCCGTGCGCGATTTGATGGTGCAGGCCGTGGTGACGATTCCTCCGGACTCCACCCTGGAAGACGCGGTCGTTCACTATTTTCGGCCCTATGGCTATGGGGGGTTCCCCGTTATGGAGGATGGCAGACTCAGAGGGCTGCTGACCGTCGAAGAGGTGCAGGCGGTCCCGACCGCCCTCTGGATGTGGCGTAGAGTCGACCAGGTTATGCGTCCGGTTTCACCGTCGTTGGTGGTGGCACCAGGCGCTCCGGTGATTCAAGCCATGGAGCGCATGGCGCGGGACGGGTGGGATCGGCTCGTCGTCATGGACGGCGAGCAGATCGTCGGTCTCGTGACGCAGTCCGCCATCGTCCATTTCCTCCAACTCCGCAAATCCTAATCGCTCCGGTGGGACGACGTCCGGGACTGATCGTCCTCATCCGTCCGCACGCGCCACGGAAATGTTTTGTGCAATGGCGACGCGGATGAGGTGAACGACCAGCAGGAAGCCGTAGACGACACAGAAGAACTTAAACGTCACGCGATAGAAATTCATCAATACGACCGGCAGGCAGAGCGCGAAGAGCAAGCTCGCGATGAGTGTGGCGAGGATCAGCCGTCGACAGAATTCGTACGAGGGTTCCTTCCCCATGGGCTTCAAGGCGCGCGCATAACGTTCGGCCCGCTGCAGGCGGGCCTGATGCAGCGCCTCATCGGAGAGGCCCCAATACCGTAGACTGAAATAGCCGTACAGGATCACGAGCCAGGGCATGGACCACAGTGGCCAGTACAGCATGCCGGCGTATGGGTCGCTGCTGATCAGGACGGCGTAAGAGGGCGCATAGAGGAGACCGAGGACCAGCGGCAGGATGCGTTCGTCGCCGGGCCGATCGCCGTCCGGTCCGCCGTGAATCAGCTCACGCTCGAACAGCGGATAGCCGTACTTCAAGACGACTAAGGCGATTGCCGCGCTCATCGTTTTGTCCGGAATATACCGGACGCAGTTCTGAAACCAGTTGACCACGTACCACCCGACGTGTTCTCCCCAGGTGACCCCCAGCCAGGATTCCACCTGCATCTCGACGATGGATTCCCACAGCGCGATCCGGCCGGCGAGCGCGTTGGCGACTTCCGGATTGAGTGCGAAGACGGACCGTTCGTCGAGCGCCGATTGCACGAGCGTCCCGGGGAGGCTCATGACGACTGCGCCGGCCACGCCGAAACTCAGGAGGAACCAGGTATGCGCCAGACCGGAACTTTTACTCGTGCGGACGTATCTCTGGAAACCCGCCTGCCTCGCCAACATGCCCCAGAAGAGTGCGCCGGTCATGTTGACCAGCGACCAGGGAAAGATGATCACATCGGCGCCGGCTTCCGGGAAGAGGAGCCAATTGACCACGGAGTTCGACAAGAGGGCCACGATGGCGCCCCACCAGGGACCCAGTAAAATGGCAACCAGGGCGGTGCCCGTCATGTCGAGGAACAAGATGCTCTCGAGGTGACGGCTGAGCGTCAGTCCCACATAATTCAGCAGCACGCCCGCCGCCAGGATGACGCTGGTTTCGTTCAGCAGCAGATAGGAGGATCCCCGCAGCGGTTTTGAGGAAAAGAAATCGATGGTGGACAAGGATTCCACGGATGGCCGCTCCGGTTGAGGGGCCGTTTTGGGATCCTTCTTGGCGTGAACGCGGCTCTGGATATCCAGAACCTTCTCCATCACGGTCAGCAAGGCCGCGATAAAGCCGGCAATCGTTCCTCCCAGCATCATCAGCTCTTTGCCGTATTCGTCAAACATGACGACGTTGCCTCCGTGCCGGTAGCCATATTAGCGGGGAACGGAAGCCCTCGCCAGGAAAAGGGCGGAACGTGCACCGGCGTGGCGCGTCACCTTAGAAGTGATGCGGCAGGCAACACCCGGCTGAGTGGCTTCAATCGGAAGAAGGCGGCGAAGCGGAGAGATGCGCACGTTGCTGGAGGTGATGGGCGACCGCGGCACTGAATAAGAGCAGCAGGGACGAGTAGTAGACCCACAGCAGCAACAGGACGATTTCAAGGAGGGACCCGTAAAGCCGGACATACACCGTGGCGTAGCCGCTATAGGTGACGAACAGAAGCTTCGCCGCGACCCACAGGACGCCGAATGTCATCGCGCCGACCATGGCTTCGCGCCATTCCGGACGGCGGCGCGGCACGAACCGATACAAGAGGCTCACCATTAGGAAAGCCAGGGCAAAGGGGACGGTATAGGTCAGCAGAAAATCATGGGCCGCGAGGCCGACGAGATCGATCCCCCAAGGCCGCGGCGCATAGCTGATCAGGTAGTTGATCATCTGCGTGGCGACATAGGACACGATCAACAGTAGCGAGGTCGCGCCGAGCAGGGCGACGGAGATCGCCGTCGAAATGAGGAGATGACGACGCCGGGTGCTCTCGAACACGACATTGAGCGCATAGTCCAATTCATAAAAGACCAGTGCGCCGAACCAGGCAAAGGACAAAAAGACGACCCACCGCACGCTTTCCAAGGCGCTGATGCGATGAAACTCCTCGGCGACGTGCTCGCCCAATGACGGCAGAAAGCTTTTCAGGAAACTGAGCAAAAACTGTTCGCCGATCCCCTCTTGGGACACCAGAAAGCTGATGCTGTACAGCAAGAGGAACACCAAGGGAAACAGGGACAGCAAGGAGAAAAACGCCAGAGAGGCCGCCAGGCTGGCGCATCCGTGGCGTTGGAAGGAATTGGCGACGTCGAGCAGGAAGCGAAGGACGCTCATGAAGCCTCTCATCGGACGCAGCGAGGGGGCGTAACGACAAATCCGGAGTGCTTGCGGGACCGTGAGTCTACTTCAGCGTCAGCACGGCTTGCGCGGCGAGGTTCACGAGCGGATTGGGATAGATTCCAAACCAGACCACGCCGGCGATTGCGCAAGCGAGCACAATAGACAAGGCCGGCGACATCACGAACCGCGGTGAAGCGCTCGTCAACGCACCCGGCTCCCGCATGTACATGACCATCACCAGGCGCAGGTAGTAATACGCTGATACGGCCGCGAATACGAGGGCCAAGACCGCCAGCCACGTCATGCCGGCCTCCACCGCCGCCATGAAGACGTATAACTTAGCGATGAATCCGGCGGTCGGGGGCAGCCCGGCCAATGACACCATGAAGACCAGCATCAGCAAGGCCGCGACGGGATGGCGCTTGGCCAGACCGGTGAAATCCTCAATCTCTTCCCCTTCGAGACCGCCCTTCCTGAGCATAGCGACGATCGCGAACGCGCCGAACGTCATGAACGCGTAGAGCGCGATGTAGAGCAGCACGCTCGCGACTCCATGCGTGCTGCCGGTGGCACCGGTGTAGCGCCCGGCGGCGACCACGCCGATCAGCGCATAGCCCGCATGGGCGATGCTCGAGTAGGCCAGCATCCGTTTCACGTTCGTCTGCACCAGCGCGACGATGTTGCCCAACACCAGCGTGGCGATGCAGAGCACGAGGAACATGGCGGACCAGTTGGCCTTCAGCCCTCCCAACCCTTCGATGAACACGCGCAGAAACGCGCCGAAGCTAGCGGCTTTCGAGGCGACGGCCATGAAGGCCGTGACGGAGGTCGGGGCCCCTTGATAGACGTCCGGCGTCCACATATGGAACGGCACCACGGCGAGTTTAAATGCGAAGCCCACGGCAATCAGAATGGTCGCAAATAACAGCAGGGGATCGTCGAGGCTCCGGCCGTTGATGGCCCCGGCGATGGCGGCCAGTCTGGTGCTGCCGGTTGCGCCGTACAAGAGCGAGATGCCGTACAAGAGTATGCCCGAGGAGAAGGCGCCCAGGACAAAGTATTTGGCCGACGCTTCCAATGAACGAGGCTCCGACCGTTTGAGTCCCGCCATGACGTAGAGCGACAGCGACATGAGTTCCGTGCCGAGATAGATGGTCAGCAAGTCGGCCGCCGACACCATGACCATCATGCCGCAAAGCGCGAGCAGCACGAATCCGTAGTATTCGCCTATGTACAGCCGTTCTTCCCTCAGATAAGAGAATGACAGCAGCACGGTCAGGCCGGTCACGAAGTAGAGTAAGAGCTTCCAAAAGGCTCCATAGGCGTCGATGACGACCAGGCCGCCGAACGCGGTCGCGGGTTGGCTCATTTGCGAGGCGGTGAGGCCCATGCAGATGGCCAGCGTGCCCAGGCTGAGCCACGCGAGCCCGTCCTTCTTGGAGGCATGCAGCACCGGATCCAGCGCCAGGACGAGACAGGCGGCCGCGATCACCAGCAACTCGGGAAGGACCAGGAACAGATCGTGTATTGCGAAGGTCATGGCTGGCCGACCTCCGCAGAGACAGGACGTAGCGGTTCCGGCGCGGCGGGAGGCGGACCGGCGGCGGTCGGGGATGCGGGCACGGACGGCAAGGACCGCGCAATGACCTTCTCCACGCTGGCATGCATGCGGGTCAAGAGAGGATTGGGAAACAGCCCGATCCAAAAGACCAGGACGACCAACGGCACCAGGGTCAGCATCTCCCGCCGGTTCGCATCACGCAGTTTGGGCAGCATGGCAGGCAACGGAAGGCCGAAGGCCACCCGCTGGATCATCCAGAGCATATAGGCGGCCGCCAGGATAATGCCCAACGAGGCGAGTGCCGCGGCGATCTTGCTCCAAAGGAAGGTGCCGGCCAACACCAGGAACTCGCCGACGAAACTGTTGGTGCCCGGCAAGCCCAGCGAAGACAGCGCGAGGATGACCAACACAACTGCATACCGCGGCATGGGCTTCGTGAGACCTACGTTGTCGGCGATCTGACGGCTGTGGGTCCGCTCGTAGATGATGCCCACACAGAGGAAGAGGCCGCCCGTCGTAATCCCGTGGTTGACCATCTGCATGACGGCGCCTTCGATACCTTGGATATTGAACATGAACAAGCCGAGCGTCACAAACCCCATATGGCTCACGCTGGAATAGGCGATCAGTTTCTTGAGATCCGACTGGGCGAGCGCCATATAGGCGCCATAGACGATGGCGACGATCGACAGGGTCACCATCAACGGGGTGAATGCCTGAGAGGCCTCCGGCAACATCGGGAGACTGAAGCGCAAAAACCCATAGGTGCCCATCTTGAGCAGCACGCTCGCCAGGATGACGCTGCCGGCGGTCGGCGCCTCGACGTGGGCATCCGGAAGCCACGTATGGAACGGAAACATCGGCACCTTGACGGCAAAGGCGGCAAAGAAGGCTAGGAAGAGCCAGAATTGGAGCGAGGCCGGATAGGTCCCTTGGCTCAGTTGCACGATGTCAAACGTATGGCCGCCGTTGAAATACAGCGCCAGAATGGCGACGAGCAACAGCACGCTCCCGGCCAGCGTATAGAGGAAGAACTTGATCGCCGCATAGAGGCGATTTGATCCGCCCCAGACGCCGATCAAGAGATACATCGGGATCAGCATGGCTTCCCAGAACACGTAGAACAGCACGAAGTCGAGCGCGACGAAGACGCCGATCATCGCGCCTTCCATGATCAACAGCATGGCCATGAAACTTCTGAGCCTGGTTTCGACGGAGCGCCATGAGATCAGCACGCAGAGCGGCATCAGCACCGTCGTCATCAGCACCAGCGGCAGACTGATCCCGTCGAGGCCCAGGCTGTAATGGATCGGCGGGGCGGTGATCCAGACGGCCCGCTCGGTGAACTGCATCTGGCCGGACGAGGCATCGAACAGCCACCAGAGCGGCAGGGAGATCAGCAGGTCGGCGAGCGTGATGCCGAGCGCGACCATTCTGACGCTGGTCTCTTTGACCAGGCACAGGGCGGCTGCGCCGGCCAGCGGGACGACGATCAACAATGTCAGCCAGGGAAAGGCACTCGTCATGTGGTTAACGGTCCAGCGTCATGGTGATGTGAAGGTGAACGAATCGGGATTCCTCAGAGGAACATGAACATGGTGAATAAGAGGACGGCTCCCAGCGCCATGCCGAGGGCGTAGTGCTGCGTCTGTCCGCTTTGGACCAATCGGAGCAGCCATCCACCCCAGGCGAAGGCTCGCGCGACGCCGTTGACCGCTCCATCGATCATGCCCACGTCGACCCGCTGCCATAACCGGGAGGCGACGTCGAAGGTCGGCTGCACAAAGAGGCGGTCGTACGCTTCGTCCACGTACCATTTATGGAGCGACCCTTGATACAAGCCCTGCCATCGCCGGGCCATGCGGTCCGGCAATCCGGGATGGAGCACATAGGCATAGTAGGCGCCGGCGATGCCGGCCAGGCCCATCAGAGTCGCCACCGCCATGATGGCAAGACCGGCCCCGCCGTGATGGGCGGTTCCTTCGCTCCCCCTGGAAAAGACCGGTTCGAGAAACGAGGGAATACCCAGATAGCCGGTCACGATGCTGAAGCCGGCCAGCACCAAGAGCGGCGTCGTGATGGTCCGAGGCGGTTCATGGATATGTCCGGCATGCCGCGGGTCCACATGGGACGGACCCCAAAAGGTCACAAACACCAGGCGGAAACTATAGAAGGCCGTGAGGAGCGCGGTGACT
>CBDIWQ010000238.1:0-4777 GCA_965285965.1 uncultured bacterium | reverse complement strand
CCATGTCGTTCTGTGAGCCAAGGAGTTGAAGTGGCGCATTGTCTTCCTAAGACCGCTTGGCCTCCGACTTCGCCGTAATACACGTTGACCTTATCGAGTCGCAACATTGATGTTGTCACATGCCCCTAGCGGAGCTGTCAAAATGACTCCCAGCAAGACCGCAGACGAGAGAAGACCGGAAGCACCCACCCATCTCCAAGCTGCCAAGGCAGCGTTTCCCCCATGCGGTGAGTTGAGGATCTTGTCGAGCGAGAACGACGCTCGGAGACATTTTCACCAGGCCGCTAATGAGCGACCTTTTGGCGCCCCAGATAAATCTCCCGCACCCGCTCATCGGCCTGCACTTTCTCCACCGTTCCCTCGCAGATGACCGTGCCTTCATGCAGCACCGTCACGACCCTCGCGATCTGCCGGACGAACTCCATATCGTGCTCGATCACGATGACCGCATGTTTGGTAGCGAGATGTTGCAAAAGCACGCCGGTCTGCTCGGTTTCTTTATCCGTCATGCCGGCCACGGGTTCATCCACGAGCAATAACGAAGGATCTTGCAGGATCACCATGCCGATTTCGAGCCACTGTTTCTGCCCGTGAGAAAGCGACCCCGCCCGTCGATGCGGAGCGTCCTGCAAGCCGATCGTCTGGAGCGTCTCCTCAATCTTCCGGCGTTCTTCTTCCGTGGGCTTGCTCATCAAGGTGGCGAATACGCCCTTGCTCTCCCGTTTCAACGAGAGATCCAGATTTTCCCATACCGTCAGGTTGGTATAGATGGAGGGCGCCTGAAACTTCCGTCCAATGCCGAGCGTGGCGATTTCGTGCTCGCGGAGCGGCAGCAGATCCGTATCCTTCCCGAAAATCACGCGCCCGAAAGCCGGTTTCGTTTTTCCTGAAATCACGTCCAGCAGGGTGGTCTTGCCCGCGCCGTTCGGCCCGATGACCACGCGCAGTTCGCTGTACATGACGATGAAGTTCAGATTGTTGAGCGCTTTGAAGCCGTCGTATTCGACGATGACGCCTTCCAAATAAATGATGGAGCCGCGATCGCTCATGATGGCGCACTTTCCGACGCCGGCGATTTCGGCCTCCACATCTTACGAAGGGACTGGATGTGAAGGCGCCGCATCAGACCGACGAGGCCGTCGGGAAACATCAGGACGACGCCGACGAACAACCCGCCCAGGACAAAGGGCCACAGTTCCGGAGAATAATTCGTCAGAATGCTGCGTGCCATGTTGACGCCGACCGCGCCGATCATGGCCCCGATCAAGGTTCCCCGGCCGCCGACCGCCACCCAAATTACCATCTCCAGCGAGGGCAGCACGCCGATTTGCGCCGGGGTGATGATCCCGACTTGCGGCACATATAACATGCCGGCCACGCCGGCCAGCCCGGCCGACACCACAAAGACGAATAATTTATAGGTGGACGGCGAATACCCGGAGAACAACACCCGCTGCTCGCTGTCCCGGATGGCGACCAGCACCTTCCCCGTCCGCGATTGCACGATCCAGCGGCAAAGAAAGTACGACCCCGCAAGCGCCACCACGGTCACCAAATAGAGAAACCGTTGCGTGCCGGGCTCGCTCAAGCGAAAGCCGAGCAACTGTTTGAAATCGGTCAGCCCGTTGGTGCCACCCACACCCGTCTCGTTGCGATTGAAGACCAGCCATGCGGACAGGGCCACTGCTTGCGTGATGATGGCGAAATAGACGCCCTTGATCCGGCTGCGGAACGCGAGAAATCCGAACAGCAGCGCAGAGGCGACCGGCACGAGGATCGCGGCAAGGACGGCGGCCGGGAAGCTCTGGAACGGCGTCCAGAACCACGGCAATTCCGTGATCTGATTCCACACCATGAAATCGGGCAGGTGACTGCCATAGACGCTTTCCGTCCCGATGGTCAGCATCAGGTGCATCCCGATACAATAGGCGCCGATGCCGAAGAATACTCCATGCCCGAGGCTCAGGATGCCCGTGTATCCCCAGATGAGGTCGATACCCAGGGCCAAGATGGCGAAGGAGAGGAATTTCCCCAAACGATTGAGCGTGAAATCCGACACGTGCAGCAACGAATCCTCTCCAGGCAGCACATTCATGGCTGGGAGGATGATCAGCAGCAGGAGTCCCACGAGCCAGAAGGTCAGTCCTTCGGCTTCCTCTCGCGGCTGCCCCTCGATCGCTTCCGCACTCATGATCCGGTCCTCCCCTAGTCGGCCTGGCGCCCTTTGATAGCAAACAGCCCCGAAGGACGCCGCTGCAAGAACAGAATGACGAGGACCAGGATCAGAACCTTACCATACACGGCGCCAAAGCTGGGCTCCAGGAACTTGTTCAAGCTGCCGATTCCCAGCGAGGCCACAATCGTCCCCGCCAGTTTGCCGACGCCTCCGGTGACCACCACCATGAAGGAGTCCACGATGTAGTTCTGCCCCAGACCCGGTTCCACATTCCCCACCAGCGTGAGGGCACAGCCAGCCATGCCCGCCAACCCGGATCCGAAGGCGAAGGTATAGGCATCGACCTTCCTCGTCGGGATACCCAGACAGGCGCTCATGTTTCGATTCTGCGTGACGGCCCTAACGCGTAAGCCCAGGCTGGACCTGTACAGCACGGCATACATTCCGATCACGCAGAGGAGTGAAAGCCCGATGATGAAGAGACGATTGTAGGGCAGATAGACGCCGACCATCACCTGAGCGCCGCCGCTCAGCCAGGCCGGCGCCGCCACAGCGGTGAGGTCGCCGAAGGACACCCGCGCAAGCTGGATCAAAATAAGACTGACGCCCCAGGTAGCCAGCATGGTTTCCAAGGGCCGCCCGTACAAAAACCGGATCACGGTCGCTTCCAGGACCAACCCGACCAGTCCGGCGACCAGAAACGACACGGGCAGCGAGACGAGGAAATAGGACTCGAACCAGGAAGAGGGCAGGACGGCTTTGAAGAGTTCCTGCGTCGCGAAGGTGGCATAGGCGCCGACCATCATCAGCTCACCATGCGCCATATTGATGACACCCATCAAACCGAACACGACGGCCAATCCGATCGACATCATGAGAAGGATGGAACTGAGGCTGATGCCCCGGAAGATGGTCTCGAAGACCGCGGCCCATGTGCTCCACAGCTCGATCCGCTCGATGGCGCGGTTGGCGGCCAACAGGAGCGGTTGGTCGGCCTCATCATGGGCCGACTCCGTCGACAGGCGTTGCACCAATTCTTTCAGAGCCGGCAGACCATTTTGGCTTCGTAGATCGCCCAGAGCCGCTGCGGCACGCGCCTGTTCCTGCCGGTCTCCATGCATCAAATGCAGCAATGCGGCGCTCTCTTCCATCGCGTAGCGCACCCATCGCTGCGGCTCCTGGCTCGCGGCTGCCTCAAGCCAGGGCAGAGCCGGCGCGTGTCCGGACGCACCGAGGTCGGCGGCGGCCACTCGGCGGACCTCATCGGACTCGTTGGACAGATTCAGTTTGTTCTTAAGGAGGTCCTTGACCGGCTTGATGGCGATGCGGGTGGCCCGGTCCGCCTCCACGGTGAATTCTTCAAGCCGCTTCAGCGTCGAGGCATCGCCGTTCTCGACGAGAGCCTTTCTGGCCTCATCCTGCGCAGCCGGATCGTCACCCGTCAAACGCTCAACCAGTGCCGGAAGGTCGCGAATGGCCGGTGAGGAAGCACGCCGAGCTTGATCCGGCTGCGCCGGCACCGATACCGGTTCGCCTGCCCAAGCGAGGCCGCTCCAGCTCCCTGCAGCAAGCAGCGCAATGATGCCATAGGAGGCGAACTTAGCAACGTATTCTTGGAGTATGTTTGTCCGGCCTCTGTGCGGCATAGCCCTCAATGTGATCTCATCAACCGTTATCACCCATTCGCAAGAAAGCCGATTCGTCTAGGCTTTCTTCTGATAGGTGCCTTGGTGGTCGACCCAATCGCAGCCTTTATCGGGATTGGTGTACTCGCTCCATGGCTCAGGCTTGACCAGCCCCTTCGAGCGCGACACGATCTTGAACTGACCGTCCTTGAGAATTTCCCCGATGAGTACCGGTTTGTGGGTGTGATGGTTGCCGGCGTCCATCATGATTTCTCCCCCCGGCGCAAGGAACTTCTGGCCATAGACCGCTTTGCGGACCTTGTCAACCTCGATTGAGCCGGCCTTTTCCACGGCCTGCTTCCATACATGCACCCCGAAGTAGGCCGCCTCAATAGGATCGTCCGTGACGCGCTTGTCGCCATCAGGCAGATTGTGCTTCTTGCAATACGCTTTAAAATTAGCCACGAACTGCTTGTTCTGTGGGGAATCCACGCTTTGAAAATAATTCCATGCAGCCAGGTGCCCCACCAAGGCGGTGGTATCCATCCCGCGCAGCTCATCTTCTGCGACGCTGAACGCCATGACGGGTACATCCTCGGCTCGGAGGCCTTGACTGGCGAATTCCTTATAAAACGGCACGTTGCTGTCGCCGTTAATGGTACTGATCACGGCCGCCCCGCCCCCGGCGGCAAACTTCTTCACCTTCCCGACGATGGTCTGATAGTCCTGATGATGGAACGGCGTGTATTCTTCCATGATGTTCGCGGCCGGCACCTTTTTGGCCTGTAGCATGGCGCGTAAAATTTTATTGGTCGTCCGCGGATAGACATAGTCCGTTCCCAGCAGATAGAACTTCTTGTAGCCTCCGCCTTCCTTGCTCATCAGGTATTCCACCGCCGGAATGGCCTGTTGGTTCACCGCCGCGCCCGTGTAGAACACGTTATGCGAACATTCTTCGCCTTCGTACTGGACCGGA
>CBDIWQ010000237.1:0-6547 GCA_965285965.1 uncultured bacterium | reverse complement strand
GCCTGCTCGTCCGGCAAGGGCACGTCGTCCTGCGCGACCCGCACCTCCACGGCCAGGCCTTGCAGCGGCATCTGTTCAGCGAGCCAGCCAAGCGCCGCCGAAGTCGGATCGTAGCCATGTCGTTCTGTGAGCCAAGGAGTTGCTGCGTACATTTGTCTTCCTAAGACCGCTTGGCCTCCGACTTACCGATTGAAAGAGAAGGACGGCCTGCTCGTCCGGCAAGGGCACGTCGTCCTGCGCGACCCGCACCTCCACGGCCAGGCCTTGCAGCGGCATCTGTTCAGCGAGCCAGCCAAGCGCCGCCGAGAGGCCCAACTCGTCCAACACAGGGGGGCTCAGTTTGGCCATGAGGGACCGGGTATAGCTCAAGGCGTTCTTGAACAGATCGTCGAGCTCGCGGACCGGCTGTGCGAGATCCGGCGCGGCGGCGAGCGGGCCCCGCAGCTGCGCGATCTTCATGCGTCCCAAGGCCAGCATCTGGGCGAGATAATCGTGCAGTTCTCCCGCCAGCCGCTTGCGCTCCCGCTGCTCGGCCAGTGTCAGCTCCGACGCCAGGGCCCGGAGGCGATGGTGTGAGGTCACGACGTCGCGCGTGCGCTGCTCGATCCGCTGCTCCAGTTCGGCGTTGAGGCGCTGCAACGCATCCTCCGCCTGCTTGCGGAACTGCAGTTCCTTTTCCAACAGATTGTTCGCCGCCTGCAGTTCGCCCGTGCGCTCGGCGATCCGGCTCTCCAAGTCCTCGTTGAGCGCCCGCAGCGCCTGCTCGGATGCCGCATGAGCTTGCTGCAATCGATGCTTGTCCAACGCCTGCCGCACCGCCTCACCGAGACGGCCCAGCCGGTCTTTCATCAAAAAATCAGTGGCGCCCTGATGCATCAGCTTGACCGCTTCCTCTTCGCCGATCGCGTGCGAGACGACGATGAAGGGAATCGACAGCTGACTGTTCTGCAGGCATTGGAGCGCCGCAGCGGAGCCGAATTGCGGCATGGCGTGGTCGGATATGATGACGTCCGGAGGATCCTTGGCGAGCCGGCTCATGAAGTCGGCCTGCCGGTCGACCCGCTGCCATTCGGGATCATAGCCGCTTTTGGTCAGCGCCCGGACCACTAACTCGGCGTCCAGCGGATTGTCTTCGGCGATCAACACACGCAGTTGGCCCATCGCACTCCTCTTCTCGTCGAGCACCATGCCGCGGATCCCGGCTGCGGCTTACGGCCGATGCGAAAACTCCGCGGGCAATTGATTGTACAGCATCCAATACATGCCTAAATGCCGGACGGCGTCCGTGAACTGCGGAAAGTCCACCGGCTTAACCACATAACTGTTCACGCCGAGGTCGTAGCTTTTGACCAGATCGCGCTCCTCCTTCGAGGAAGTCAGGATCACGATCGGGATCGCCCTGGTCCGGGAATCCGACTTGCACCGCTGCAACACCTCCAGGCCGTCGACCTTCGGCAACTTGAGATCCAAGAGAATCAAACGCGGTTTATCGCGCATCTCGCTCCCGAACAGACAGTTCAACGCCTCTTCCCCGTCCCGCACGACGTGGATCTTGTTCGCCAGATGATACCGTTCGAACGCCCGTAAGGTCAGTTCCACGTCCTCCGGATTATCTTCGATCAGCAGAATCTCGACACCGTCGTTCATGACGCGGCCTTTCGTAGTGAGAAATAGATGGTGGCCCCGCCGTCGACCTTGCCCTCCGCCCATACCCGGCCGCCGTGCCGGTGAATCACACGCTGCACGATGGCCAACCCGACACCCGTGCCTTCGAACTCCTCTTTCCGATGCAGCCGCTGGAAGACCCCGAATAATTTCCCGACGTACCGCATATCGAACCCGACGCCGTTGTCTTTGACATAATAGACCGCCCGGTCGTCGCCCGCCTCGTCCGGGATCCACCCCACCTCGATCTTGGTTTCCTCCCGGTATTGGGTGTACTTCACCGCATTCCCGATCAGGTTGGTCCAGACGATCTTGAGGAGCCGCCGGTCCCCGTGGGCATGCGGCAAGTCGCCCACCATGAAATCGATCTTCCGGCTCTGCTGCATGATCCGGAGATCCTCCGCCACTTCGCGCGCCAAATTGGCGATCGCCACGGATTCCAGCCGCATGCTCTGCCGGCTCAGTTTCGAGAACTCCAGGAGATCATCGATCAATTCGCCGGCCTGCCCGGCCGCTTTGCGGACGATGGTCAGGCACCGTGCGGCCTCAACATCCAATTGCGCGCCGTGCTCCTCCAGCACGATGCGCGTGAAGGCGTCGATCGTGCGCAACGGCGCCCGCAGGTCGTGCGAGATGGAATAGGAGAACTGCTCCAGCTCCTTGTTGGCTTCCGTCAGCGCTGCGGTCTGCCGGCTCAAATCCTCATTGGCCATCGTCAGGGCGCGATCGCGCTCGCGCAGCGCCTCGTCGGCTTTCTTTTTGTCCGAGACATCCCGGAAGACGACCACCAGCCCGGCGATTCTTCCATTGGCCCAGAGCGGGGATGAGCTATACACCACATCGAAGAGAGTGCCGTCCTTGCGAATGAACTGATCTTCCCGGTTGACTACGGCCACCCCTTCATGCAGGACCCGCAATCCCGCGCACTCTTCGGCGGGAAACGGCGTACCGTCCGGCCGCACATAATGCGTCACATCGTGCATTTTCCGGCCAAGCAGTTCTTCCCGGGTCCATCCGAAGAGGCGCTCCGCCGCTTCATTGACCGCGGTGACCAGCCCCTCGCAGTCTACAGTATACAGCCCTTCTCCCATATTGCTGATGATGGACTCCTGGTATGCCAGGGCGCTCTGGAGCTTTTCACGGCTTTGAACCAAGGCTTGCTCGGCCACCTTTTGCTCGGTGATGTCCCGCGCGATTTTCGAGGCGCCGATGATGGTGCCGTGTGAATCGATCACCGGTGAGACGCTCAGCGAAACGTGCAGGCGGCTGCCATCCTTCCGGCATCGGATGGTCTCATAGTGCTCGATGGCTTGCCCCCGCCTGAGACGGGCCAGGATGCCGGGTTCTTCATCGTGTCGTTCAGGCGGAATGAGTCGTAAGACGGACTGTCCGATCATCTCGTCCGCTCGATAGCCGAAGAGCCGCTCGGCCGCCTTGTTCCAGCTGGTGACGATGCCATCGAGGTTTTTGCCGACGATGGCGTCGTCCGACGAGGTCACAATGGCCGCCAGATTGGCCAGGGCTCGTTCCGCCTCTTTCCGCTCGGTGATGTCGACCAGCATGTTGATGGCGCCGACCACGCGGCCCTGCTCGTCCTTGAGAGGCTCGGGATGCGGAAGGATGTGGCGTCTGGTCCCGTCCGGGCGTTCGATGATGATTTCTTCCCCGCGGACCGCGCGGCCTTCCCGTAACGTGACGGACATGGGACATTGATCCAGCGGCAGCGGGGTCCCGTCGGGCCGATAGATCTTCCACGATCCGCACCATTGATCGTTGCCGATGGCCGGCTCGCGTCCCCACAAGACCGCCGCGGCATGATTAAAGAGCGTGATCCGGCCCTCGCAATCACAGGTGTATACGGCCGCAGGCAGGCCATGGATCAGGTCGCGATATCGCGCTTCACTCGCGCGAAGCGCCTGCTCCGCCGCCTGACGGTCCGTCACATCATTCGTGAAACAGCGCGTGTGGACGAGCGCCCCGTCCCGGAACAACCCGCTTGAACTGATGAGCACGTGACGGATCGAGCCGTCTTTGCACCGCAGGCGCGCCGGGTATTCCGTCAGAACGTCGCCCTGCCCCAGCCGGGCCAGGATATCGTCGATGACCGGTTGATCGACGTGAAAGTCCGTGATGGGACGGCCGACACATTCCTCGCGACTGTACCCGAGCAGTTGAAGCTCGGCCCGGTTCACGCGCAAGATGGTCCCGTCCGGTCCCACCCAGTGCAGCCCGACGCTCGCGTTCTCAAAGAACTCCGACAGCTCCTCTTCGCTGCGGCGCAGCGCCTCCTCCATCTGCTTTCTGGCCAGGATTTCCCGTTTCAACGACGAGATCTCCTCATTGAGCTGCTTAAAATTCTGGGTAGATGCCGGATGAGGCGTCACGCGCAACGAAATCGTCGTCGAGCGGCTCGACTCCCCTCGTTCCAGCAGCGCGCCCAGGACGTGACAGCGGACCGGCACACCTTTCGCTGTGCGGACCTCCGCGGAGAACGGCAATGGACCGCTGGTCCGGGAACATCGCTCCACGATCTCCCTGACCCTTGCTTCCGGTGTTCCGAAGAAGATCATGATCGATTGCCCCCTGAGCCGGTCCACGGTCGTTTCACACAATTCGGCGAACGCCTGGTTGGCGGAAACAATGATCCCCTCCCCCGATAGGAAGATCATCGGATCGGACGAGAGCTTGAGCAAGACGGCCAGCGCCCTTGACATGACTACACTCCCTTAAAGTATTCGCGTCCCTCGGCGGCTTCCCCTTCAGGCGTCGTTTTCAGGTACACGACGACACGGCAGCCGGGATCATGCTGCGCAATAGTGCGCTCCAACACCACTTTGGAATACCCTAGGTTCTCGGCTGTAATGGACCCGAACACGTTGGATGTCATCATGCAGAGCGCCGGCCGGTCCAAGACCTTGTCGCCGAAGGGACACCGGCGGTTGCCGAGCACGATCTTGTCGTCATCTTCCTCGATGACATAAAAATCGCCTTGAATACGCCGCTTCAGATCCACGAGCACATCGCGCACTTGCGGTCTGGTCAAACTGGCCACCTGCAAGGCCTGCTTATATTCGCGGTTCAAGTGGTCGCCCATTTTCTGGCCGACAATGCTGACGAAGCCGGAGGCTTCCTCCAGACCGACGACCTCCTGGAGCGTGCCGCTCAACTCGCGGATCAGCATGCGGGTGAACAGGTCCCGCTCCAACGGAAGCTCCAGGTTGGAGATCGGCTCATCCGCGGCCGGCTTCAGGGAAGACATGGAAAGATCCTTTGCCATAACAGTGTCTCCTCTTGGGATAGACTGAGGTTATCCGCTTTTCGACAACAACAGGTCTTGGATTGACCGGTACAGTTCGTCGACGGCCGCCTCTTTCGTCAACAGCATGCTGGCCCCCGCCGCCGTCATCGCCTCCTGGTTGTCGCCCTGGGCATTCACGGACAAACCGATCACAATGGTGTCAGGCGAGCGTTCCTTGATCGCTGCCGTGGCTTCGATTCCATTCATGTGAGGCATATTGAAGTCCATGACGACCACCGCTGGATTCAAGGTTTCGGCCAGCGCCACCGCCTCTTCGCCGTTGGCCGCTTCCCCCACGACTTCCAGGTCGGCATACCCGTCAAGCACCGTGCGCAACCCTTGCCGGACCATGGCGTGGTCGTCGACCAGCAGGACCCGGATCATCGATCGTGATCCGGGATGCGCGATTCGCGATGCGTGCCCGGAATGAGAAGAACGTGATCCGTGATCCGTGACGCGCGAGGCGTGCTCGGATGAGGCGTTGACGGCTGACCGCTGACCGCTGCTTGAAGGACGTGAGGCGTGGTCGGATGAGGAGTTGACGGCTCCCCCATTCAACGCATCATGCGTCACGCATAACGGATCACGCTCGTCACGTTTCCCGCATGACGCATCACGCTTCACGCACAACGTTTCGGCGGCTTCGCCGCCGAGCGGCAGCACCAGCCGGGCCGTCGTGCCCCTCCCCGGCGCCGATTCGATCTGAAACGCGCCGCCCAACGCACGCATCCGTTCCCGGATGCTGAACAGTCCGAACTTGGAGGAGAGGGAGGGAACCTGGGCCGCCAGCGGGTCCATGCCTTTCCCCTCGTCCCGCACCTCGATGTGGAGAGCGCCGTTCCGTTGTGACAGCGATAGCGTCGCCGCGCCGGTTTCGGCATGCTTGGACGTGTTCATCAGCAACTCGCGGGCCGATTGAAACAGCAGCACCGCCTGGTCTTCAGGAAGCGCCAGGTGAGGATCATCCGGCACCTCCAGCGTGACGGCGAGTTCATGCCGTTCCATATAAGCCGCCAGCCATTTCAGCGCGGCCGGCAACCCGAAATCATGCAATACCGGCGGAGCCAGATCCGCGACCAGTGTCCGCGTATAGGTCAAGGCCTCGTCTAAGACCTCTTCCGTCTGCCGGATGAGCCGCTGGCAGTCCTCCACGACCCCGGGGATCCGTCTGGACTGGCCGAGCTTCAACCGGCATAACACCAGCATTTGCGCCAGATGGTCGTGAAGTTCGGCCGCCAGCCGCTTGCGCTCCTGCTGCTCGGTCAGGTTCAACTCCGTCGCCAGCGCCCGCAACTGAGCCTGGGACTGCGTCAATTCATTGGTCCGTTCCTCCACCAACTGTTCCAATTGGACGGAGAACAGCCGCATCCGGTCCTCGCTTTCACGCAGGTTCTCCTCCGCTTGCCGTTGTTCGGTGACATCCGTGTTCGTGCCGAACCAGCGGACGATCCGGTCTTGCGCGTCGCGGATCGGGACCGCCCGGCTCAGGAACCAGCGGAACAGGCCGTCCTTGCCGCGCAATGGAAAGATCTCTTCCCAGGGTGTGCCGGTTTCCAGTGCCCGTCGCTTGCTGGCCAGCACCCG
>CBDIWQ010000236.1:0-6862 GCA_965285965.1 uncultured bacterium | reverse complement strand
TGGACATGAGCGATCTGTTTAACCCTGAAGAGGTCACCGCCTGTGCAGCGATGTTCGAGTCGGCGGCTTCTCCGTCGGCGGCGCTCGCTGCCTGGAAGACGCGAAAGGATACATGATCATGCACACTCACTTGATGCCCGAGCGCCGGGAGGGCCCGGTCGATCCGATGCCCGCCTCACCGTCACCCTCCGAAGAAGGCGGCGGACCCCGCCGTCCCGAAACCGGGTCGCCCGACAAGGACAATTTGCTCAAGCGCATGCGAAAAGTGGATCCCAAGCAGGCGGAACGGTACCGGCAACGAACGGGCGAGTAGGGGCGGCGAAAAGAAGCAGTTGACCGCAGCACGCATAACTTTTTTACTGTGACACAAGGTGACGGCATGGGGATGCAGGGCGATTTCTATCAACTCCTCAAAGCGCAAGGGTACACGTTCGGAAGTCCCGGCCCAGCGGGGAACGGGCAGGAACTGACGACCGCCACGACTATTCTGGCGTTTAAGTACCGGGATGGCGTGTTGGTGGCCGGCGATCGACGGGCCACGGCCGGCAATATGGTGATGTACGACCGCACGGATAAAGTGCTCGACATCGACCGCCATAGTGTGATGGCGATCGCGGGAGTGCCCGCTACGGCGTATGAAATGGTGCGGGTCTTGGAACATTCCTTCAAATACTACCGGCGGACACAGTTGCAGGAATTGAGCTTCGAAGGAAAGTTACGGGCGGTCTCCAAGCTGCTCAAAGAAAACGTGGCGGCGGCGTTAGCCGGCACCGGCGCGGTGGCGCCCATCTTCGCCGGCTACGATTTCGAGCAAGGCGCCGCCAAGATCTATTTCTACGATATCCTGGGCGCGGAATTCGAGGGCGTCGAGTATGCCGTGTCGGGATCCGGGTCTCCCACGATTCGGGGCATTCTGCACTATGTGAACACGTGGGGCGAACAACCGCTCAGCACATTGGGGGAAGAGCAGGCCATGATTCAAGCGTTGCGATTGCTGACCAGCGCGGCGGAATTCGACTCGGCGACGGGCGGAGTGAACCGTGAGGCCAGTCTCTATCCGGTCCTGAAGCTGATTACGGAGTCCGGAGTGCGCGCGGTTGCGGATGCACAACTCAAGTATCTGTACGAAGCGCAGGTGGTGCGCCATGTATGAAGAACCCTACCGGTGGGTGGAAGCGGTCGGGAACCGCCGGACCTATCTGGATGAGCAGTTCAAGCAAGGCAGTCCGGTTGTGGCCCTGTCCTATGACGGCGGTATCCTATTGGCGACGGTGAGCAGGGGCACGCCGAAACTGTATGAGATTTATGACCGGATCGCGCTGGGCGGCATGGGTCATCCGGCCGATTTAGAAAAGCTTCGATTTAGCCTGCTGGAAATGGCGCATACGGAAGGCTTCAACCGGTCTCCGTTCGATGTGACCGGTGCGCGGCTCGTCAAGTACGGCGTAGCTCCGGTCGTCAAGCAGGCGTTCGAAGAGGTGTATAAAGCGCCCTTTATCCTGAAAATCCTGCTGGCCGAACTCGGGCACAAAGAGGGCAAGGATGCGTTGTTGACCATCAACTACGATGGTACGTTTGAGGAAAACGTCGGCTGTGCGGTGTTGGCCGCTACGCCCGCCATTCAAGCGGACATGACGTCATACCTTCGCCGGGGCATGACGGCAGCGGTTCCGTTGGGGCAGGCGCTCCCGCTGGCGCTTCACGCATGGGCGTTGGGGGACCGGGCCCAGCGGCAGGCCGCGAACGAACGGGAGCCGGAGGAAAAGGGCGGCACGGAGACCCAAACGAGTGAGGTGGCACTCTCGGCGCATCTGCGAGACACCATGGCTGATAAGACCATCGAATGTGCCGTGCTGGACCGCCATCAGCCCGGTCCGTCCAAATACCGGATCTTGACGGCCGATGAGGTGGGACGACTGCTCCCGTCTGAAATTAAAGCCGCATTGCCCCGCTAGCATGTTGAATCGTATCTTCGGCCTGGAAACAGAATACGGCCTGCTGGTTCAGCAGGACCACCCCGATCATTCCCCGACCTGGTTTGCCCACCAGCTGCGCGACCATATTTTTCATGTCCAGCGCCGCGGGGTGCTGGATCTCCATCATCGCGGGCATGACGAGCCACCCGGGAACGGCGGATTTCTAACAAACGCCGGCCGGATTTATCTCGATATGGGGCATCTGGAATATGCGTCGCCGGAATGCGAAAGCCTCATCGATGTGGTGGCATCCGACCGGGCCGGCGATCAGATCCTGCAACAGGCCATCGACGCGTTAGGATGGCGGGACACGGTCTCGCTGATCAAGAACAACATCGATCATGAAACGGATGCGACGTTCGGATCGCATGAGAACTTTCTGGTGACGCGCCGGTTTCCCTTCAGCCGGCGCGGATTGGCTCCGCTGGTCACGTTTCTCGTCACGAGGCAGATCTTCACAGGTGCCGGACGTATCGGAGCGGCGAGCCCGCAGGATGCCTGGATTCAGACGGACCGGTTGATCGTGCACCGGATCGGTGCCGGCCATGGTCCGGATCTTAACCAGTTGCCGTTTCAAATTTCCCAGCGCGCGGATCACATTGTAAACGACTTCTTCGAGTGGGTGCAGCAGAACCGCGCCATCGTCAATACCCGTGATGAACCGCTGGCGGACCCAGATCAATACCGGCGGATTCATTTGTTGCTGGGGGATTCGAACATGGCCGAGTTTGCGACCGCTCTCAAGTTGGGCACGACCGGGCTCGTGCTTCAGCTTATTGAAGCGGGCCATGCTCCCGATGCGCTGGATATTGCGGAGCCCGTCGAAACGCTGCAGGAGATTTCCCAAGACCAGGCACGGCAATGGCTGGTCCGTTTGCAATCCGGAAAAACCATGTCGGCCATCGATATCCAGGAACAGTACCTGGCCGCCGCCAAGGCCCATTGCCAGGGACAGGACGATGAAACCGATTGGGTGCTGGCGCAGTGGGAAGCCGTCCTGCAGGATTTACGGGGGGACTATACCAAGCTGGTGGGGCGAATCGATTGGGCTTCGAAGCTTTGGCTCATTGAATCCTACCGGGAGGCGGAACATGCGGATTGGCACGATCCCATGCTGAAGAGTCTTGATCTGGAGTACCACAACCTCGATCCTGACAAGAGTCTGTATGCCGCCCTCATGCAGGAGGGACGTGTTCCGCGACTGACGACGGACCGGCTCATTGATTTGGCCATGGACCAGGGTCCCAAGAATACGCGCGCCTATGGCCGCAGTGAACTGGTGAAGCATTTGCTGGCGGCCGGCGCTCCCGCTGAAGCACAGCATGCTCCATCGGAGGAGCGTTTCTTTCCGGCCTACATGATCAACTGGTCCGTCTTCCAAGTTCGCGGCCGACCGCCGTTCCCCATGCCGGATCCCTTCGACACCTACGTGAACGAAGTCCGCACCCATCTGATGAACTGATACACTCCTCCGTCGCGCCTTGGCGCCATCCACGGAGGCAGACCCGCACGGTCACCGCGGGTTCTGCAAGAATTCGACAACGCGATTTTCAGCCCAGTACGGGTCTTCGCCGTCCCGGCTCCAGTGAAAAAACCCGCAGTGGCCTCCGTGGCGGGGGGCCAGTAGACGAATCTTCGGATGGTTGTGTACCAGCGGCAGGGCGAACATGGAATAAGGAATGAAGGGATCATCCTGGGCCGTGATAATGAGCGTCGGGACGCCGATCCGGCTCAGGACATGACGCGCGCCGGCGCGATCATAATAATCTTCAGCGTTCCGATAGCCTCCGTCCGGCGCCGTGTACCGATCGTCGAAATCGCTGATGCGCGTAATCCGCTCTAATCCTGTGAGATCCCATTTGCCCGGCAGCAGAGCGGCTTTTCGCCGGAGTCTCGCTTTGAGCCGGACTAGAAAATGCTGATGGTAGAACCAGTTTCTGCGTTCCTCCAGCGCTCGCACACACTGCGTGGGATCGATGTTGGGACAGACGGCCAGGGCCCCGGCGAAGGCCCGTTCCGTCGTGCCAAGCTCGCCGGCCGCTTTGAGCACGAGGTTTCCTCCCATGGAGTAGCCCACCAACCATATCTGTTCGAGATGGTCACGGTTAGCCAATTCATGGATGATCGCCCGGTAGTCTCCGCTGAGGCCGCTGTTATAGAGCGTGGGCGTCAAATGCTCGGTGCCGCCGCAGGTTCGTTGATTCATCCTGAGGACATTACATCCTGCCGCGTACACTTTGGCCGCGATGCCGCGCATATAGTGCGACTCGCTACAACCTTCCAGCCCATGCACCAAGACAACGGTGGGAGACGAGGCACGGTCTCTTTGCCAATGACACCAGCCATATAATTGGGTGTCTGGTGCGACGGCGAACAGACGCCCTTCCTGCGGCATCCCGATTAAGGAGGTATCGCGCGGCCAATATCGAGGCACCAGGGTCATCACATGAGCATTGCGGAGTGCGAGTGCCGGCCGAAATGAAGGCGCCCTGTGATCCATGCCGTCAATCATAGCGGAAAGAAAAAGCACTCGTGATATCCACCGTTGGTCGCCATGACGCCTGGCCTGCCAGTCATAATCCAGCTGCCATGAGCGGCAGAGGGCAACCACACTTTGGTGAGACGGTTCTTGGATCGGTGTGACGTAGCAGCGGGACGTCCGGGCGACTTCAGAAAATATGGCTCCCCGGGCAGGACTCGAACCTGCGACCAGCCGGTTAACAGCCGGCTGCTCTACCAACTGAGCTACCGGGGAACAAGGGAAGCAATCGAAGGTCCGTATTTTAACAAAACTGTCCCGGAAATAGGGAGACTTTTTTAGACGTCGAAATCATCGGTCTCGTCCTCATCGGAAGAGGCGTCGGAGTTTCCCTCGGCGACCGCGGCATAGTGTTTTGCCCAGGTCAAGTAGAGGTTCCCGCTGTCACGCATGGTGTCAGCCGCCTTGACCAGTTTCTCGACCAACTCCGGGTCCTTCCCCCCGGCTTGGATGAGTGAGGCGCGCCGCTCCAGCGCTTTCGGGTATTCGCTGATCAGGCTGGAAATCTCCCCGATCAACTCTCGAAGGACATTATCTTCGCTTGCCACGCATTCACCTCCTGCCCAACAAAAAACCCCATAGCGTCGAACGCTATGGGGTTTAAGAGACGTCCTGGCCTGTTAGCCCTGGTAGGCTTGGCCGAGTGCTGCAGATTCGCCCTTCTTCGACATGAGCTGGCCTGTCGCGCTTACGGCTTGCATGAGGATGGCCTCGTGCTTGGCCGCGTTACAGACGACGACGCAGAGTTCGCAGCCCTTGCATCGGTCAATGTTGACCTCGGCCACCATTTTGGATGAATTCAAGTCCAGGCAATTGGCCTCGGGACAATACATGATGCAGAGGCGACAGCCTTTCTTAGCAACACATTTCTCGTCGATCACTTGCGCGACGTTATACATACGGCGAAATCCTTCTCTTACGCGGCGACGGCCGGATTGCCGACTCGCAACTCAACGTTGTTCTTCTCGGCCCACTGACTGGCGATCTCATACGCCGCTTTCACAGTCGCCAGATTCTTCGCCAAGAGCATTTCTTTCTTGGCAAACTTTTTCTTGATGGCTTCATCCAATGAGGCGGTCCCTCCGGAAGCGACGAATTTCTTCCCGAACCGTTCTTGGAGGGCGCCGTCCAGCGCGTCCATCGACACGCATTTGGTGATACCTGCCACCGAGCCGATCATGGCCATGTTGGTAGACAGCTCGGTGCCGGCTACCTCGATCGCCAGTTCGGTGCCGGCAATGTAGAAGAGAGCGACGTTCAGGTCCTTGAGCCGCTGGATGTCCTCTTCAGACAGAAGCGGCTGGGCGGAGTTGATGACGACGACGCCCCCTTCCTTCACCCCAGAATAGAACGGCATGGTGTAGCTCTTTCCCATCGTAATAACCTGGGGGTGAAACACTTGAATAACGTCAGGGAATACCAATTCTCCCCGGTCATAGATGCGCTCGATCCCGATGCGGCAGTAGCTTTCCGCCGGCGCCATACGCTTTTCTGCGCCGAAGAACGGATTAGAGATGGAAAACTTTCCGTCCCGGTTGGCGGCCATGGCCAAGACATGGGCGGCGGTCACCGCACCCTGTCCGCCTAAGCCGGACATCCGAATATTGAGTCTTTTCTTGATCATGAACGCCTCCGGTTTTCTTAGGCTTGTCCCGCAAGTTGCTTGGCCGCGGCTTTCCGCTCCTTGTCTTTGGCGGCGAGTTCAGCGAGAAGCTGCTTCGCCGGTTCGCTGACATATTCCTTGTAAGCGAACCGCTCGGTTGGCTTCTCCGAATCGCGCATCTCCTGCAACCCTTCCATGCTGTTCTTTCCGATTTCGAGAATGCAGGGCGTGTAGAGTTGGAGATAGGTCGGACCGATCTCGCGAGCGATGTGCACCGCATTGCGAATGACCTTTTCGACCAGGGACGGCTTGCTGACCGTGCAGTTGACGACATAGTGACAGCCGGACTCGCGAGCGATCTCCGGCAGCCGGACCTTATCAAACAGCTTGCCGACCGGGGCCATCTTGGCGACGAAGCCTTTCTGCATCAAACCGCTCTCCTGTCCGCCCGTATTCGCATAGAGCTCGTTGTCGAAGCAGATGGTCGTGAATTTTTCCTGGCGGAACCAGGCTTGAAGGGTCATGTCCAAGCCGATATCGACGGTGGCACCGTCCCCGGCGAGGACGACGACGTCCTTCACGCGGCCGGGAAAACGGACGCTGAGCGCTCTCTTTAGGCCGGAGGCCACGGCATTTTGATTGCCGAACAGCGAGTGAATGTTGTGCACGGCGACCATCGGAAACACGAGACTGGTGCAGCCCGTGGAACCGACCATCACGGTGTCTTCCGGGTTAGGCAGCGAG
>CBDIWQ010000235.1:0-4713 GCA_965285965.1 uncultured bacterium | reverse complement strand
CCATCTTCTCGGGTGTACGCTTGTCGCCTCATGCGCCGGCAGCGTAAATGTAAACGTGCTTCCTCTACCGCTGCCATTGTTCTCAAACCAGATCTTTCCGCCGTTCAGTTGAACAAACTTCCCGCACAAATAAAGTCCCAGTCCCGAACCTCGTTCCCCATCTGTACCTGGCGAGGAACCCTGCTGCACCTCGCGAAACAACGATTCTCCAATTTCCGGATCGGTTGACCAGGGCGCCGCCGGAATTCCCCGGATTGATGGCCGCGTCGGTCTGGATGAAATCTTCATATTGAGTGATGCCCATATGTCCGCGTCCCACCGCACTGACGATGCCCAGCGTGACGGTGGAATTCAAGCCGAACGGGTTGCCGACCGCCAAGACATATTCCCCGACTTGCAGCTTTGAGGCATCGCCCCAGGCGACCGTGGGCAGGTTGTCCGCTTCCACCTTGACCACGGCTAAGTCGGTCTTGGGATCCGTACCGACGATCTTGCCTTTGAACTCCCGCTTGTCCGGCAACGTCACGGTGACTTCGCGCGCATTCTCGATGACATGATTGTTGGTCAAAATATAGCCGTCGGGGGAGACGATGACGCCGGAGCCTTGCCCGCCCATCCGTGGGCTGGGGGGTTCAGCTGGACCTTGCGGACTCCGGCCGCGCGGGCCGAAGGGTTTCCCGAAAAACTCTTCCATTCGTTCCCGGAGTTCGTCCGGAACCGTACGCCCATCAGATACCTTGGCAGACATAACGGTCGTGATGTTGACGACCGCCGGGGTGACCATTTTGGCCACTTCCGTAAACCCGTTTGCGGGGGAGGCGGGTAGGGAAACCGCGGTTGACGGGGTCCCCGCGCCATTGCCGGACGCATGCGACGTGGTGAGGGATTGCCCACCCCAGACCAGCACACCGCCGAGGATGCCAATGCCGATCGCAGAGCCGATACTCCGATGCACGTATGGGGTCATACAGACTCCTCCTTACTTACTGGTTGTGAAAGTGGCTATTGGCTGAGACGAATTCATGTTCATGTCAGAAAAGCCTGATGCGGCACCCTCGAGGCTAACAGGCGGCGATGAGAGGAGGATTAAAGGGGAATTAAAACTTGTTAAGCTGCTGACTGGCAAGGGGAAGGATCACCGTGAAGGTCGCACCTTGCCCGGGTTCGCTCTTCACTTCCACCCGGCCCTTGTGGGACTCGGCGATCCAGGCGCAAATGGCGAGCCCAAGGCCCGTCCCCTTCTTCGTGTGGGCCCGCGCTTCATCGGTGCGGAAGAACCGGTTGAAGATCCGTTGTTGGTCCTGCGGCGAAATCCCGATTCCTTGATCAGTCACGGACAGGCGGGCCTGCTGCGGATCAGTCACGAGGGCGATCTCAACCTTGCCGCCCGCATGGGAATACTTCACCGCATTCTCCACCAGATTCAGCAGAAGTTCCCGCAGGCGGAGTTCGTCGCCCTGCACGACGGCCGGCATGATGGTGCCCAGAACCACCTCGATGTTCCGGTCCTGGCCGAGCAGAGTCGCCTGGCGATGAATGTCCTCCACCAGGGACTCGAGCGCAATCGGCAAGGACTCCATTTTCACTTCTCCCATGTCGGCACGGGACAGGAAGAGCAATTCATCCACGATGTGCGTCATGCGATCGATTTCTTCGAGGTTACTTTCCAGCACGGACTGATAATCCTCCAGCGGACGCGGTCGCCTGAGCACCAACTCCGTTTCCCCTTTCATGACGGTGAGCGGCGTACGCAGTTCGTGCGACGCGTCACTCGTGAATTGGCGGATCTGCCGGAATGAGGCATCCAGGCGCCCGATCATGTCGTTGAAGGTGGCCGCCAGCCGCCCGATCTCGTCCGGCGCGCGTGACATCGTCAGGCGTTGGCTGAGGTCCCCGGCGGCGATCCGCTGGGCGGCCAGCGTGATCGCATCGACCGGCCGCAAGGCCCGCCCCGCTAAAAACCATCCTCCCGCGAGCGACACGGCCAGGGCTATCGGCACGGCGATCGTCAACAAGACGAGGAAGCGGCGCAACGTGTCTTCGATCGATTCCATTGAAGTGCCGACCTGCACGATGTAGAGGAGATTACCCCGATAGATAATCGGCACCGAAATCAGACGCAGGGGAGGCTCATTGGGATACTTGGCCGATTCAAAGATGGTCCGGCCTTTGACCGTGGTCTCCAGGGCGGCCCGGCTGAGCGGCACTTCATGTTGCTTGATATTCGGCGACCGAATCGTAATTGTGCCTGAAGGGCTGAAGATCTGAAAGAACTTGTCGATGCGGGCCAGCTCCGGGAATTGCGACAGCAGGGCTTCCTCGTCGATGAGCGGCAGAAACCCCCGTTCCTCCAAGGAGCGCACCGCGGTGGTGGCGGTTTCCTCCAGCGATTGATCGACGGAGTTGCGGAGGTTGCGCGCGGTAATCGCGTAGAGGACGATCGAGAAGATGACCAGGACAATGGCCAGGGCGCTTCCGTACCACAACGTCAGCCGGAGGCGCAGCGGCATCAGGTCACTCCTGGAAGAGGCAGGAAGGCGCGGTGTGAGAGCCGGCGTTCGAGGCAGCCGAGGGCCTGCAACCTGCCGCGCATGCCGCTACTCCGCTTTCAGCATGTAGCCGCTGCCTCTGATGGTATGAATGAGTTTGCGAGGACGGCCGCGGTCAATTTTGTTGCGGAGATAGTTCACATACACGTCGATGACATTGGTAAACGTATCGAAGTCATGGTTCCATACATGCTCCGCAATCATCGGACGGGTGAGCACCCGGCCCGTGTGGCGCATCAGATATTCGAGCAAGGCATATTCTTTGAGCGTGAGATCGATCCGCTGCCCGCCCCTGGTCACCTCGCGGGTCGCCGGATTGAGGACCAGATCGTCGATTTGGAGGATGCCGGGCCCTTCCGTCGCGCCACGGCGCAGTAAGGCCCGGACGCGCGCCAGCAATTCATCGATCGCAAATGGTTTCGTCAGATAATCATCGGCGCCCGCATCCAGCCCTTTGACCCGCTGATCGACCTGCGACTGGGCCGAGAGGATGAGGATCGGCGTCTGAACGCGTTCCCGCCGGACGTGCTTCAAGATATCCAGACCCGACATGGAAGGCAGCATCAGGTCGACCACCAGCAGGTCATAATTCGTCCCCAGCGCCATTTCAAGACCTTTGGCCCCGTCTTCGCAGAGGTCCACGGCATAGCTTTCTTCCTCAAGCGCCCGCTTGATGAAGCAGCCTACCTTAGTTTCATCTTCGATCACCAGCACACGCATAGGAGTCTCCGGGTGGCTGATTATACCAAACTTGGCATGCGCCATCTCGACCCTGATGCTGGGGTGGCTGGGCAGAACCCTGTACGTGATGACGCGCATGAGCGTAGCAGATTGCCTGCTTCATGATGCAAAGGGTCAAGACGAGGCACGCCGAAGGAACACCGGGACTGGAACGGACACCCGCCATGGCGGGTCACAACATTCTTGGAAAAGAGTGGATGACATGATAGTCTTCCGCCACTTGGCCGCCTTCACAGACCACCCATGCAGAGGATAGAGTAATCCCATGGAGATGCCGAAGTTTCTGGAACCCACGGATGGTTTTGTCCACCGGCACGTCGGACCCAGCGACGCCGATATCAAGGAGATGTTGGCGGCGCTTGGCATGCCCTCCTTGTCTGCGCTGACCGATGCCACGGTCCCGGGCGACATCCGGCTGCCCAAACCGCTCGACTTGCCTCAAAACCGCGGTGAGCAGGCCGTGCTCAAGGAACTCCGGGAGATCGCATCCCGGAATCATCTCACTCGCTCGCTCATCGGGATGGGATACTACGACTGTGTTACGCCGGGCGTGATTCAACGGAATATACTGGAAAATCCGGGCTGGTACACCCAGTACACGCCGTATCAGGCCGAGATCGCACAAGGCCGCCTGGAGGCGCTGGTCAACTTTCAAACCATGGTCGCCGACTTGACCGGCTTACCCTTGGCCAACGCCTCGCTGTTAGACGAAGCGACAGCGGCGGCAGAGGCGATGGCGATGTGTCATGCGATCAGCCGGGCGAACGGCCGGGAACGAAACCGGTTTTTTGTGTCGAGCGATTGCCACCCTCAGAGCATCGCCGTACTGAGGACCAGGGCCGAACCGCTCGGCATAACCGTTCGCACCGGCACGGCCTCCTCCATTCCCTTGTCCGATTCGGAACTTTGCGGAATACTCCTGCAATACCCCGCCACGGACGGCTATGTCGGCGACTATAGCGCCGTGGTCGCGCAAGCGCATGAAGCGGGGATCCTGGTCGTGGTGGCCACGGATCTGCTGGCCCTAACGCTGCTCCGGTCTCCGGGCGAATTTGGAGCCGACATTGCTGTCGGTTCGAGTCAGCGATTCGGCGTGCCGGTCGGATTCGGCGGTCCGCATGCCGCGTTTCTCGCGACGAAGGACGAGTACAAGCGGCAGATGCCCGGCCGGATCGTCGGGGTCTCCAAGGATGTCACCGGGAAGCCCGCCTACCGTCTGGCTTTGCAAACGCGCGAGCAACACATCAGGCGCGAACGAGCGACGAGCAATATCTGCACCGCGCAGGTGTTATTGGCTGTGATGGCCGGCATGTACGCGGTCTACCATGGGCCCGAGGGACTGCGCCGGATCGCCGAACGGGTGCATGGATTGGCGCTGGTCCTGGCCGAAGGATTGCGGAGGCTGGGGTTTGAAGTCACGCCG
>CBDIWQ010000234.1:0-4842 GCA_965285965.1 uncultured bacterium | reverse complement strand
TTAAACTCGTGAAAGCGGCTGCCGTCCACCAGGCGCGCGATCAGCTCGCGCGCATCGCAGGTCTGGCGCGGATTGCTCGGCATGATGCCGTAGAGCTCTTCGGCCGGATAGAGCGGCGCGTCCGGCTGAGCGCGATGGGGCTTCGCGGGCTTTTTGCCCACGGTGGCCATGATGGACCGGCAAATCTCCAAGGCGTCTTTGTCGTCCAGCGCTAAATGGTCGCTCACACCCGAGAGTCGCGTGTGAAGGTCCGCCCCGCCCAATTCTTCCGCGGTGACCTCTTCGCCTGTCGCAGCCTTTACGAGCGGCGGCCCGGCCAGATAAATGGTGCCCGTGCCGCTGACGATGACATTCTCATCGCACATGGCCGGCACGTAGGCGCCGCCGGCCGTGCACATGCCCATCACCGCGGCAATCTGGGGTATGCCCAGAGCCGACATCCTGGCCTGGTTATAGAAGATGCGGCCGAAGTGATCGCGGTCGGCGAATCCCTCGGCCTGCATGGGCAGAAAGATCCCGCCGGAATCGACGAGATAGAGCGCCGGCAGCCGGTGCTCCAGGGCGATCTCTTGCGCGCGCAGGTGCTTTTTGATGGTGTTCGGAAAATAGGTGCCGCCTTTGACGGTGGCGTCGTTCGCCGCCAGGACGCAGGGGCGTCCCGACACCATGCCGATGCCGGTAATGAGCCCGGCCGCCGGAAGGTGCTGATCGTACAGTCCGAGCGCGGCGAGGGGACTGAGCTCGAGCCAAGGCGACTCGGGGTCGAGCAACAGGGCGAGGCGTTCGCGCGCGGTCAGCTTGCCGCGCTGTCTGTGCAGTGCCACGGCGTCGGCCGGACCGCCATTCCGCACATGAGTCAGCTGTTTCTTGAGGTCCGCGACGAGGCCTTCGTAATGAGCGACGTTGCGCTTAAATTCGTTCGAGGTTGGTCGTATCGCCGTGGTCAGCACGCGCATCGGGCCCGCTCCTTTCCGGTTCTCACCGCAGCGCTTTCACGAAATCCACGATGTCAGGCATGGGAGTTCCCGGCCCGAACAACGCCCGGACTCCGGCCGCCTCCAGAGCGGCTCTGTCGTCCTCTGGAATAATCCCGCCTCCGAACACGATGATGTCTTGCGCGCCCTGTTCCTTCAGCAACTCCAAGACGCGTCTGAACAGGGTATTGTGCGCGCCGGACAGCATGCTCAATCCGATCGCCTGCACATCTTCTTGAATCGCCGTGGTGACGACCTCCTCCGGCGTCTGGTGGAGGCCGGTATAGATCACCTCCATCCCGGCGTCCCGCAGGGCCCGCGCAACGAGTTTCACGCCGCGGTCATGGCCGTCGAGCCCGACTTTTCCGATCAGGACCCGGAGAGGCGTGGCGGCGACGGTCATATTTTCACCTCCTGGAGAAGGTACCTGCCCTCCTGATCCTTCCTCACATGTCCCGCCTGCACGAGGGGATCATGCTCGAACAACAGCAGCCATTGTTCCTCCCGCGCCTTCTCCAGGATCGCTCGCTTGGTCTCCAGCGTCTGAAGCGGGTACAGGTCGTAGCCCATGATGTAGGGAAGAGGCATATGAGACACGGTCGGAATCAAATCGCCGAGGAAGAAGGCCACCTTGCCTTCGGATACGATCTTGACCGCCTGGTGGCAGCGTGTGTGACCGGCCGTGACGACGGCGGTGATCCCGGGGAGTATTTCGGTGTCGCCCTGGAGGAACACCCACTGGTTGACGTCCGCGATCGGTCTGAAATTATCCCGCCGGTAACTGGCCTTGGTCCGTTCATTCGCCAGGGCGGCGTCTTCATACTCGCCCTGCTGGATGTAATAGTGCGCGCGCGGAAAAGTGGAGATGAGGGTGCCGTCCCGTTGCGTTATGGTGTTGCCGCCTGCATGGTCGAAGTGCAGGTGCGTGTTGATGACCATATGGATGTCGTCCCGTCCGAGGCCCAGCTGTTTCAAGGATTCGAGCAAGGTCGGCGTCCGGTCCACCGCAAACTTGCGCCGGAATTGAGGATCCTCCTTGGAGCCCAATCCCGTGTCGACGAGGATGTTCCGGCCGTGCGCGCGGATCAGCAGGCAGGTGAGACTCAGCGGGACACGGTTCAGCTCGTCGGCGGCGCAGCACTTCTCCCACAAAACTTTGGGTACGACGCCATACATCGCCCCCCCGTCCAGGCGGAAGCGGCCGTCGGTCACCGGATGTAATTCAAAGGCGCCGAGTTTCATGGGGTCCCCCTGCTCTCAGCCTAAGTATCGGCTCTCAGCGTTCGCCCTTCTTCAGCTGACAGCTGACAGCTGATCGCTCTATAAAACGACGGGCTCCCGGTAGGTGCCCAGCACTTCCTTGAGCGCCGCACAAATCTCTCCGAGCGTCGCTTTGGCCTTCACCGCTTCAATCAGATAGGGCATCACGTTTTCGCCGCAGACGGCTGCCTCTTGCAAGGCCTCCACTGTGCCTGCCATCTTGAATGGATCGCGGGATTTCCGGAGATCCGACAGGCGTGCGAGCTGCTCTTGTTCCACCTCCGGTCCCACCTTGAGAATGGGGACCGGCCGCTTCTCCGTGCTCACATAGTCGTTGACACCGACGATGACCCGCTCCTTCCGCTCGACTTCACCTTGATACCGCTGGGAGGCCTCGAGGAGTTCCCGTTGCGGGAACCCCTGCTCGATGGCTCTTACCATGCCTCCAAGGGCATCCAGTTTGTGGAAGTAAGCGAGGGCTGCATGTTCCAGACGATTTGTCAGGGCTTCGACAAAGTACGATCCGCCGAGGGGATCGACCGTGTTGGTCACTCCGCTCTCCTGGGCGATGAGCTGCTGCGTGCGCAAGGCCAGCTTGACCGCTTCTTCGGATGGCAACGCCAGCGTTTCATCCATCGAATTGGTATGCAGCGATTGCGTCCCGCCCAGCACCGCCGCGAGAGCCTGCCATGCGGTGCGGACCACATTGTTCATGGGCTGCTGCGCCGTGAGCGAACAGCCGGCGGTCTGGGCATGGCACCGGAGCTGCAGAGAACGGGGATCGCCGGGATGATAGCGGCGTTGCATCTCGCGGGCCCACAGCCGACGGGCGGCTCGGAACTTGGCGATCTCTTCGAAAAAGTCGTTGTGGACGTTGAAGAAGAACGAGAGCTGCGGCGCGAAGCTGTCCACGGCCAGCCCGGCCTTCACCGCCGCCTCGACGTAGGTCAGGCCGTTGTACAGGGTAAAGGCCAGTTCCTGCGCCGCGGTCGAACCGGCCTCCCGGATGTGATACCCGCTGATGCTGACGGGATGCCATTTGGGGACCTCTTTGGCGCAGTAGGCGATCGTGTCGGTGATCAAGCGCAGCGACGGTTCAGGCGGAAAGAGCCATTCTTTCTGCGCGATGTATTCCTTCAAAATGTCGTTCTGCAACGTCCCGCCTAACCGCTCAAGAGGAAGGCCCCGCTTTTCCGCGACGGCCAGGTACATGGCGAAAACGACCGGGGCCGGCCCGTTGATGGTCATCGAGGTGCTGACCTGATCCAGTGGAATGTCCTCAAAGAGCCGCTCCATGTCTGCCAGCGATGAGATCGCGACGCCGCAGTGTCCGACTTCACCGTGGGCCCGGGGATCATCCGCATCGATGCCCATCAAGGTCGGCATGTCGAACGCCACGCTCAATCCGTTTTGCCCATGATTGAGGAGATACCTGAAGCGGCGATTGGTATCGCCGGCCGATCCGAACCCGGCAAACTGCCGCATGGTCCAATGCCGGCCTCGGTACATCGTGGGATAGACGCCACGTGTGTAGGGGAATGCTCCCGGCAGGCCAAGATCGTCCTCAGGGGACCATTCGTTCAGATCCTCGGGCCCGTACAGAGGCTTGATATCAAGACCGGAAAGGGAGGCGAACCGCGGTTTTCTGGCTTCCATCATTCCTCACCCCGTTCATCCATGGGGAACAGAGGGCCGGCTCCTGGGCACTTCGGAAGCGTAGAGGTAGAAGCCGTGACCGGTCTTGCATCCCAGCCATCCGGCTTCCACGTAACGACGCAGTAAGGGACAAGGTCGAAACTTCGGATCCCCCAAGTCCTGGTACAGGACCTCGCAGATGGCGAGCACCGTGTCCAGACCGATCCGGTCGGCCAGGGCCAGCGGGCCCATCGGATGATTGGCCCCCGCGGTCATGGCCAGGTCGATGTCGTCAGCCGAGGCGATGCCCTCTTCCAGCGCAAACATCGCTTCGTTGAGCATCGGCATAAGAACCCGGTTGACGATGAAGCCGGGCATGTCCTTGGCTACGACCGGAAGTTTGTCCAGCCGTCGTGCCAGCTCGAGCGCCACATTCAACGTGTGTGCGGATGTTTCCAAGCCTTGGATCACTTCCACGAGCCGCATGACCGGGGCGGGATTCATGAAATGAAGCCCGACGACCCGGTCAGGACGGCCGGACGCGGCTGCCAGCTTGGTGATGGAGATGGAAGACGTATTGCTGGCGAAGATGGCATGCGGCCGACAGACCTCGTTCAGTTCGGCAAAGAGCGTCTGCTTCATGGCCGGGTTTTCGGGAATCGCTTCAATTGCCAGATCCGCGTCCCGCAGACGATGGAGCTCGACCATGGGCTGAATCAGCCCCAACGCCGACGCGGCCTGAAGGTCGGACAGACTGCCCCGCTCCACGGCCCGTTGAAGGCTCAATCGGATCTTGGCGAGGGCCTCTGTCAACGCAGGCTCCGCGACATCGACGAGCAGGACGGGATAATAATTCATTTGGTTAGCGAAGTGACCGGCAAGGTAGCGGCCGCTTCCAACCCATTCAGCTTGTTATCGTCAACCTTTCCGGCGGGTACTTTGAGCGGCGCGCCCAAGTTCAGGGCCATGCAAC
>CBDIWQ010000233.1:0-7789 GCA_965285965.1 uncultured bacterium | reverse complement strand
GTTCAGCGCTCCTTCTTTCGCCGGTGAAGAGAAGAAGGACAAGAAGGATGAGAAGAAGGGCGGCCACGTCCTCGTGTACGGTGACGAGAAGAAGGACAAGAAGGACGAGAAGAAGGGCGGCCACGCTGACACGTTCGGCGACAAGAAGGATGAAAAGAAGAAGGACGAGAAGGGTAAGTAACCTCCGTCCGGCGAGGCTAGCAGGCTGAAGAGGTTCCCCGCATCACGCGGGGAACCTCTTGGCCGATCCTTTTACCGGACCTGCTGCGCAATATAGACGGCCTGTAATCCGACGATGGTTTTCGCATCGCGAATCGTGCCATCGGCGATTTTTGTGATGGCCTCCTCCAGCGACATCTCCACAACGTCGAGCACTTCATCCCGATCGAGCTGTTGGCGTCCCTGGGTCAGTCCCGTGGCCTTGTAGACATGGATGACTTCGTCCGCGAATCCCGGCGCCGTAAAAATACTGGACAGCAAAGTCAACGACCGCGCGCGATACCCGACTTCTTCTTCCAATTCCCGGGCTGCACAATCCAGCGGGTCTTCGCCGGGATGAAGCTTGCCGGCGGGGATTTCATAAATATATCCTCCCGCCGCATGACGGAACTGATGAATCAGCACCACGCGTCCATTGTCTCGCAGGGGGACGACCGCGGCCGCACCCGGATGACGGATGGTCTCAAGATCAATCTCCACCCCATTGGGAAGCTTGACCCGTTCCACGTTGAGTGTGACGACCTTCCCTGTATAGATATTCTTCGTTGTCATCACTTCCCGGCATGGCTCAGACGACGGGCATGAATGGGTGCAGCCCGATTTCTTGAGCCTCCTCCGCCGCTAGCTTTTGGGCCTTTTGTAAAACGGTGTCTTCACCACTTGCGCCGGCACGGCCTTCCCGCGGATATCGATGACGAGCGGGGTGCCAGGATCCGTGTAGGGGATCGGGAGATACCCCAGTCCGATGCCCTTCTGCAGGAGGGGGGACAGATTGCCACTGGTGATCTCTCCAATCGGCTCTGACGCGGTTGATGAACGGATCTGAAATCCATGGCGGGGGACGGCCTTTTCCAGCAGTTCAAAACCGACCAACCGGCGGGCGACTCCTCGCTCTTTCAGATTTTGTAATGGAGCACGACCGATAAACTCTTGTTTGGAGAAGTTGACGGTCCACTCCACCCCTGCTTCTAACGGTGTGGTATCTTCCCCGATGTCATTTCCATACAGCAGGTACCCCATCTCCAGACGCAACAAATCGCGGGCACCCAATCCGGCAGGCTTCAGTCCGCTGGCGGCGCCCTGCTTCAGGAGCCGTTCCCATAGTTCCGGGCTACGATCGGCGGCCACATAGAATTCGTACCCAAACTCCCCCGTATACCCGGTCCGCGCGATGAGCGCAGGGATCGATCCCACCGTGGCTTCACGGATATGATGCAGTTTCAGGCCGGCCAGGTCAGGAGAGGACAGCGCCGCCAGAATATCCCTGGATCGAGGGCCTTGGAGCGCGATCTGCGCCAACCCGGCCGACTGGTCTTCGAGCACCGCCGCTTGCTCGAAGCGATGATCGAGCAGCCAGCCCATGACTTTCTCACGGTTGGACGCATTGACGCAGAGCAAATAGGCGTCCGCCTTGAGCCGATAAACGAAAATGTCGTCTTTAATGCCACCCTGCTCGTTACACACCATGGAATACTGCGCCTGGCCCACGGCAAGTTGTTCCACATCGTTGGTGGTGGCCTGTTGAAGAAAGGCGATGGCGCCGGGTCCGGACACGAGCAGGCGGCCCATGTGACTGACATCGAAAAGGCCGGCTTGACTGCGGACGGTGTGGTATTCGTCGAGCACACCGGTATACTGAATCGGCATCTCCCATCCGGCAAAATCCACGAGCTTGCCGCCGGCAGACCGATGTTGGCTGATCAGGGGCGTCTGTCGCATGGACAGCGGGTTACTGAACGCCAAGCAGTTCCACGTCGAAAATCAACGTGGCGTTCGGGGGAATCACGCCTCCCGCACCGCGGGCCCCGTAGCCCAAGGCGGAAGGGATGGTGAGCTTTCGTTTGCCGCCCACCTTCATACCCTGCACTCCCTCATCCCATCCTTTGATGACACGGCCCGATCCCAGAGGAAAGGAAAAGGGCTGCCCGCGATCCACCGAACTGTCGAACTTCTGCCCGTTCGTCAACCAGCCCGTGTAATGGACGGTCGTGGTTTTTCCCGCGACGGCCAAAGCCCCCGTCCCGATGACGTGATCGACATAGGACAGCCCTGACGATGTGGTGATTTCCTGTGGAGTTGAGCCCTGTTCACTCGCGGCCATGCTGCCTCCTTCTCCAGTTGCGGCGGTTACAACCAGCGTCATGATCATGATGAGCGTGTCACGCGCCATTAGCGCTGGTCCGCCGATTCAGCGTCTGGGGTCTCCCGTCGCCGGTCCGCGGGACGTTCCGCAAAGATGGCGATGCTGGAGGTGTACCCATGCACAAAGTTCTTACACCCAATGGGACCGATCTCGCCTTGGGCGAAAAACCCCGCCAGCGGAATGGGCCCCAAGCGTGCGTTCGCCGCCTCGGAATCGTGGTTCGCTTGCCCGAACAAGCCCAGCCCTCGCCCGCAACAGCTGAACATCAGCGCGCCCAGCGGCGGTTTCTGATGGGTCGCGCGGTCGGCGGCCAGGAGCAGATGAAGATCGTCGCTGGCGGATTGAGCGTCCCGCAATTGAAATTGGACCGTCTGCCCCTCCAGGACGACATCGCCCACCGCTACCGCGCCGGTCGTTTGGTCCGCGCCCACGAGGTTCCGTACCAGGAAATCCCCGCGCTCAAACCGGTCCCGGTGTTCATCAACCACAATCCCGAGGTGCAGCGCCCGGTGCGCCCGGCGTCGATCTTCGCCGCCCAACGATTCAAAGACGGCCTGAAGGCGCTCCAAGGCCGGCACGCCCCCCAACTCATGAATGAGATTGTGTTCGGCCTTGGTGACGACATACCGGTCGCCGATGGGTCGGCAGCCTTGCGAGATGACCGGGCGAATGTCGAGCGGCCCGGACAGCCGCACACCGACCAATCCATTCTCAAAGACCTCATCTTGCAGAACGAAACGGTTTTCGCCCGCATCGTGGCCGCCGCCCGCCAACCCGCCGATGGCGGCCGTACCGGGATACCGGTCTTCCAGCAGGGCCAGCACTTCCTGCATCGGTGTGGTAAACGGGTCCGCCAAGAGCAGAAATGTGGAACCCGCGACCTCTGTCTCGGGCCAGCCTGCGAGGTTGAATTGATCCTGTGTCGGGGAAAAGGTGAGCCGCACGGGCTCAAGAGCGACGTCCGGGAGACTCGCGGTCCACAGGGTGACGGCCGGCGCCGTTTCCAGTTCCTCGTGGCCGGCGATCACGCCTTCTCCGCTGCATCCGATCATCAGTCGGGGATGCAGATGGTGCGTAATGGTCTTGGCCAGGAAGTCTACGCGCCCGAGATGATGGGAGGAGAAGAACAGACAGGCCAGATCAACCGGCGAGGATTTGAGTTGCGACTGGATATCATCGACCAAGTCCCGCGCCGCTGCCTCGCTGTCGGCATTCCGTGAGAGCGAGACGGCAAACTGAAACGTGGTCGCTTGTGGGGAGGACGTCGAGAAAAGACTGGGCATGGTTGAATATCGGAGAGCGCCCCGTATTAGATGCCTGGATCCATCCGTTCGGACCGAGCCTGGGCCAATTTCTTATAGTAGCGCCACATGTAGGAATAATAATCGTCCAGTTGAGCGAGCAAGTAATGGAGCTCTGTCGGATCTTCCGTTTCGATCGCTCGAACCATCCGGGCTTTGAGGAAATCGGCAAACGCGCCGGTTTTTTCGACGGCGGTCAATAAACGCAATCCGCCCCCGATTTGATACTCATTCATGATGGGATGACCCTGGGATGTTGAAACCAGTCGAAGAATAACGAGGCCTGAGAGCAAAATGCAAGTCGGCGACGTCCTCTCCCGGACAAGGGCGGGGATACGGCGGGCCGGAATAAGCGTCCTCGCCGGCCGGCTTCGACTGCTGCGAAGGTGCGGATAGGAGTTTCGTCCTCAAGGGCGCGGTTCGGACATCAAGGCCTTCAACCTGCCGAGATCAATCGCCTCCGCCCGATGGCCGTCGCGCCCCACGACGGTGGTCGCCATGGTCAGGGCATTCAACACGGCTTCTTCGCTGGCTTCCGCCGTCGCGGTGATAAGAGGATTCAGATGCGTGTCGGCCAGATGGGTCAGGTTGTAGGTCGGGTCTTGTGGATAATGCGGAATCACGTTCCCGGTAGAAAACGCCAAGATGAAGTCCCCGCTGCCATGTCTCGCCGAAGAGCCGGTCCGTGCCAAGCCGAGGGCAGCGCGTTTGGCGAGTCGCGTGAGCTGGCGGCCATCCAAAGGCGCATTGGTTGCGACCAGGATAATGATCGAACCTTCACTCAGTCCCGGCCGAACCGCGTCGGCCATCGGCGCCCCTTCGTCATAGCGTTTGCCTACAGGAACTCCGGCTACCACCAGCTCAGGACGGCGCCCATGGTTCGCGTTAACCAACACGCCCACCATATATCCGCCCTCCTTCTCCGGGAGACGCCGGGAAGCTGTGCCGATCCCGCCCTTAAACCCGTAGGAGACCATACCGGTCCCGGCTCCGACCGTGCCTTCCGCGACCGGGCCGCCTGAGGCTCCGTCCAGGGCCTGAGCAACGTCTTGTTCGGAGACATGGCGGCCCTGAATGTCGTTGAGCCGGCCGTCATCGCATTCGGCCACGACCGGTGTGAGGGTGTCGTCGGAGATGCCGATCTGCGGATACCGGGCGATCATCCAGCTCATGACTCCGTTGGCGACGCGTGGGATATTAAGAGTATTGGTGAGGGCAATCGGGTACTCCAAGAATCCTGATTCAGCCACCCAGGAGAGGCCCGTCATTTCGCCCGTGCCATTTAACACGAAGGCACCGGCCGGCACTTTCTTACGCCAGACATTGTCCCGCGGAATGACGACGGTGACGCCGGTTCTCACTGGACCTTCACCGGGTTTCAACGGACCCTCTCCGCGCATCAGCGTCGTGTGACCGACTTTAACGCCGGTCACATCGGTAATGGCATTGAGCGGACCCGGGGGATACTGCCCGACGGTGATGCCCAAATCTCGAATGCGCTGCCGGGTCTCGACGGGTTCGGCCACGGCCGGTGACAGGCAACCGAAAAGCATCATGAGCATTGGGAACACCAGCACAGCAAGCAGCAGGCACTTGCCGACGCAGCGAGATGTATCGCTATCTTTACAGCTCATGAGAACTACCTCGATGCGGAATCTGAACCTCGACGGTCGGATGTTCGGCCTGAATCGCCGCCCCGAGAGAAAGCGCCTGCTTCTCTTCCCCATGGACGATGAAAATCTTATTGGGCAGGGGATCAATCGCGCGCACATAGGAGAGCAGATCGTTGCGGTCCGCATGGGCGGAGAGGCCGTTTAACTTCACGATTTGAGCCCGACGGGGTGTCGGCACGCCGAAGATGGGCACCACGTCCCAACCCTCGACGAGCTTCCGTCCCAGCGTATGTTCGGCTTGAAACCCCACGAATACGATGATATTGGCCTCATCCTGGATGGCGTGTTTCAAGTGGTGTAGTACCCGCCCCCCCTCGCACATACCCGACGCCGAGATGATGATGCAGGGCCCCTTCATGGCGTTCAACCGCTTACTGTCCTCCGCCGTCGACACGAAGTGGATATAGCGCGAGGCGAAGAGATCGCCTTCGGTCGCAAGAGCCTTGTAAGTCTCTTCGTCATAGCATTCCGGATGTTTCCGAAAGACATCGGTGGCCTTGGAGGCTAAGGGTGAATCGATGTAGACCGGAATGGGATCGATGCGCTGTTCGGATACGAGCGCTTTCAACCGCATGATCAACTCTTGAGTGCGTCCCACGGCGAAGGCCGGCACGATAATCTTGCTCTGATGCGCCCGGGCATGCGCAATCAAATCCTGAACCTTCTGCTTCATCTCCTCGGCGGCTTGCTCGTGAAGCCGATCTCCATACGTCGACTCCAGAATCAGCACATCGCAGGGCGGCGGCGGCTCCGGATCGCGTAGGATCGGCATCTTCGAGCGTCCGAGATCGCCGCTAAACAAGACCGTTGTGGTATTGCCTCGCGCGGTGTACTTCACCCGTACGGCGGCGGAGCCCAGAATGTGGCCCACCTCATGAAATGAGGCGGTCACCCGCGATCCCAGTTTAATCACGTCGTGGTAGCGGGAGCCGACGAACCGGCGCGTGATCGACTCGACATCATCGGAATCAAAAAAAGGCCGGACGCATTTTGGTCCCCGACGGCGTTCCTTCTTATTGACGTACGAACAGTCGCTTTCTTGAATGCGCGCGGCATCCTGGAGCATGATGGCCGCGAGATCGGCCGTGGCTCGGGTGAGATACACTTTGCCGGAAAATCCGTGTTGCGCCAGCACCGGCAGGGCGCCTGAGTGATCGATATGGGCGTGCGACAGAAGCACCGCCGACAAGGCCTTCGGATCAAAACCGAGATCGCGGTTCTGGCGAGCCGCTTCTTCCCGACGCCCCTGAAAGAGCCCGCAATCCAGGAGGATACGGCTGCTCGATGTTTCGATTAGATGCCGGCTTCCGGTGACGGAACGGGCCGCGCCATGGAAGGACAATTTCATGAATGGGGCCCTGTGCGGTGGTGGTCCACGATCAGGTCCCACGCCTCCTTCGCCGTTTCCGCGAATTGGAAAAGCTGTAAATCTTGGGAACCGATGAGTCCCTTGTCCACCAACACCTGCCAATTGATGAGACGCTCCCAAAAGGCCCGGCCGATAAGGACGACAGACACCCCTGTGGCTTTGCCCGTCTGTAGGAGCGTCAGCGTCTCAAACAGTTCGTCCAAGGTTCCAAACCCGCCTGGAAATGCAACGAGCGCCTTGGCGCGGATGAGGAAATGCATCTTGCGTAGCGCGAAGTAGCGGAACTGAAAGCAGAGTTCCGGAGTGATATAGGCGTTCGGCCGTTGCTCGCGCGGCAAGGTGATGTTGAGTCCCATGGATTTGCCCCGAGCGTCGGCGGCGCCTCGGTTCGCCGCTTCCATAATCCCCGGACCGCCTCCGGTCACGATCACATAGTCGCAACGTCCGTCGATCTGACAGGTGGATGACACCAACTGTCCAAATTCCCTGGCGACATCGTAATACTTCGCGAGCGCCAGTTGGTGGCGCGCCACTGATACCTGCTGCTTCAACAGGGGATCATCCGGGGCTTGGCTCAGGCGCGCTTCTGCCAGCTGAAGCAATTCATGCGCGGTGTGCGGGTCCGAAAGACGGGCGCTGCCGAAGACGACGATGGTGGACTGAATCCCTTGTTCTTTTTGAATGAGTTCGGGCTTGAGGAGTTCGAGCTGAAGGCGCAGGGACCTGAGCTCGTCCCGTTGCAAAAACTGGAGGTCGCGATCCGCGGGAATATACGATGGAGAGGCGAGAATGGCATCAAGGAACCCGGAATCCTGATCGGAGAAAGCAGACATGGGACGGCATTATACGCAGTTGGTTCTGCTCCGGCAATTCGCCCGGCTGTGCCTGTAGATAGCACATCATCTGTCCGGTTTTTGTAGCACGTGATCTGTCCGGTTTAGGGTGCGCCCTCAAGGAGGGGGCACCATGACACGGGCGAGCGTCCTACAGGAGGTGAGACAGATGCGCTTTGAAGAGGTGTATGCCCGACGGTCTCGACGAGAGCTGTCGGTGGCGGAGTGGTTAGGGAGCACGGAGCGGACGT
>CBDIWQ010000232.1:0-11046 GCA_965285965.1 uncultured bacterium | reverse complement strand
AGATCATCCCGGCCGATGCTCTGGAGTGTCTCATCGGTGCCGATGACCCTGCCGTGGTAGGGATGCCCCGCCGGGTAGAGTGTGGATCGGAGCGTGAAGTCGGCCTGGGCGCGAGTATCGTTCAGCGCTTGCCGGAGCAGGGTTAGGGATTGCCCGCGCACCCGGTCGATTTCTTCATCCGGGAAGGCTGGCTGGAGCCGACAATAACGGCCGGCGGCGCACCTGCCGGCGCGACTGATATTGCCGCGTGCCGTCCCCATTTCTTCTCGGATGGCGTAGTCTCCGGCGTTTGAACCAGTTCACAACCGATCCATGTCGCCACCCCCGCCCCGATCGCGCAGAGGGCGCCCTGGGTCGTCGCCCGCTTCCAGTACAGTCCGGCGCCCAGCGGGATGAAGGCCGCCACCAGCGTGACCTTATACGTGTTGACGACGAGATGGTAGATACTGGCGTCCGACCAGAGGGCGATCGTCAGCACCAGACAGGCAAATCCGACCAGCACGACCCGCATGAGACGAAGGAACTCGGCATCATTGACGTGTGAGAGCATCGGCCGGATCACGTTTTCGCTGAGCGCCACCGACGGGGCCAGCAGCGTGGCGCTCGCACAGCTCATCACCGCGGACAGCACCGCGCCGAAAAAGATGATCTGCGCCGCCATGGGCGTGTGTTCCAAGATGAGCGTCGGCAACACCAACTGGGAATCCTGCTCGATCAAGGCGCCGAATTTCGCCGGATCGATCAGCGTGGCCGCATAGGCCAAGAACATCGGCACGAAGCAAAAACTAAAATAGAGCGTCGCGCCGAGCAGCGACCCCCGCACGGCCGTGCGTTCGTTCCTGGCCGAACTGATGCGCTGAAACACGTCCTGTTGCGGAATGGATCCCAGCATCATGGTGATCCAGGCGCCGATGAACGGGATCCAGGCTGCGGCGGTGGCGGCCGGAAAAAAGTTCAGCTTACCCGCGTCGGCCGCATGCTGGAGCACGGTGCCGACGCCGCCGGCCAACCCGCTCACGATCGAGGCGATATACAGCAGTCCGCCGAGGATCACGGAGATTTGCACGAAATCCAACACCGCCACAGAGAACATGCCGCCAAAAGTCGTATACGTCAGCACGATCGCGGCACCGGCCACAATGCCCACCGACTGGTTCAGGCCCCCATCCGTGACGACGTTCAGCACCAGGCCGAGGACCTTGAACTGCGCCGCCACCCATCCGACATAAGAGACGACGATCGCGACCGTACAAAGCACTTCAACGAGCCGGCTATAGCGCAGACGGTAATAGTCCCCGATCGTCAGCACGTAGAGGCGGTACAGAGCCGGCGCAAAAAAGAGTCCGGCCAGGATCAAACAGAGGCTCGATCCAAACGGATCGGCGACGACCGCCCCCAGGCCGTCCTTCACAAAGGTGGCGGAAATGCCGAGGACCGCTTCGGCGCCGAACCACGTGGCGAAGACCGTCGCCGTGACGACAGGCAACGGCAGGCTTCTCCCGGCCACCGCAAAATCCCTGGTATTGTTCACACGAGTGGCGGCATACAGCCCGATGCCGACGGAGATCAGCAGATAGAGGATGACAAACCAGAGGACCACGCGCGCAGGATAAAGTGATCCCGATCGGCAATCAATTATTATCGATCAGCCGCGTGGCGGGGAGCAGCACAGGCGGCTTTCCCTGGCGAGAAGCCGCCTGACCAAAGGAAGGGGGCGTCAAAACGCCCAGTAGCGGGAGGGGCCAAACGTCAACCGGCATCCGACCGCGAACAGTTCGCCCTGCGATTCCACAGGAACGGCCTTGGTCCACTGCACCTCATAGAGATTCATCGACTGCCGCCAGCGGGATTCGGGAATATGCAGTTCGATGATTTGTTGCCGGCGCGGGCGGTGCCCCATGAGAATGAGAATGCCATGCGCGCTTCGGTTGATCGTGAAGAGTTCACCCTGCTGGATAACGACCGACTCTTCGTCGATTGATTCGCAGAGCTCGTATCCGCAGAGCTTGCGCTCCACAACCCGAGGTTCCTGCCGTCGACTCGGTGTCTCAGCCGCCCTTGCCGGAAGTGGCAGAGGGTCCAATGTTCCAGCGGCCCAGCTTCCACTGAGGCGATGGATGACTTCCCGCGTTCCAATCAGCATACGCGCACCTCCTCGCATCATAGACTGCGTCTGCCATGAGCAAATGCCGTACCGATCCTGGCAGTGAGCGAAACGCAGGATTTTTTGCTGGGTGTCGAGCATGATGACGAAGATGGCTGAAGAACTACGAAGGAAAAGCACTGCACCTTCTGCGGTCCCGGACAAGCGGGTCCCCTGATTCAACGAGCGAATTCCTTCTCTGTAGCTGCACGCCTACCAAGCGAAGGGAGTGGCCTGCAGTCGAACGGACGGCCGCTGAAGGAGTTGGGCCACACCCTGCACACTTTTGCGCCATGAGGCCACACGGGAGACCGGGAGACGACCACTTGGAGTTGAAATCCGAGGCTAGGGTACAGCCCAGTCTCGCCGGAGACGCCGGTTTGCTATATAGAGCTGCATGCGAACAGCGCGGCGGCTGTTGAATCGGCGGTCCAGACCGGATCCGGATCCAGACCCCTTGCCGCCTGGTCCGAGTCCCTTCCCGCCCCAACCACCTTCGCCGGAACCTCAACCGGTGCCCAGTCCGCCGGTCCGGCCGCCCGTTCCGCAGCTTCATGCCCGCTGTACATACCAAAGGAGGCTGTTATGAATGCTCTCATTATCGCAGCCGCGGCGCTCGCGGTTACATTCGTGGGAAGCACCGTGTGTTTGGCGAATCCGGCCATGCTGCCGCAACATGAGGGGTATCCAATGGGAAAGGCCAAGGATCCGGTCAGCGGACAATCGCTGAGCAACGATCCCGGGCAAACCAATGCGTCGGGAAACAAAGCCCTTCAACAATCCGCCATGGCGGACGAGGCCCATACCAGACAGCAGCTGCAGAACCAGAACGACCAGCGGATCCTTGAAAAACCGGGTGCCGGAGTCCTGCCGAAGGTGCAAGGACCGCAAATCAAGATCAATCCCCCGGTCAAGGAAGCGACGAAGGTCCCGGCGAATCCGCAATAGGTCGTCTTGTAGGGGTCTTCTCTACAAATTGAGAGCGGATCGAATCTGCCCCGCCAGGATGGCGGCGGGTTTCGCGGCATCGACGACGACTGCATCGGTCGGTTCTTCGAGGATCTCCCACTGACTGGCGAGTAACGCTTCTCCCATGAAATGCCCCGTACGATGGGCGAGGCGTTGCTGAAGGAGGCTGTAACCGGCTTTGAGATATACGATCCGCACCTGGTCGCTATAGCCGTCCAGCACGGAAGCGCGATATGCCGCCTTCAGAAGGGAGCAGGCGAAGACCACCGGCTCCCGACGTTCGACCCAGGCGCCGATCGCCTTGCGAATTTTGGCGAGCCAGGGCCGGCGGTCTTCGTCCGTCAGCGGAATACCCAGGCGCAGCTGCTCGATATGCTCAGGGGAATGAAATTCGTCGCCATCATAAAAGCGCCAGCCGAGCGCGGCGGCTAATTCGCGGCCGACCGTCGTCTTGCCGGCACCGGCAACTCCCATAATCAAAATAATCATGCTACTGTCGTGGTTATGATCATGCGATCGGCAATCCGAATATGCGCCGGAAGAGCGCTGCCCCTCCTGTGGATGATCGGGGCGCTCGCACTCGCTGTCGGCCTGCCGGCGAATCCATTCCCTGTTTCCGCGCAGGTCTTACCCGGAACTCCTCAGCCGCAACCTCAGGGCCCCGGCCCCGTGACGACACCGCCCAATCAACCGCTCTCTGCCCCGACCAGCGGGTTGCCGGCCAACATCGTGACACCCTCGACGACCAATCAACTCGAACCGAGTACCGGCGCGGCAACTTCTTTCGAACGGGCACGGACCTTCGGGAACGCCGGCCGCGGCTTACCCGGCATGGCGGGAGGACCGCCCGTTAACCGACCGGTGGGGGCGCAAGACCCGACGGCCGATTACATGCGGCCCCCGGTCGTCGGCCCGCTCTTCTGCGATCCCGCCGTCAATATCGCGTGTTGATCGGCCAACCGCGCAAGCGCCTTCTGCCGAAAACATCCTTGCACATGATCGTTCACCATGCCGATCGCCTGCATGTAGGCGTAGATGATCGTGCTGCCGACAAATTTGAAGCCGCGCCTTTTCAGATCCTTTGAGAGCGCATCGCTTTCGCGGGTCGTCACCGGCACCATGCTCATCGTTTGCCACCGATTGACGATCGGCTTGCCGCCGACAAATCGCCAGACATACGCATCAAAGGAGCCGCACTCCTTCTGCAGGGCGACAAACGCCCGAGCGTTGATGACCGCCGCCTCCACCTTGAGCCGATTGCGGATAATCCCCGGATCCTGGAGCAATGTCGCCTTTTTCCTGGCGTCATACCGGGCGATTCTGACGGGATCAAACCCGGCGAACGCCGTGCGATACCCGTCGCGACGCAGCAGAATGGTTTCCCAGGTCAATCCCGCCTGGGCGCCTTCCAACAGCAGCATCTCGAAATGCTTCCGGTCGTCATGGACGGGCACCCCCCACTCCTCATCGTGATAGCGGAGAACGTGCGGTTTCTGACCAGCCCAGGTACAGCGAACCCGCGTCTCGGCTGGATGTTCACCCGCCACCCTCATGACTCCAGCGGGATGCGTGCGTGGTTCTGCGCCAGCCACTGGGCAAAGGTCTGCAGGGAAGGATTGAGCGAGCGGGACAGCGCGAGATCCCGGGCGCCGCAGAACATATCGTTGAAGTCGTGCTTAAACTGAAACATGTTGCCGATGTCGTCGGCGCCCGGAAAGCCGAATTTCCGATATGCCTCGAAGGGAACGGCATTGTAGGTTACCGGTTTACCAAAGGCCGTCGACATGGCCGCCGCCATGTCGTCACCGGTCAAATGCTCGCCCGCGATGCCGACCCGCTTCCCGATGAATTCGCGCCCCCGTTTAAAAATCCCATAGCCACAGGCCCCGATGTCCTGAGCGGCGACGCCGGGCAATCGTTTATGGCCCATGGGCAATGTCAGAAGCAGCCGGCCATCAGGTCCCTTCTTCGGTCCCATGCCGAAGTGAATGAAATTGTCCCAGTAAAAGGACGTGAGGAGAAAGGTTGTCGGGACGGCGAGCCTGGCAAACTCCGCATCGGCTTCCCCTTTCGCATCAAAATGCGGCACCTTGTAGCTCCCCATCAAGGTCGGCATCCGCTGATCGCTGAGGGGCACCCAGCGCCGGGTATCTTCGAGCGTGGACCAGATCACATGCTGCACGCCGGCCTGTTGAGCGGCCCGCGCCATGCCTTGGGCTTGGATCAGTTCCTTTTCCGGCGAAAAGTGCTCCCAGAAGTTGGTCAGGCAGAAGGCGCCGTAGCATCCGCCGAACGCGCGCGTCACGCTGTCGACGTCATCGAGGTTCGCCGATACCACTTCTACCCCTAGAGACGTCAATTGCTTCGCCTTCGCCGATTGCGTATCCCTCGTCAGCGCGCGCACGGCAAATCCTCCGGCCGGTCCATTGATGATGGCACGCACGAGTCCGCCGCCCTGGGCGCCTGTGGCCCCCACCACGGCAATCATCTTTCTATCAGGCATCAGTCCCTCCTTGTTGACCACGAGGCAATACCATAGCGGGTCACCCGAGGGGAAGGCCAGGGCGGCAGATCGATCAGCCCAACGCCGGCCTAGGCACGCTGTCGAGTGAATAATCCTGTCACGGTTTGAATGGTATCGGCGTGCTCCGGCGATTTGTCCGGCCGATAGCGTTTGACCCGTGCAAAACGTAAAGCCAGTCCGGCAGGATAGCGTGGCGACTGCTGGATATCGCTGAAGGCAATTTCGACCACCATGGCAGGCAGCACATGTATGATGTGCCCTTCACGATGCGTTTCGAGCGCCAGCAGCTTTTCGGTTTGCCAGCGCAGCATCTCGTCCGTGAGTCCCTTAAAGGTCTTGCCTAACATGATAAACTGCCCGGTGGCTGGATCGCGCGCGCCAAGATGGAGATTCGAGAGCCAGCCTTCGCGCCGGCCATTGCCCCACTCGGCGGCGAGCACCACCAAGTCGAGCGTAGTGGCGGCCTTCAGTTTTAACCAATGAAACCCGCGCTGGCCGGCACTGTAGGGGGCATGAAGCGACTTTGCCATGACGCCTTCGTGCCCTGCCGCGAGCGCCTGGGCAAAGAACCGCCGACTCTCTTCCGGATCCGCGCTCACGAGCCGAGGCACGGCGATGGACGAAGCAATCGCGGGCAACACCTTCATGCGATCTTCATAGGGATTGGCAAGCAACGATTGGCCGTCGACGTAGAGCACGTCGAACATGAAGGGGGATAAGGGAATCTCGTGTCTGAGCGTCTGGACGTCTTTGATCCGCCCGAGCCGGCGCATGGTTATCTGGAAGGGCTGAGGCCGGCCATCCGGACGCAGAGCCAGCGCTTCCCCGTCCAAGACAGCCTCGCGCACCGGTAGCCCACGGGCCCAATCCACCAGCTCCGGCAGCCGCCCGGTCACCTCCTGGAGCTGCCGCGTGAAAATTTGCACATCTTCGCCTCCCTTATGCACCTGGATGCGCGCGCCGTCCAGCTTGTACTCGAGCCCCGCTCGATCCAACCGGTGCAAGGCCTCCTCCACATCCTCCACGCTGGTGGCCAGCATCGGCGCCACCGGCGTAAACAGCCGCAGAGAAAACCGGGCGAGGCCGGGCGCACCCTCCTGCAAGGCCGCACGGGCCACCGCCCCGATATGGCCGGCAAACATCGCCGCCTGACGAATGTCGGCGAGCGGCAGGGCGGCCGCTTTGGCAATGGCCTCGATCACCAGGCCCTCCAGCGCGCCTTGCCGGATTTCACCCACGAACAGTTGTGAGAGGAACCGCCGTTCCTCCGCCGTTGCACGATTGAAGAGCCGGCTCAGTTCGGCAACTTTCCGCTCCATCGACCCCGCTCCCTGCTCCTGGGCCAGGAGCGTGAGCGTCGCATCCACATCACGGAGCGTCACGGGCTCCCCGCTCGGCGGGCCTTCGGCCATCGCGCGCTGGATCGCGCTCCAGCCAATGCCGATTTTTCCCTGCGGGAACGAGCCGGTCAGATACAGCGCCGCCAGTTCGCTTTCCTCCTGTGCGGTTCGGCGCAACACATCGGCAAGCAAGCCGACCTTTTCCGTTTTCTTAGTCGCCGCCCGGATCTGGGCGACGGCTGCCACTAACTCCGACAGGTGCATGCTCTATTATATGCAATCCACCGCCCGGTACGCCGGGCCAAGCCTCCAGGGCATCGATCACCAATGAAACTGGTCATCGTGAACGGTATACTGCTCAGAGAAGGGCGAAATCCGGTTGCCGGAGAGAACGCGCCTTAGAAGGAGGGGCCTATGAGGAAAGCAGCCGGTCTTGTAGTCGCAACACTGGTCCTCATCAGTTCAGCGGGATGTAGCTATCTCTTCTATCCTCGCGCCGGAGACTATCGGGAGCAGGCGACGGGCGCCACCGGCGTGGAGACCATGATCAATCTCACGGATATGCTGGAAGCCAGCGCCACGAAAGCCAAAGGCGGCACAGGCGTCGACAATGCCTTGGATGACTACCACAATCAGCTGCATGCCTTACTGGACGCCTTCTGTTCGGTGACCAAGGAGCAGGCGAAAACCCCGGCCTACGATTTGGCTGTGACGCACAAAAAGGAATTATCGGCCATTTTTCGCCGCCTCTGGAAATTTAAAGAACAGCAGCCCCAGCGGGATCAACACCTTGATCTCTCGATTGACGAGTTGAACGAACTGCGCGAGACGCTGCGGACGATCAGGTAACGACGTGCCAGCGGAAGCCGTCCGGCGGACGACAATGCGCACTACACACGAGCGGTCAGGGAAGTAGGGAGGAGGTGCCATGGCTCAGCAGACTCCACAGCAGATCATCGAAGCACAACGACAGGACTGGAACCGGGTGGCATCAGGCTGGGAGAAATGGGACGAGTTCTTCGACCGGTCCATGACCTTTCTCAATCATCGACTGGTGGGCGATGCGCGACTCCGGCAAGGCCAGCGGGTTCTGGACTTGGGGTCCGGCACCGGCTATCCGGCGCTGCTCGCCGCCCAGGTGGTCGGACCGCAAGGAGCCGTACTCGGCATGGATCTCGCCGAGCAGATGCTGGCGGCCGCCGAACGAAAAGCCGGGCGCCTCGGCCTCGCCAATGTGACGTTTCGCACCGGGGATGTCACGAGCCTGCCGTTCGACGCCGCTTCCGTTGATGCCGTCATCAGCCGCTTCTGCCTGATGTTCCTGCCGGAGGTTCCGAAGGCAGCGGCGGAGGTCCAACGGGTGCTCAAGCCGGGCGCCTGGATCGCCGCGGCCGTCTGGTCGGCGCCGGAGAAGAATCCGTACCTCAAGATTCCCATGGACACGATCAAGCAGTTCATCGACCTGCCGCCTCCCGATCCATCCGCGCCCGGCATATTTCGCCTCGCAAAGCCCGGCGAGTTGGCCGGAATGCTTCAGCAGGCCGGCTTCGATGAGGTCCAGGATCAAGAACTCGTCGGCGAAGTCCCGTTTTCGACGGCGGACGAATACGTGGCCAGCCTCATGGACATTGCGGCGCCGATCCAGAACCTATTCGCGCAGCTCTCTGAAGAGCAGCAGGGCCAAGCCAAGGCACGGATCGCGGACACAGCCGCTCAGTTCCGGCATGGGCACAATATCGCTCTGCCGATTGCCGTTCGCATAGTGACCGGTCGTAAACGACTCAAGTAATCCCTGGCGCGCCTGAGTGAGCCCATTGGGGGCAACCATCGCCGTCACGCTCTGGTTGCCGGCTACATACTATGGACGGATCGTAACGAGTATGAAAATCTGGACCATCGGCCATTCGACCAGACCCATCGATGAGTTCATCGGCCTCTTGAAGGCGCACGGCATTCGGCAAGTGGCGGATGTCCGCACCGTGCCCCGATCCCGGCACAACCCTCAGTTCAATACCGAGACGCTGGCAACCAGCCTCAGGAAAGCCGGCGTCGAATATCATCACCTGCCTCAGCTGGGCGGCTTGCGGAAAGCCAAAAAGGATTCGATCAATACCGCCTGGCGCAATGCCAGTTTTCGAGGCTATGCGGACTACATGCAAACGGATGAATTCCGGCAGGCCCTCGATAACCTGATCGCTCACGCGAAGAAGCGCCCGACAGCCATCATGTGCGCCGAAGCCGTGCCCTGGCGCTGCCACCGGTCCCTGATCGGCGATGCGTTAGTGGGCCTGGGATGGACGGTGCTCGACATCATGACGGAGAAACGCGCCGATCCGCATGCCCTCACTTCCTTCGCTCGAGTGAGCGACCACCAGATCAGTTATCCGGCACCGGCGGATAAGGAAGCCCCTCGTCTATTCGAATAGCGGCTCGTCCCCGCCTTGTGACCACGAGACCATGCTCTATCGAACCCTCGCTGATGCGGTCCTCATTGTTCACCTGGTCTTTGTCGCGTTTGTCGTGTTGGGAGGGGTTTTGGTGCTTAAGTGGCCCTGGATGATGAGCGTTCACCTGCCGACAGCGGTGTGGGGCGCGATGGTAGAATGTGCCGGGTGGCAATGCCCCCTGACGCCGCTGGAGAACTGGTTGCGTGAGCAGGCCGGACAGCGTGGTGTGGAGGGCGATTTTGTGCTGCGGTACCTCGCCCCTATCGTCTATCCCGCTGACCTGACCCGCGATCTTCAGATGGCGTTAGGAGCGATCGTCCTGATCATCAACGGAGCGATGTACGGATGGGTGTGGCGGAGGCGGTCCTCATCGCGCAACCGGCAGGGCGAAAACGCATCGCGGCACTGACCCTGCTTCCGGGCAGCGCAAGAGTTGACGCGCGTCGATTCGAATTGATACATGGAGAGTCCGCACCTTTTTCCATAACGAGACGGGTCCATGGCTATAGAAGACATCTCCCGAAAAGTCAGCGCACGATACGCGAAGGCCGCTTCAACCGGCGAGCAAATGTGCTGCCCCACGAGTTACGACATGGCGCAGCTGAAGTCCTTCATTCCCGAGGAGGTCCTGAAGATTTCCTATGGTTGCGGGACCCCGGCCGGGCTGAAGACCGTCAAACCCGGAGAGACCGTCCTTGATATCGGATGCGGCGGCGGCATTGACTGCTTTGAAGCGTCCCGGCTGGTGGGACCGACCGGCCGCGTCATCGGCATCGACATGACAGAAACGATGCTGGACATTGCGCGCAAGAATGCAGCGGTCGTCGCCACCAATTTAGGCTATCCGGCGTCGAACGTGGAATTCCGGAAGGGTATGGCCGATGCCATGCCGGTGGACGACGGCACGATCGATGTGATCATTTCCAATTGCGTCATCAATCTGGCCCCCGACAAGCGGAAGGTCTTTCGAGAGATGTTCCGCGTCGCCAAGCCCGGCGGACGGTTCACCATCTCCGATATCGTGGCGGACCAGACCGTGCCGCAGTATCTGGTGCACGATGCCGACAAGTGGGGCGACTGCCTGTCCGGCGCCTTGACCTTGAAGGACTACCTCGCCGGCATGCTGGGAGCAGGATTTCTCGGCATTCACCTCATTCAGTCTTCACCCTGGCAGGTGATCGACGGCCTGCACTTCTTTTCCGTCACGTTGACCGGATACAAACTGCCTCCAATCGGTCAGGCCTCCTCCCCCCGCTATGCCACACTCCGGGGTCCCTTTAATCGCGTGGTCGATGAACGCGGCACGGCCTATCAACGGGGCATTCCCCAACCGATTCTTCCGGATGATGCGCTGCTTTTGAGCCAGGCTCCCCTGTCCGATCACTTTGTGCTTACCGCTGATCCGGTGTGGCTGGATCAGGAGGACCCGCGCTGGACGGCTGTGTTTCCCGAACAGGCCCCTTGCCTGTGGCAAGGCGACTTCGCCCTGCTCGCCGGCCCATTGGTGGAGGCCATGGATGACGACCACCATCTCTACCGTCGGGGAGAGCCGCTGGAGATCTGCTCCAAGACCTTGCGCGTCTTAGGCACCGGGGGGTACGCCCCCCATTTCGTCATCCTGAA
>CBDIWQ010000231.1:0-2756 GCA_965285965.1 uncultured bacterium | reverse complement strand
GAAGCTCCGTTCATACTGGATGAGGGACCAGATGTCTTCGTCAGACAACACCTCGCCGAATCCGATCATGCTGGTGCCTGGAGATCCGTGTTTGATCACCCAGAATATCTCGCCTTCCATGCGATGCCGCCAAAAGCCGTGATGATGAAAATTACGGGGGGCAGGATTGAGGCCGGCGGCCGCTGGACCATCGCCCTGTCCTTCCCTGCCGTGACAATTAACGCAGGTGCCTTTGCCATGATAAAGCGCCTTCCCTCTCTCCACCGCCTCGGACGAATCGGGTAACGGACTGGTCAAGGCCCGGGCTTCGACCAGCTTGTCGGCGGGCACCCGCGATTGCATCATGGGCTGCTCGGCAGCCAAGCCGCCTGGCATCGACCACCAGAGGGCCGCGCAGACGGCGGCAAGGGGCAGTCGCATCGCGATCGAGTCCATCACCTGGTGCTCCTTTGCGTCCGGTCATCAGAAATCGAGTTCCACCATCTTGCGATGGAACCGCGTGACCACGTTGGGATCGGGTGCGAGACGAATCTTCGCTTCCTCCTTTCCCTTGTACGGCAGGAGGTTCAGCACATACCGAAGGCTCTCCAATCGAGCCGCCTGTTTATCGTTGGCTTTCACGATGATCCAGGGGCTGAACGTCGTGTGGGTCTTGCTGAACATCTCTTCCTTGTAACGCGTGTACTCATCCCATAGCTCTTGCGCCTTTTCATCGACCGCGCTGAACTTCCAGTGCTTCAGCGGATTGGTTCGCCGGGCTTCGAACCGCTTGAGCTGTTCTGCCTTGGAGATCGAGAACCAGAACTTGATGATCACGACCCCGTCCTCATAGAGCATGTGTTCGAATTCCGTGACTTGCTGCATGAAGCGCTGATGATCCTTCTTGCTGCAGAACTGCATCACGGGCTCGACCACAGCCCGGTTGTACCAGCTGCGGTCGAAGAACACGATCTCGCCCTTGTTAGGCAGTTGGCGGATGTAGCGCTGGAAATACCACTGGCCCCGTTCTTCATCGGTCGGCCTGGGCAGCGCCACCACTCGCATCGCGCGGGGATTGAGATGTTCGGTGAACCGGCGTATTGTCCCTCCTTTGCCGGCCGCATCCCGTCCTTCAACGAGAATGGCGATCCGCTGGCCGCTGCTCTGCACCCACCGTTGAAGCCGGACGAGCTCCACCTGGAGCGACCGGAGTTCCTCCTCATACAGGAGCGTTTTCCGGACGTCGCTCAAATCGATATATTTCGTCTGGAGGAGCTGAATGAGCCCTTTACGCGTATTGAAGCGCCGGAGATCCTCTTCGGTCAGCAGATGCCCCTCTTCAACGACCGTTCCGTCTCCTGACCCGGGCCGATAGCCGTCTCCTTCCCGCGGAACCATCGTGGGAATGCGCTCCAGATCGGTCAGTTTCGGTTGTTCACCGTCCGGGGTCTCCTTGCGCAGCTTCGGGACCTGTTGAGGATCGCCATCATGTGCCATAGGGGTTCGCTTCCTTTCACACGAGGACGGTTTAGAATGTCACGTTGCGCTCTCGTTCAGCCACTGCCTGGATATAATCCGGCATGCCCTTGATCGAAGCGCCGGACACCAGATCAGCGGTATTGATCTGCCTCGCGACAGCGCAAGCCCCGCAGACCCAAATGGGCACGCCGGCTGCCTGCACCGCCGCCAGCAGCTCCTTTAGCGGAGTCAGGTTAACGCCCACGACGTGCTCCGCCGTGCCCTTGCGTCCGAGGGTCACCGCCTCGTTCCAGAGCCACAGGACGACGTCATGCCCCTGTTCCTTGGCCGTCTTGGCGGCCATGAACGGGAGCGTCGCCATCGTCGGATCATCCGTGCCTCGACTGCCCGAGATCATAAAGCTTGCCATGGGTCGCTCCTTACAATCAGCTTCCTATTGACCAGCTATTTCGCCAGCGACCGGATGTAATGTACCAGCTGCCATATCTGGTCATCCTGCAATCCGGCAAATGACATCATACCAGTGCCTGGCGAGCCGTTTTTAACGATCCAGAAGAGCTGGCCGTCCGGAATGTCTTTCATCGTGGCGCCGCAGGTGAAGTTTCTCGGTTGGGGCACGAGCGCCGCGCCCATGAATCCCTGCCCGTCTCCCTTGTTGCCATGGCACATGGCACAGACCACCGGTTGCGCCGTCTGTAAGAACAACACCTTTCCAGCCTCGACCATATCACCGGAGGCAGGCAAGGGATTCGCTTTCGAAAGAAACTCTTCCGGCGCCTTCGCCGTTTTGCGCGGCTGCGGGCAGACACCTGACGGAGCGCCGCCGCCCGAAGCAATACCCGTCTCGGGCGCGCCCTTGAACGTGACCTTGAGATACGCCATCACGTCGGCGACCCCCTGCTGGCCAATGGTCATGTTCCAATAGGGCATGTTCGGCGATTTGCCCATGGCCGCGCCGCCGTGGTTGATCACGTTGTACAGGTAGTCGATGGGCAGTTTCTCGAACGGAATGTTGGCGTGTATGGCCGGCTTGGGGTCCAATCCTGAAGCGGCCGGGCCATCACCTTTGCCGGTGAACCCATGGCACTGTGCGCAATATTCCTTGTAGATGACTTTGCCGCGGTCCGCACTCGCCATGCCGAATTCGGGACTCGTCCACGGCTCATAATATTTGAAATCCTGAACGCCCTGTACTGCCAGAAACCCTATCACGGCCCGCAGCTGCGGGTCGGTCGCGTCCGCAAGAAATTCGCCGGTGTGAATGATGAAGTCCTGCGGGTTCTGCCCGAATCGGTACA
>CBDIWQ010000230.1:0-13306 GCA_965285965.1 uncultured bacterium | reverse complement strand
ATTCAAAGTCTTTGCCTTTTCCAGTAAGACGTCTGTCGTTTCCGGATAGGCAGGGTCCGCGATACAGCAGTTATCCACCGGGCAGACAGCGGCGCATTGCGGCTCATCAAAGTGTCCGACACATTCGGTACACCGGTCATGAGTGATCACGTAGATGTTATCACCGACACCTTGGCCATCACCGACGTGATTGCCCTTACTCTCCGCATCGCTCCGTGTTTCAAAAATTGCCTCGTTGGGACATTCGGGAAGGCATGCCCCACAGGAGATACATTCATCGGTAATCAACAATGCCATGACCCGCGCCTCCTTATACGAAATCTTCACCAGCAAACGATATTGACAACGTCTCGCTTGCCGACCATATTGCACTGCACAGCGTGATCGCATTTTATTCTCGGACTCTTTTCTAAGTCAACAAGATGGGGTCGGTGCAGAAGGCCTAGCTACCAGTGTTTTATGGGGCCAAAGGGCCCAGGATTCGGCAAGAAGAAAGCACATTAAACGATGGCAAGCACCATGGTTCCGTCCGGCGACCGCGAACACAAGAAGAAGCGCATCATCACTCTCATTCTCCTCGCCGTCCTCTTGATGAGTATCTCGATGTTTTTAGTGGAGCGTAAAGATTCCGACATCATCGTGGTGACGTTTCCAAGCGGCGCGCAACTGGAAGCGGAAGTCGCCGATACGCCGGAAAAGCTGTTGTTCGGACTGGCGTTCCGAGACGAGTTGCCTGCCCATACCGCGATGCTTTATATCTTTGAGGAAAACGGGCCGCATCGAGTGCGGACGAAAGAGTACAGATTCCCGATCGATATCGTCTGGGTTGATGAAAGTCATCATGTCGTGCATATGGTCGAGCGTGCAGAGCCTTGTGCCAAAGACCCCTGCCCACAATATGGCCCGCCTCCGGAATCTGCCCGGTACGTCTTGCAGACCAAAGCCGGCTTTGTGAAGGAAGCAGGAGTCGTCAAGGGAGACGAGTTGAAGTACGTGCTCAGAATGTGATCAGCATGCGGCGAGTTGCGACAAGGGAGCAAGTGATGGAAGGGTTCCATAAAGTAGCCGACCTCAGTGAGGTGCCGGTAGGGCGGTCCAAAGTGGTCATGCTCAATAACAAGGCCATTGCACTTTTTAACATCGAAGGCAAATTTTACGCGCTCCATAATCTCTGTCCTCACGAGGGCGGCCCTTTGAATGAGGGTCGCGTCAAAGGCCATGTGGTGGCCTGTCCGTGGCACGACTTGGCGTTCGACGTGAGAAACGGTCAGGGGGTCGATGGCGGTGGATACTGCGTAGGCAGCTATGAAGTCCGTCTCGAGGGCAGCGACATCATGGTGGGCCCTCGGCGAAAGGTCTAACCGTTTTTGGAGAGGATGTGGCGAGTGAACTCCTCGGCATCAGACCCCGGTCTTTCCCTCGGTGCGGGTGATCAACGAACCATTACGGTCACCCTCGACAAACCGTTTACCATTCGCCTCTGGGAAGATCGAACGCGCGGTGAGCAATGGGTCCCGTGCTTCAATACCAAGGACCTTTCTCTCCTGGGGGACGATTACTTGCGCGTCGCCGGGAACAACGCCGTGGACAACGGTCAGCGTACGTTCGAGTTCCATGCGGTGACCCCCGGCGCCCATCAATTGGTGTTTGAGAAGCGCATGGGATGGAAGTTCACCGCTGAAGACCGCCGGGTGTTCACGATTGACGTCTCGAACGGGTCTAGGAGTTGATGTGCCGGATATAGCGTTCATCAATGGCCGGTTTCTTCCCTGGGAGGAAGCCACCATTTCCATCGACGATCGGGGATTTCAGTTTGGTGACGGCGTCTATGAAGTCATTCGAACCTATAAGGGGCGGCCGTTTCAACTCGACGCTCATCTGGAGCGGCTTGGCAGAAGCCTCAAGGAGATCAAGCTCTCGCCGCCCTATTCATCGTCGGCATGGGGTCAGTGGGTTCAAGAGGGCCTGGAGCGGGCGGACTATGGAGACGCCAAGGTATATATCCAAATCACCAGAGGCGTGGCGCCGAGGGATCATGTTTTCCCGTCCGGCTCCCATCCAACGGCCGTCATGACCATCAGGGAACTGCACCCCTTATCTCATGACATCAGAGACCGCGGGGTGACGGCTCAGACCTGTGACGATCTTCGCTGGAGCCGTTGCGACATTAAGAGCGTAAACTTGCTTGCAAATGTGCTCGCACGTGAAGCCGCAAAGCAGGCGGGGGTATTTGAGGCGATTCTCGTCAGGGACGGGATGGTTACCGAAGGCTCGGTGAGCAACGTGATGGTCGTGCAGGGCGGTACGATCGTCACTGCGCCCGAAGGGCCGCGGATCCTGTCAGGAGTGACCAGGTCTGTTGTTTTGGAGTTGGCCCGGAAGGCCGGTATCCCAGTCGAGGAACGGCTCGTATCGGTCAATTCAGTGTACGCGGCTGATGAGGTGTTCTTAACCGGAACAACGGTCGAGGTACTGGGTGTGGTGGGGATTGATGGGCGGCGCATTGGGACCGGTTGCCCCGGACCAGTAACGAAGAGACTCTGCTCGCAGTGGGCGGCCATGGTGGGATGACGGCCGCTTGCTTTGCAAAAGGGTGCGTGGTATTGTGCTGGCGCTGGAAGTGGGCTCAGGCCCACTTTTTTGTTTGAGCAGGTGCAGTTGAGGATAGGGGTGAACACACCGGAGTCTCGTTCCCGGGCAGCCATCGACCGGCTGCAGGAGGTCATTACTCCCATCCTGTGGTCTCTCGGGTTGGAGTTAGTAGAAGTCGTGTGCGTGGGGCAAGGTTCCCGTTCGGTGGTCCGTGTCTTGATAGACAAGCCAGGCGGCGTTACCATCTCAGATTGCGAGTTGGCGCATAAGGCGCTCGGTCCGGCCCTCGACGTCGCGGATCCCTTTTCGCACGCATACACCCTGGAGGTGTCCTCACCGGGCCTTGATCGCCCGTTTAAGCGTATTGAAGACTATCGGCGGGCATTAGGCAAGCAGGTGACAGTCAAGCTGAAGCAGCCGAGGGAGGGTCAGTGGAAAGTGACCGGAGAACTGAGCCATGTGGACGAACAGGCGGTTATCCTCACGGTGGCTACGGTAAAGGCAGGGTCGGAGACATTGACCCTCGAGCCGCAGACGATCGCCGAGGCGCGGCTTTTCGTGAAAATCTAGATGCAGATGGATTCGCCGCCATCCGAGGCAGGAGCTGACGCATGAACCGAGAACTCATTTCAGTAATCGACGAGATTGGCCGCCAGAAGGGAATCGACAAAGCTCGGGTCATCGGGGCCATCGAGTCCGCTCTCCAGACGGCGGCCAAAAAACGTTTCGGTCAGGCGGAAAATATCCAGGTTGAAATCGATTCCAAAACGGGCGAAATCTCCGTCGTCTCGAAGAAAACCATCGTCGATACCGTTGTCAATCCGAAGGCAGAAATCTCGCTTCAGGAAGCACGCCAGTTCGATAGCGAAGCGGAAGTCGGCGATGAGATCGGTTCGCTCATCGAGATGGATGAGTTGGGACGGATTGCTGCGCAGACGGCTAAACAAGTCATTTTTCAGAAAGTGCGTGAAGCAGAGTGGGAAGCGGTCCAAAAAGAATATTCTACGCGGCAGGGTGACTTGGTCAATGGCATCATCCTGGGGATGGAGCGCCGCAATTACCTTGTGGATCTCGGCAAGACGGAAGCCATCCTGCCCATTCAAGAGCAGATTCCCAGGGAAACGTACCGGCGTGGGGATCGGGTGAAGGCCATGCTGCTGGAGGTGCGCCGCACGCCGAAGGACGTCCAGGTCATTCTTTCCCGCAGCCATCCCCAATTCGTGGGGAAGCTGTTCGAATTGGAAGTGCCCGAGGTCATGGAGAAAATCGTAGAAATTAAGTCGGTTGTTCGGGAGCCGGGCGATCGGACGAAGATTGCAGTGACCTCCCGAGAGAAAGCGGTTGACCCTGTCGGAGCTTGCGTCGGAATCAAAGGCTCTCGTGTGCAGGCCGTCGTCCGGGAGTTGCGCGGCGAAAAAATCGACATCATTACCTGGACGCAGGATCCTCGTGTCTTCATCGCCGAAGCGCTCAATCCGGCGACGATCGAAAAAGTCGGCATCGATGAAGAGAAGAAGTCTGCCCTGGTCGTGGTGGCGGACTCCCAACTATCATTGGCCATCGGCAAGAACGGCCAAAATGTCCGTCTGGCCGCGCGGCTCACCGGCTGGAAGATTGACATCATCAGCGCCACGGAATACGAAAAGGAAAAAGTCGAACGGGACAAAGAAATCAAGGCGGCGCTCGCCGAAGAAGCGGAAGCTCAACGCCTGCAGGAAGAGGCCAGGCAGGCCGCCAGAGCCGAGGCTGAAGAGTCCACGAGCACCTCATAAGTCAGGAACGGTTTGATGTCTATGCGCGTGTATGAACTTGCCAAGAAGCTAGGAATCGAAAATCGGGATCTCCTTCCCGAATTGAAAAAGATGGGTGTGAGTGTCGCCTCGCACAGCAGCGCCCTCGATCAGAGCGTGGTTCAAAAGGTGCTGGAAAAGCTTGCGCCCAAGAACAAAGCGGCCGGCGAGACCGGTCATGCCGTGAGGTCAGGAGTGACAAAAGTGCCCTCTGTTGAAGAGCCGGCGAAGCCAGACAAGCGCCGCATTCTGATTAAAAGGAAAAAGGAAGATGAACCGGCTGAGGCTGTGTTCCAGGCTCCCCCGAGTGAGGTGGAGAGCGCGGCGGCAGCCGCTCCCTCAGGCGTTGAACCCGTTGCGCCTGCTCCTCCAGTAGGAGAGGTAGCTATCCCCCCTGCAGTGGAACCACCGCCACAGGATTTACCTGCTCCAGTGCTCGATTCTCCTCCAGCGCCGGTTCCGGACCTCATGCAAGCCAAGCCCCCGGTTGCGGCTCCCCCCGCCGGTGCTGGGGCCACTCTGGAGGCCGTTGCAGCCAAGAAGAAAAGCATGGCGTTTGAAGCTATTGAGGCGGAAAGCCTTAAAGATAAGCTCAAAAAGGCACGGAAACCGGGCCGGCCTAAAGATGAACAGGCGGATGTCAAGCTGCGTGAAGACGCCGCCCGCTGGCAGGATCTTCGGGCAATTCCCGTCCAGCGCCGCGATGACCGCTCGAGACATGTGCATCACAGTACCCCTGGTGAAGTCACCAAGCCACGGAGGAAGAGCATTAAAGTCACCCCACGTACGACGGTGAAAGAGTTTGCCGAGTTGATTGGCCTGCGGCCTGCCGATATCGTGCGAAAGCTGATGGAAATGGGTCAGATGCTGACCTTCAATCAGCCTATGAATCTTGAGGCCGCATCGATGTTTGCAGAGGAGCACGGCGTCAAGATCGAAATCGCGGTGGAAAGAGTGGGCGAGGAATTGCTGCAGGATGTGGTGGACACGGGAGGGGAAGAACATCTTGAACCCCGCCCTCCTGTGGTGACCATCATGGGCCATGTCGACCATGGGAAAACCTCATTGCTCGATGCCATTCGCCAGACAAAGGTCGCGGAGGGCGAAGCCGGCGGGATCACTCAGCATATCGGGGCCTACACGGTGCCGGTGCGCGGCAAGCAGGTGACCTTCCTGGACACCCCAGGTCATGAGGCCTTCACCGCCATGCGGGCGCGTGGTGCCAAAGTTACGGATATCGTGATTCTCGTCGTCGCGGTCGACGACGGAGTAATGCCTCAGACCATTGAAGCCATTCATCACGCCAAGGCGGCCGGTGTTCCCTTGATCGTGGCGATCAATAAAATCGACAAGCCCGGCGCGAATGCCGATCGGGTGAAAAACGCGCTTTCCGAACATGGACTCATCTCTGAAGCCTGGGGCGGCGATACCATCATGGTCGAGGTCTCCGCAAAACAGAAGACCGGACTGGATACATTGCTCGAAATGATTCTGCTGCAATCAGAAGTGCTTGAACTCCAGGCAGATCCTCATCGCCAGGCCAAGGGTGCGGTGGTCGAAGCCAAACTGGAGCGTGGGCGCGGCCCCGTGGCCACGGTTCTGGTGCAAAGTGGCACCCTGAAAGTAGGAGATGTGTTCGTGGTGGGCACTTTTAGCGGTCGAGTTCGGGCGTTGCTGAATGACCGAGGGGCCAAGACGATGCAGGCAGGTCCGTCGATCCCCGTAGAAGTCATCGGATTGCCCGGCGTGCCCTCCGCCGGTGATGTGTTTCAGGTCGTTTCAGACGAACGCGTCGCGCGAGAAATTGCCGAAGAGCGCGCGCACAAGCAGCGGGCTGCCGACCTGGCGGGTCCGGCCAAGGTGTCGCTTGACGATCTGTTTGCAAAGATTCAAGAAGGATCGGTGAAAGAGTTGGCCATCGTCATCAAGGCCGACGTGCAAGGATCTTCCGAAGCGCTGGCCGGAGCCGTTGAAAAGTTAACCACGGCGGCGGTGAAGCTCCGGGTCATACACAACGGCGTCGGCGGTATTACGGAATCAGATGTGCTGCTTGCCGCGGCCTCGCGCGCCATCATCATCGGATTCAACATCAGACCGGAGCCCAAGGCCGCTGCGTTGGCAGAGCAGCAAGGGGTGGACGTCCGACTGTACACCATCATCTATGACGCCATTGCCGACATTAAGGCTGCCATGGAAGGATTGCTGGAACCGACGTTGAAGGAACGGACGTTGGGCAGGGCCGAGGTCCGGCAGGTTTTTACCATTCCCAAGGCCGGTGTGGTGGCCGGTTCATATGTCATCGACGGAACCATCTCACGGGCGAGCGCAGGGGTCCGTGTTATCCGAGATAACGTGGTCGTGTATCAAGGCAAGTTGGGCTCTTTGCGTAGATTCAAGGATGACGTTCGGGAAGTGCAACAAGGGTATGAGTGCGGATTGAGCATTGAGAACTTCAACGATATCAAGGCCGGGGACGTCGTTGAGGCCTATGCGATCGATAAAATTGCTGCCAAACTCTAGGATCCAAGCCGCCGGTATTCCTGTAACACATGGTCGTAGGCGTGGAAACCATTGAGCTGTACATCTCAGGGAGTCAGTCGCTTAAGGACAAGCGGCAGGTGCTCCACAGCTTAAAAGACCGCTTGCACGGAAAATTCAATTTGTCAGTAGCCGAAGTAGACGGGCAGGATCTTTGGCAGAAGGCAGTCATCGGATTGGCCTGTGTGGCCAATGAAGCCGGTCATGTGAACCAAGTGCTTGAACAGGCGTTGAATATGATCAAAAGCATCCCGGCCATCGAAGTGGCGCGGACCCACAGGGAACTCTTGTAGGGGCACGGCCGTGATGCTGACAACGGGCAAGACGACTTATGCGGAAAATCTGACAATGTCCAAAACGACCTATAAGCGAGCCGACCGGGTTGCCGACCAGATTCGCACCGAAGTGGCGGACATCCTCATGCGGAAAATCAAGGACCCGCGGGTTCGGTCGGTCACCGTGACGGATGTCGAGTTGACGGCAGACCTGCGTATTGCCCATATCTTCGTCACGACAAGGGAAAAGGATGCGGCGGAACGGGACGTTTTTGCCGGGCTGGCAAAAGCCAGTGGCTTCGTTCGCGCAGAATTAGGTCGGCGGCTGTCTCTTCGGTATCTTCCTGAGGTGATTTTCAAGAAAGATACGAGCAGTCTCCGAGGCGATCGGATCCTGGCACTGCTAGATCAGCTGCATGTGGAGCCCCAACAGGATGGAGGCAAGGCCCCCTCCGACTCATCCGATATCCCTCCGCCTTCAGCACGTTGACATGGTGGCTTCGACAGAGATGATCCAGCAAGTGACCATTTCGGATGGCGTCCTCATTGTGATGAAGGAAGCCGGGTGGACTTCGCATGATGTCGTTGCGAAGTTGCGCGGTCTCTTGGGCGGGATGAAAGTGGGCCATGCAGGGACCCTAGACCCAGCGGCCACCGGCGTTTTGCCCGTATTGGTGGGTCGGGCCACACGCGTCGCTGAGTATCTGGTGGAATGGGACAAGGAATATCGCGCCGTAATGCGCCTCGGAGAAGTCACCGATACGCAGGATGCAACCGGGTCAGTGCTGGCGCGATCCGAAGTGAGCGAGACACATCATGAAAAGCTGTTTGATGCGGTGGCCCGCTTTCGCGGCCGGCAGCTTCAGTTGCCGCCCATGTACTCTGCCGTGAAAGTAGCTGGGCGCCCGCTATACAAAGCGGCCCGCGCAGGGCAAACGGTAGAGCGCCAAGAGCGGCCCATTGAGATTCATGAACTTGATATTCTGGCCGTGGACGGCCGTGATGTCACGTTGCGAGTGGTCTGTTCCAAGGGCACGTATGTGAGGACTCTCTGTGCTGATATCGGAGGTGCGCTTGGCGTTGGCGCACATTTGTTTGCGCTCGAACGCCGCCGTGTCGGTCCGTTGTCGATCGATCTTGCGCTCACGGTTCGGCAAGTCGGGGATTCCCTGGCAGCAGGGCGGATCCGTGACCACCTGACGACCATAGATCAGACGCTGGCGCCTTTGCCTGCGCTGGTGGTGACGAATGAGGAAGCTCGAAGGATTGTGCATGGAGGCGAGGTACTTCCTCCTGGTGCGCAGGCATTTCGCTCGTTCTCCGCGCCAGTGCTCGTTCGACTCCAAGACCCGAGCGGACGCTTGCTTGCCATTGGAAAGTACGACCCTTTGACGGACGGGCCGGTAAAAATTCACAAAGTGCTAGTCGATGTGGAATCACTCAACTAAGGGATCGAGGAGGAGACAGGACCCATGGCGTTACTGAAAGAAGCGAAAACCGAATTGATCAAGCAATACCGGCAGCACGAGACGGATTCCGGATCTCCGGAAGTCCAGATCGCGGTGTTGACTACTCGCATTACGTATCTCACGGAGCATTTCAAAACCCACAAGAAAGATCACCATTCTCGGCGTGGCTTGCTGCAGTTAGTGGGACGGCGTCGCCGGTTGCTGGATTATCTTCGCGGTGTGGAGGATGCGCGCTACCGGGCCATTATTGAGCGTCTCGGTATTCGTAAATAGGCAGATCGTGCAGTGTACCCGCTGTCGCACCTCCGTGTGACAGCGGGAAAGATTGTCGCACAGGTGAACACGGACATGCGCTTGCCATGCAAGCATATCTCTGTGGGCATCTGTGGGACCTAACCAGAGGAGACCACTGATGGTACATGTTGTCGAAATTGAAATTGCAGGCCGAGTGCTCAGGCTTGAGACCGGGCGGGTCGCCAAGCAGGCCGACGGATCAATCTGGGCGTCCTATGGTGACACGGTGGTGCTTGCAACGGCCGTGGCCTCGCAAACAGCGAAGCCAGGAATTGATTTCCTGCCCCTGACCGTTGATTATCAGGAAAAAACTTATGCAGCCGGAAAAATCCCGGGTGGCTACTTTAAGCGGGAGGGCCGGCCATCCGAAAAGGAAGTGCTCACCAGCCGCCTGATTGACCGCCCGCTTCGTCCCCTCTTTCCCGAGGGTTATTACTTCGAAACGCAAGTCATCGCCTCGGTCTTGTCTGCCGATAAGACCGGTTCATCCGATGTCGTCAGCATCACCGCCGCCTCAGCCGCCTTGTCCATCTCCAACATTCCGTTTCAGGGTCCGGTGGCCGGCATCAAGATCGGTCGCATCAATGGACAATTGGTGGTCAACCCCGATCTCGAAACATTGGAGCAGAGCGATCTGCACTTGGTCGTGGCCGGCACGGCGGATGCCGTAATGATGGTTGAGGCGGGAGCCGATGAGTTGCCGGAAGCGACGATGCTTGAAGCGCTTGAACTGGCGCATGCCGAGATCAAGAAAATTGTGGCGAAGATTTCTGAATTGGCCCGGAAGGTCGGCAACAAGAAACGCGAAGTGAAGGTCGACCCGATTGATCCAGCCCTGGCCGTCAAGGTGAAAGAACTTGTGGCACAGCCCATTCGGGAAGCGATCATGATCCCGAACAAGACGGCGCGTCAGGAGCGGTTGGACCAAGTTTTGGCGGGGGCAGTGGAGAAGTTGAAAAATCCCGACGTTCCGACGAGCGAACGGCATATCAAGATTGTGTTTCATGGACTGGAATATTCGGAAGTCCGAAGCATGATCCTCGAAAAAGGCTCACGCGCGGATGGCCGAGGTCCTGCCGATATCCGGCCCATCACCTGTGAGGTGGGCGTGCTTCCTCGGACTCACGGTTCAGCACTTTTCACGCGCGGCGAAACACAAAGCTTGGCCGTGGTCACGTTGGGCACGACTGAAGATGAACAGCGGATTGACGCGCTGGAGGGTGAATACACGCGAACGTTCATGCTTCATTACAACTTCCCACCATTTAGTGTGGGCGAAGCCAGGCCGCTGCGGTCTCCCGGCCGCCGAGAAGTCGGGCATGGCGCATTAGCAGAACGCGCCGTAAAGCCGGTAATCCCAGGGAAGGACACATTCCCCTACACCCTCCGGATCGTGTCGGAAATTCTTGAATCTAACGGCTCTTCCTCAATGGCGACGGTCTGCGGCGGGACGCTGGCCATGATGGACGCCGGTGTGCCGATCAAGGAACCGGTGGCCGGGATCGCCATGGGACTCATTAAGGAAGGGGATGCAGTGATGATCCTCTCGGATATTCTGGGCCTGGAGGATCATCTGGGAGACATGGATTTCAAAGTCTGTGGGACGAAAAACGGCGTGACGGCATTACAAATGGACATCAAGATCGGCGGCATCACCACGGCCCTCATGCAACAGGCCCTTGAGCAAGCACGTACAGGCCGGCTCCATATCCTGAGTCACATGGCTAAAGCGCTGACCGGCCCACGCGAGAACCTCTCTCCCTTTGCCCCTCGCATTTTTACGATGAAGGTCAAACAGGACAAGATCCGCGATGTCATCGGACAGGGCGGGAAAACGATTCGTGCCATACAGGCGGATTGCGGAGTCAAAATTAACATAGAAGACACGGGCATCGTGACTATCGCATCGACGGATGAAGCCTCGCTTCAAAAAGCTAAAGATATGGTAAGCCGCCTCACTGAGGAAGTAGAAATCGGTAAAACGTATCTCGGCACGGTCAGAAAGATAATGGATTTTGGCGCTTTCGTCGAAGTCCTGCCCGGCACTGACGGGTTGGTACATATCTCTCAGTTAGCCCATCATCGCGTCAAGGCGGTCTCTGACGAAGTAGCCGAGGGTGATCAGATTCTGGTCAAAGTGCTTGAAATTGATAAGCAAGGGAAAATCCGTCTGAGCCGGAAAGAAACGATGCCGGTTCCTGCCGGCAGTGGGGCAAAGGAACCGACGGCCGAGTAATCTTCTTGTACCGCAAACTTATCCTGGACAACGGGGTCCGCTTGGTTAGCGAGCGGATCCCGACTCACAAATCCGTCACGGTCGGCATCTGGGTCAATGCCGGCTCTCGAGACGAAACGCCTGCGCAAGCTGGCTACTCTCATTTTATTGAGCATATGTTGTTTAAGGGCACGGCTTCCCGGTCCGCTACTGATATTTCTCGCGAAATTGACGCGCTTGGCGGAGAAATGAACGCCTTTACTACGCGCGAAACTACCACATACTACATCAAAGTCCTCGATCAGCATCTGCCCAAGGCGCTAGACCTGCTCTCGGATATCTTTCACCGATCCGAGTTTCGACCGAAAGAAATCGAAAAGGAAAAACAGGTCGTGTCCGAAGAGATTCGAATGGTGAAAGATGATCCGGAAGATCTCGTGCAGGAGTTGCACATTGCGCAAGTGATGGGTCGCCATCCACTGAGGCGACCGATTCTTGGACGGGAAGCCACGATCGCAAGGTTAGGACGGCAGGACCTTCTCGACTACATTGGAACGCACTACCGTTCCGAAGAAATTGTCATCGCCGTCGCTGGAAATTTTGACCAGCGTAGTCTGGAGAAGACGATTTCCCGGCAGTTTGGGAGGCGTCGTCGGCAAACGAGCGACGTTATCCGCAAACGCTGGCCTCCGGAGGTCTGTGGCGGCGTGGTCCTGAAACGGAAACCATTGGAGCAGGTCCATCTATGTGTCGGGTTAAAGGGCGTCCCGGCGGGACATAAGGACCGGTATGCAGCCTACGTGCTGAATAGTGTCCTGGGTGGGAGTGTGAGTTCTCGGCTCTTTGAAGAGGTCCGGGAGAAGCGGGGCCTGGTCTATTCAATATACTCGTTCCTGTCCGGCTATTCCGATGGGGGGACCATGACCGTGTATGCAGGTACTCGGCCGAAGGAGATAGGCAAAGTCCTTGACCTTATTCGTCGTGAGATAAAGCGAATGGCTGTAAAGGGAGTCGATAGAACTGAACTGACGCGGACGAAGGAACAGATGAAAGGCAGTCTCATGCTCAGCCTAGAGAGTACTCATAGCCGCATGAACAAGTTGGCCAAAGATGAGCTGATCGCAGGCAGCCATACCAGCCTTGAGGACATGCTCCGTGAGATTGATGCGATCACAGAAGAGCAGGTATTTCGCGTCGCGCAGGATTTACTGGCTCCAAAAAACATGGCCATCACCGCTCTCGGCCCCCTTTCTCCCAGGCTCGCTTTTGAGTGTAGATGAGAAAATTTTAATATCGTCTAGTGGAAGAAGTCGATCAGGTGCAGCTTAAATGTATGTAAGCCTTTGTTTTCACAGTGAATTATATGTGGTTTTCGATCATTAGATTTCGTCTAACATTCGCTTGACACAAATTGGCCGATTAAGTACGATTGGCAACGTTTTCATATTAGAAGAGATCCCGATGGAGCGGAGCTGCGGGGGGAATAATGAGAAAGGAGGATTTGACGACTTTCTCTCGCCCAGCGGTGCTTCAAAGATTGTTTCGAAAAATTTATCGCCATTCAAGTAACCGCTCGAGTGTGAGTTTATTTATGAAGGAGGGACTAGGTATGAAGAGGGTCGTACTTCTAGCCGCTGTTTCAGTATTCTCTCTCGGTTTGCTAGGGGCAGATTTTGCCGTGGCAGCCGATGCTCCAGCAGGGGGAATCGCAGACGCCATCGTAGGGGGGAAGCCGTTGAAGGCGGAATCCACCAAGACACTCCAGGGTCGTGTATGGTCGCAGTGGGCCGATAACCCCGATGGAGAGCTGCTGTTTGGTATCCAGTATTGGAACTCGGGAGAGCCAGCTTCCGGTACCCCGGCCGGACGGTCCTCAACAATGCTCGATGTGAAGCCGCCGGATCCCTTGTTCACGTGCTGTTCAAAGTCGGATCGTAGCCATGTCGTTCTGTGAGCCAAGGAGTTGAAGTGGCGCATTGTCTTCCTAAGACCGCTTGGCCTCCGACTTAGCCGCTGTTTCAGTATTCTCTCTCGGTTTGCTAGGGGCAGATTTTGCCGTGGCAGCCGATGCTCCAGCAGGGGGAATCGCAGACGCCATCGTAGGGGGGAAGCCGTTGAAGGCGGAATCCACCA
>CBDIWQ010000229.1:0-2648 GCA_965285965.1 uncultured bacterium | reverse complement strand
CTTCCAGGAATTTGAACGGCGATTGGCCCACAAGGGCATTGTGCCGGCGATGTACCGGAACCTTGGCACGCTCGTCGGCGATCTGGGTCCGAAAGATACGACGGCCCGATCCGCAGAGGACAAGATAAGTCGGATCGTAGCCATGTCGTTCTGTGAGCCAAGGAGTTGGGCCTTAATGTTGTCTTCCTAAGACCGCTTGGCCTCCGACTTACAAGGGCATTGTGCCGGCGATGTACCGGAACCTTGGCACGCTCGTCGGCGATCTCGGCCCAAAAGACACGACCGCCCGATCCGCAGAGGACAAAATGGCATTCGCCAAGGCGTTCGTGGAGGCTTGTCGGGCGGCCACAGAACAGATGGGGAAAGATTTGAAGCTGGCACCGGTGGTCGACGACGCCATCACGCCTGCCCCTGTGGCCGCTTCGCTTCCACAGCCGACTCCGCCCGCTCAACCATCCACCGGCGCACCCTTGTATGATTTGCGGGGGGTCGCGTGTCCGTTGAACTACGTCAAGACCAAGCTCAAGCTCGAGATGATGGACGCGGGCGAGCAATTGGAAGTCTGGCTGGATGCCGGTGAACCGATCAAGAACGTGCCCATGAGTCTCAAGAACGACGGACACAAAATATTGCTTCAGGAGGCGCTTGCGCCGGAAGCGATGCATTACCGAGTCTTGGTTGAGAAAGTCGAAGGCTAAGCGGCAGCGTGAATAAACTATGACAGTAAACGGACAGTCAGAACAGTCAGACAGGAGTCAGGATTTCAAGGCATGGAACGACTCGTTCGAGTCGAAATCGCCGCAGGACGTGCTGGCCGCCGCCATTGAACGCTATGCGCCCAACATCGTACTGGCTTGTAGTTTCGGCGCCGAGGATGTGGTGCTGGTCGACATGGTGCATCGGCTCAATCCCAATGTGCCGTTGTTCTATCTCGATACGGACTTCTTGTTTCCCGAGACCTATACGACGCGGGATCGCATCATTCAACAATACGACTTGAAACCGGCTCAGGTGCTCCAGATCAAGTCCTTGCTGACTCCCGCGCGACAAGCCGAGGAGTATGGAGAGGCCTTGTGGGGGAAGGAGCCGGATCGCTGCTGCCAGCTGCGCAAAGTGGAACCACTGACTCGGGTGCTCAACGGCTTTGATGCCTGGATCACGGGAATCAGACGGGACCAGGCGCCCTCCAGAGCGCATGCCGGTGTGATTGAGTGGGACCAGAAGTTTAACCTCGTCAAAGTGAATCCTTTGGCCCGATGGACCTGGGCCGATGTCTGGACGTACATCCGCATCCACGAAGTGCCGTATAACCCGCTCCATGATCAGAATTATCCGAGCATCGGGTGCACGCATTGCACAGCGCCCGTGGCGCCGGGCGACGACCCGCGTGCCGGCCGCTGGAAAAACTTTTCGAAAACCGAGTGTGGGTTACACAAACCGTAATATGCCTATTCAGGACATTCTTGCGAAAATTGCCAAAGGCCCAAAGGTTTCAAAAGATCTCACCTGGGACGAGTCCAAGCAGGCCATCAAAGCCTTAATCGAAGGGCAGGCCACTCCTGCGCAGGTGGGCGCTTTTTTGATTGCCATGCGGTTTAAGATGGAATCGGTGACCGAGTTGGCTGCGTTCACAGCCGCTGCGCGGCAGTATGTGCCGCCCCTCCCGGTGGCAAGGGAATTGGCGCTGGTTGATGTGCCCAGTTATGCGGGCAAACAGGACACCTTCCATGCCCTCATTGCCGCCTCCATCGTTGCCGCTGCAGCCGGTGTTGCTGTTCTGATGCATGGGTACGATGGCGTCCCTGGCCGGCCCGGCAGCGCGGGCACGCTGAAGGCCTTAGGCATCCCCGTTGATTTGGAGTCCAAGGTGGTAGCGGATGAGGTGAATAAAAAGGGATTCGCCTATCTGGACATCGGCCTGTATCATCCGCCGGTCTACCGGTTTCTGGAAATGCGGCAAGAGCTGGGCGTCCGAAACGTGTTTCATCCGGTGGCCCGGCTGTTGAATCCGGCCCGAGCGGCTGCGCAGGTGGTGGGCCTCTCGCATCCCCCGCACTTTGAAAAAACGGTTGAAGCTCTGCGGATGCTGGGCTGTCTGCGCGGACTCGTGATACGCGGAGTCGAAGGGGACCCGGAGCTTTCCGGTTCAATGGTCACCCGAGTGTTGGAGTTACGAGAGGAACGGATTACACCGCTCGGCGTCAGTCCGAAGGATTTTGGCATGAGCTTTACGACGGCACGGGAGATGGCCGGCTTTCCTCCGGATCAGCGGGATAAGGAAGCCGACTTACTGCGACGAATCTTGCAGAATCAGGTGCAGGGCGGACAGAAGGAATGGGTGCTGATGAACGCGGCGATGCTGCTGTATGCGGCTGGCAAAGGCGCGTCTCTCACGGCCTGCCTTCCCCTGGCCCGGGCGGCGATCGACGGAGGGGCGGCGGGGCGCAAGCTGGATGAACTGGTGCAAGCCCCGATGGTTGCGGCATCGTCAGGGTTCCGGGGATAGGAAAGGATTACGGATTGTGAAGCATCTACGGCAACTGGAAGATCAAAGCGTGTACATCCTCCGGGAGGCGTACAAACATTTTGATAATCTGGCCATGCTCTGGTCGATGGGCAAGGACTCGACGGTGCTGCTGTGGCTGGCC
>CBDIWQ010000228.1:0-2867 GCA_965285965.1 uncultured bacterium | reverse complement strand
TCTTGTCCACGCTGCCGGCCCGGCCACCATAGGTGCCGAGCACCACCAGGTCCACTTGGCGCAGGCGGGCCGCCTTGGCGATTTCCACGAACGGCGTGCCTTCCGCAATGATGCGCGTGCAGGACAGACCTTTGGCCGCGTCGGACTCCAGCAGTAGACGAACGTTCAGCCGCGCATGATGCCGCAGCCGCCGGCGCTGGGCCGCCGCATCGGAAGGAACGGCGAGCAACCCCAGCCGGTGCAAGGCCGCCAGCGCGCCCGTATCGATCACATGCAGGACGAGCAGCTGCGCTCCGTAGGCCCGCGCGAGGTTGGCCGCCACACCAAAGGCTTCGTTGGAGCAGGGTGAGAAATCTACGGGCGTCAATATCGTTTGAAACAGCTCTCGTTCGCCCTTCATGCGCCATGCCTTTCTCTTGCCTCTCTCTTGGTGCATCTGAGCAAAGGCGATGCCTGGCGGACATATAGGCGTTCATCGATCAATTCACGCTCTGGCAGATGTCTGCGCACCCAACCGTCCAGGATCCCGGGGGAGACTTGCTACAGTCTTCCGTCACACCCTGTAGCAGAAGGCGGCATCGCTGCGGTCCTTCGCCATCGCGCTGCACGGGCCGCGGCAGGCGGGCAGCGAAATAGGGCCCGAAGCGCGACGGCGTTTCTCCCAGGGACTGGGGGCACCGGACTTGCTCAGTCACCGACATGGCAGTGGATCAACCAGGGAAACTCAGCATGACACAGGCGCAGTGGTGGCTTCTTGGAGCGGTGGGTCTGGGCTTGGCAATTGGACTGTATCTGTTGTTCTTTTGCCCGGCGGAATGTCATTAACGGGCTCACCGCCGGGCCCCGGATAGACCGCAATCGTCGAAACACAAAGGTGACACGTATGAAAATCCTGCTTGCCGTTGACGGCTCAGATCATTCCTACGAAGCCGTACGGGCCTTAAAGTACCTGTCGCGCGCAGAAGAGTTGCTTCTCGTCCATGTGATGGATGTCCCGACACCGGCCTATCCGATGATGATGCCGGAAGTGGCGCAGGAGCTCTACGACACGCTGGAGCGGAACATGCGCGAAGACGGCACGCGATTGTTAGACCGTATCGTCTCGCTGCTTCCGCTGGATGCGGGGCCGGTCACCAAGCACCTGATCACGGGGAATCCCGCCGAGCAAATTACGGGTCTCGCCGAGCAATCGCATGCCGACGTCATCCTCCTCGGCACTCGCGGTCTCGGCCCGATCAAAGAGCGGCTCATCGGCAGTGTCGCTCACCGCATGCTGACTTTTGCGCCGGGCGCCAAGTTCATTTTGCCGGGGCCGCTGAAAGCATTGAACCACATCCTGCTGCCGCTCCAAGGTCCCCAGGACGCGGACCATGCGCTGCGTTTCCTGGATCAGAAACCATTCCGCGAACCTCCCATGCTGACCTTACTGACCGTGCTTCCCCACACCCGGCCGCCCTGGCCCGTGGACACCGCCTCGGCCCAACATATGGAGGTCCATGCGCTGGAGCGCAGCCGGGACTTTCTCAAGAATGCGGCGGACAAGCTGGCCGCCAAAGGCTATCAAACCAGGGTCCATGCCGTGCTAGGCACGCCCGTGGAGGCCATTCTGCGCCAAGCAGAAGCGGCGGGTGCCGACCTCATCATGCTCGGTTCCCGCAAACGCCATGGCTTGGCACGCGCGGTTCTCGGCAGCGTGTCGCACGCACTCTTGCATCAGGCGACCTATCCATTAGTGATCTTCGGGTAGCGAGGGTCGTCACAGAGCGGCCCGGAGCCCGCAGCTGCAGCAGGGCTCAGTGAGTGAAGGATCAGACGTAGCCTCGGCACACGTCGAGGGGGCAACGAACCGAGAACCACGCTGGCGACCGCTTTCAACAGCCTCGTGAGGAGCAATCATGCCGATGTACGACTATCAATGCCTGGATTGCGGCAAGGAATCGCTGATCGTGGTCACCTTGAAGGAACATGAGCGGGGCGAGGTGCAATGTCCATCCTGCGGAAGCAAGAAGCTCAAACAGCTGTTTTCTCCATTTATCGCCCATACCACGAAGAAGAGTTGACACCATGCATAATCTGCCTGCTGTGCCACTGATCCGAACCGGATGTCTTCTCGTCGGTTGGTGGAGCTGTGTAGTCCTCATAAGCATGGCCGGGCCGCCGCTCTACGCCCAAGAATATCCGCCGGACCTTACACGAGGGAAAGCCGTCTATGAGCGGCATTGCCAGTCCTGTCACGGGGCCGCCGGCTACGGTGACGGCCCGGCTGCCGAGTCACTGAGAGTGGCCCCGGCGAATTTTCATCGCTTCAGGTCCTTCTTGAGATCCGATGAAGAACTGCTCCGCACCATCGAACACGGCGTCGTCTTCAGTCCCATGCACTCGTGGCGCGGCGAGCTCACAGACGGAGAGATGCAGGACGTGGTCGCCTATATCAGGCTGCTGTCCCAGCAGGGCCGGTGACGACTGGACGGGCGAGTGCCCGAGTGGATGATGGAGCGACGGGTCGACCGGAATAGCCCAGTTCTATGGAGCCTCTCAAAGCCGATGACGCCTTGCTCGTGGCCGACATCCAGAACGATTTTCTGCCAGGCGGTGCGCTCGGGATCAGCGGCGGTCACGACATCGTCTCCGTCCTCGTGAGCTATATCCGCCGCTTCCAGGCCGAGGGACTCCCGATCTTTCTCACCCGGGATTGGCACCCGCCCCGGCATTGTTCGTTCCGAGAGCAGGGAGGTCTGTGGCCGGTGCATTGTGTCGCAGGCTCGCCCGGTGCCTTGCCGCCGGCCGCGTTTGAGATACCGGCGTCGGCGGTGATCATCTATAAGGCCATTGACGTCGATCAGGAGGCCTACTCGGCCTTTCACCAC
>CBDIWQ010000227.1:0-2942 GCA_965285965.1 uncultured bacterium | reverse complement strand
GCCGGACGATGCGATCGTGCAAAAGTTGAGTGAGGTCATCGATTCTCGCTCCCTGGAAATGAGCTCTCAAATACTGGCAGAACGCCGGCGGCGACGGCGGGTTCAGCAGCGGACGCTTGATCAGATGCAGGCGAGTGGTCTCGGGTTGACAGGAAATAAACAGGCGATGCGTGTGCCCGGGCGCCCGGATTTCGAGCAGCAGTGAGCGAGGCGTCGGCTGGTGGATTTTCTGAATCCACCCGCCCTTGATCGCGGACGTGATTTCCGCAAGGACCTGTTCAATTTCGGTACTCGTCAACGCCATAGACGGTCGCGTCCTTCATCAGGTCACCCTGTGCCGGCCCTGCAGTCTACGGCCACCGCATAAAAACAGGCAAGATCGGCGGCTGAGCTATACATGGCTGATGGCATCGACCGTTGCGCTCACGGCTGGCATTGAGGTGCTTTCGTTCGTGTTCTCTTCCTTGCAGATGCTTCCGGGCTACAGTACAGTCGTCTCCCGGGTCAGCTCTCCAACTTTATGGTGTCTTTTATCATGACGGTATTGGAGCTACAGCCGTTGGCACAGGTAAGGAATGAATTCCGCCTATCGATGCGGCGGCTGCTGCAAGACCTCTGTCGCGAACTACAGACCGACTATCGCGACCTGGCGAACCGGCTTGCGCTTCCTGTGGGTTTCTTCCAACTCCTCAGTCAGGCGATCAAGGCGGAGTCCTGTGCGAATTGGAAAATTGTCGGCTGGATCGAAGCGCTCAACGACCTCGTCTATTTTATGGACATCCTTCAGCAGTGGGAGGAGGAACCGGATCGCCGGGAATTTGCTGCACAATTGTTCACCGAGTGTCAGGAAAAGTTTTTCGAAAACAGCTATCTCGATGACCTGTTTCCACAGGGCCGCCCGCAGGTCGCCGGACTGGAGCGGCGACTGGTTCATCTGTGTCGACGGCTGTCGCAGGACCTCACCCAGGAAGCGCTGATGTTGGAACCGGCTCTTTCGGTCAAATGGTGCCGGCAACGGAAGATGGCCCAGTGGGATGTGCCGGGAAACCTCTCTGCAAACTTCGAACGGGCTGAGGAGTCAGGGGCCGTGGCGGTCGGGGCGTCGGGAGACCGCTGCCTTCCGCCTGACGAGGTCGCCGCTGCCTTGACGCGGTCAGCGAACCGCCTGGCTTTCAGGGTTCAGCCTGATGGGATTTCGGCGAAAATCGGCCGGCTGGTCTCGTCTCTATGGACCGGTTGGGGAACAGAAGGCGAATGGCATTGGACGCGCCGGTCCGATCAGGAGGCGGCGGAGACTCCTCATGGTCACGTCACCGTCGGCCCCACGCTGGTGTATGGGAAAGATCGGCAGCCTCGGACGTTGACCAACACCGCTTCTCAACAGGTGGCGCGGATCGGACAAGCCTGGACGACGATTGAAGCGGCCTGGCCCGACGGGTATCAGCTGCTCGCGCTGTTGACGTCCCGGATTGTGCCGCTCAAAGCGAAAGGCGTCGTGAGCTTCAGCTATCGGCACAGGCCCGGCTTATCCTTCATCAATTGTTTTGATCGGGACAATCTGGACTTGATCGATGATCTCATTCACGAGAACAGCCACCACCATTTAAATCTTCTCCTGCGCAAGCACGTCATGTATCACGGGGATCATAACCAGCAGATCTTTTATTCCCCCTGGCGGCGGAGCCTCCGTCCCCTTCGGGGCATCCTCCACGCAACTTTTACGTTCACCATGGGCGCCCTGTTGTTCGAGCGGTTGTCCTCCTGGGGGGTGGGACGGGGCGGGACGGCGAGATGGAGGAAGGCCGGGCTCACCGGACGGGACCTTCAACGCGCCCGGTTTCGTTGCCTCGAAGAGGTGGAATCCGTTCGCTACTCGCTGCAGGACCTGCACTATGCCGATCATCATCTTGGCTGGCTCACGGGATCGGGTCGCCGGATGGTCGGCCAATTAAGCGAAGCGGTGGAGCAGGTCCGGCAGAGCATTGCGCCCTATGAGACGGGCGTCATGCGATCCGTATTTGGCCCGGCGCTGCGCCGTCACATCAAAGAATTGAACCAGGCGCGCCATACCTACGGGCCCGTGCGTCTGGGGCCCGTGTAGAGGCACCTTTCACCCGTCAAGGCTCGACCGTCACATCGACATAGGCTGGCAGGCTGTCCGCCCCTTTCCGATCCGTCACCCGCAGCTTGAAACGGTAGGTCCGAGGTTCCGAGACTTGGGGGGCCTGGAAAGAGGCTTCCGGGCCGTTCACATCTAAGAGGGACACCTTGCTGCCGCGGATTTGGCTCCAGCTGTAGTACAGGGCCTCTCCTTCAGGATCGCGGCTTTTGAGTCCGCTGAGTTTGACCTTTGAGCCGGCTTTTGCCGTTCGATGTGCGCCGGCTTCCGCCACCGGCGGTTCGTTCGGCTCGTCGTTGACGTTCACCTCGACGTCGAGGGAGGCCTGCTTGCCGCGGTTGGTGACATGAATGGTCGTTTTGCCGTTGCCGACGATTTGCAGCATGCCCTCAGGAAGCGTCTTGATGACGTCAGGCTGAGAAGACTGGTATTTTGTCCCGGTGGCGGGCGCGCTGATGCGGCGAGTGATGCCGTCAGTGAATTCGCCTACGACCGGCAGTTCAAAAATCTTGCCCATGGAATCGACATGGCCGAATGCCGCGGATTGTCCCGCCCGTCCCAGTTGCAGGGGCTTGTTGGTTTCAAAATCGATGGTCGAGAGCGTCGCTTTCGGTTCTACCAGCACGAGGCTTTCATCGAAGACGGATCGTGTCCCTAAGCGCCCGCGCGAGTATGATTAGACAATTGATTGAGCATGGAAAGCTGGACGAGGTTAAAGAAGAATCGGTGTCAGCGGAAGATAACACCGCGCCGGCAACTGAAGCAGGAAACAACCCAAGTCGGAGGCCAAGCGGTCTTAGGAAGACAATGCGCCACTTCAACT
>CBDIWQ010000226.1:0-6629 GCA_965285965.1 uncultured bacterium | reverse complement strand
GGCGACATCGTGGTGAATCCGGGGGATGAAGTCCGGTGGGTCAACAAAAGGACCGCACCCGTGCGAATCGTCTTGATCGACACGGTGTCGGACAAGCAGGTGTCATGTAAGAGTAATTTCGGCGGGGTGATGACACCCGGTGACACCGCCCAATTGGCCATGAACGAAACCGCCAGCATTTGTTTCCGGGATGCAGGCACCTTCCGGTATACCGTCAGGATGGAATCAGCCAAAACGACGGGCGAGATCAACGTTTCGGGTGTCATCAAGGTGGGAGGAAAAGGCGGCCAGGCCGCCGGACAAACGAGTGATCACAACATTGGCCGGACTAGTGATCAATCCACCGATCAGAAACGTGATTCAGCCGGTGAAAAGCCAAGTGAATCAATCCCAAGTGACCTCACAGGCTCCACGTCGACCACCACCACCACTACGACGACTACCCTGCCTCCCAAATAAGTCCATACACTGACAAAAGCGTCCTGATCCAGCTGAAGGGGCCTTGAATCGGTAGCAAAAAGGTGATGAAGCGTGGCCAGAGAGGGGGGACGGAGCCAGAAGCTCCGCTCCCTTTATCCTATTTCTTGGCTCATACCGCCTGTCTTCCCGATGGTCCAACGGTCGTCCGAAGGGCTACACCAGCCGGTTCCTTCCGCGCGAAGTCATAGAGTTCTGCTCAGCCGGGGCTCTTCCTAGTTTGACTTGCACTGTGGAAAGTCCAGCATTCCATGTGTAAGAGGCAGGGGATGCGGAGTCGGCCGTGACGGGGCGCGGTTGTTGGACCGGAGGTGATCGATGAAACCGAGTCGATATCCATATGTGGCCGTGGCGCTACTGTTTGTCCTGGGCTGTCAGGGCATGCCAAAATCGACGAAGGGCGGGCAGGTCGTCGAGGTCCCGATTGTGGACAGCGCCGCGATTGGCGACATTGGTGTGAGTCCCGGCGACGAAGTCCGGTGGGTCAACAAAAGAGCCGCACCCGTGCGAGTCATCTTGATCGATCCGGCGGTAGACCCGCAGGTATCATGCAAAAATCGTTTCGGCGGGTTCATGGCTCCCCGTGACACAGCCAAACTGGCCAGGGATGAAACCGCCAGCCTTTGTTTCCAGGACCCCGGGTTATATCGGTATGTCGTGAGGATGGAATCAAACAGGGAGACGGGTGAGATCAACGTTCCGGGCGTGATCAAGGTGGGAGAGAAAGGTGGTCAGGCTGGTCAAACCAGCGATCCGACGATGTCTGCCAAATAACTCCGAGCAGTCCCGCCTGCTGCAGAGCACCTCGCGGTTGCTCCTGTCAAAGCGTCGTCAGTCTTTCAAGCTGCCGGAAAAGACGCCTGTCCGCTTCTCTTGTTCCGCTCGCAAGACCGAAGAATCGATGTGCCTGCTTAAGCGGCGCCTGCCAATGTCGCAGTCATGCTGGTCCTGAAGTCGACAGGGCGAAGAACGAGGCCAGGCATTCCGAGTTGCCGAACCGGCGGCGCTTGGCTATGATCCGTCCACATGTCGAATCAACCAGAGTACCCGGCTGCCACTCCTGCAGCCCGGTTGGCGCAAACCGCGCTGATGGTCGGGACGCTGGTCCTCGCCGCGCTGCTCCTCAGCCCCTTCGTGTCTCCCATCCTGTGGGCCCTCGTCCTGTCGTATGCGCTGTATCCACTGTATGTCCCGGTCCTCCGCGCTACGGGAGGACGGAACACGGTGAGCGCGCTCTTCCTCTGCACGGTCATGACCCTCGGCCTCCTGCTCCCGCTGCTCTATGTGGCGCTGCTCGTCGCGCAGGAGCTCGCCGGGACGGTTTCCTCGCTCCTGACCTATCTCCGGCAGGGGGAAGGCTCGATAGGTGACACCTTGCGGCAGTTTCCCATCATGGCGGGATTCATCGAGCAACTCCAGAATCTCGAACGAGTGACGGAGACCGATCTGCGGTCAAAGCTGGCGGCGGGTGTGGCCGATCTCGGCGGCTTCGTGATCCAGCAATCCGCCAGCATGGTCACCAATCTAGCGCAGGGGGTCGGCCCGTTCGCGATCGTGCCATCTCCCGGTCACGCCTGAACGCCGGCGGTTGGTCTTGCAACGATTTGGCGAGGTGGTCAAAGGCGCTGTGTATGGCAATACCGTCGTGCCATGCCCCTTCCAGGGTTCTGAGGAGTAGACCGACTCGTTCCTGCAGTGTTGAATGGCAAGAGGTGAATCGCACGCACAGGAGTTCCCCCATGCAATTAGGTCTAACCGGCAAAACGGCCTTGGTGACCGCTTCTTCCGGAGGCATCGGCCTGGGGATCGCGCGCTCGCTGGCTGCCGAGGGTGCGCAAGTCATCATCAACAGCCGCACTCAAGTCAGTGTCGACAAAGCCATCGCCGACGTGGGAGCTGACTTTCCCCGTGCGGGCCTGGTACCGCTCGCGGCTGATATGGGCACGGCCGCAGGGTGTGACAAGACCATCTCGCTGTTTCCCGAGGTCGATCTGCTGATTAATAACCTGGGCATCTACGAGGCCGTCGGATTTTTCGAGGAAACCGACGAGGCATGGCAGAAGATGTTCGAAGTCAACATCATGAGCGGAGTGCGTTTGTCCCGCCACTATCTCAAGGGCATGCTGCATCGTGGTCATGGCCGGATCGTCTTCATCTCCAGCGAATCGGGCATCTCGCCGGCGCCGGAAATGGCGCACTACAGCGCCACCAAAACCATGCAGTTGAGCATCGCGCGATCGCTCGCCGAACTGACCAAGGGGACGCAGGTGACCGTCAACACAGTGCTCCCAGGTCCCACGAGGACGGAAGGGGTGGAGAAGTTCATACGGGACCTGTTTCCTGACGTGGACCCCGATGAAGCCGAACGCCGATTCATTGCGGACAATCGCCCAACCTCCCTCATCGGCCGCCTGATCGACCCCAAAGAAATCGGAGACATCGTGGCCTTCCTATGCAGCGCCAGAGCGTCGGTGATCAATGGTTCGTGTATCCGCGCCGAAGGCGGCCTTTTGCGCACGATAGGATGAACCGCGAGCGAGGTTCGGTTCTATTCCTGAGGAAGAACGGGAGCGGCTCCTGATTGATCTGATTGAACACAAGGAAGATTGCTCAGCGGGTTCAAGGGATTCATTCCATAGGAACAGGGTCGGAGCTGCGATGATGAGGGTGCAGGGGCCGTGACATCCGGTGACTCTTGCGTACCGGACGGCCGGTCTGGCGGCATCGGTGGAACATAAGGTATCTCGCTGTTCATGTCCGGGGTCGAACCGGGCGGTGTTATGCCGGCATTCGGTGGCGTGGAAGCAGGGGCATGGTCCTCGCTGAGGACGCGACAGTGATGGAGTCCTGACTGTTTGTTTGAGAGTACAGTTTTCCCTGCTCTATCGAGACACTGATAGACTGCCGCTCCGGCGGGATGGGGACATCCCAACAGTCCTATACAGGCTAATTGAAGCACCATCGAAACAAGGCGACGAGCATTGCCTGGCGCGGGCCTAGAACATTTCCCTCCTTGTCTGCCTGAACCACCTAGCGTCACAGCTAGAACCTCCACCAAGGTCATTGAAGACCGATTCGAGTGCCTAAGTTTGAGAGCAATCGATGTGCCAGAAAGATTCCTGGAACCTGATTCGTTCTCTATTCTCTAATGGGCGCGCGCCGCCTACCTCGCCGCCTTCAGTCAGTGAGCCTGCGGCCTTGTGTGCTCCTCGAACGGGCAGGGGCTCCATGGCTGTCTCGATCGGCCAGTTCTTTGGCGTATGCTGGAAGAGCCATCAACATCCACCAGGGAGAAGCGGAGGAGGCCGCCATGAAGTCCAGAGAGTTGTGGATCGGGATCGCCGTGGGAATAGTTGCGACGTGTCTACTCGGCTCCGGGATGTTTGTTGCCGCAAGCAAGGCGTCAGCTTCCGCAGGCTGTATCCCAGCCGAAACGGTGGCCGGCTACGTGCACAGCATCATCCAAGCCGATCGCACGTTTTACACCATGGACATTGTGGAGCGCATGCAGCTGCGGGGCACTGTCTTCGCCGGGGAAAACTGGAGAGAGTCCGGCAAGCTCCCTCTCCCGGCCCAGTTTCTGATGGAGTCCGGGCGGTTGATGGCGGCACACCCAAGCGGGCTTCGATACCGGTTGATCAGCAGTTGGGCCATCAACAAAAAGAACAGTCCGACCAGCGATTTGGAGCGCACCGGTCTGAATGAGATCCTTGTGAATCCTGATCAGCCCTATACAGCTGTGACGAGCGAGAGCGGGACGGCGGTCTTGCAAGCGCTCTATGCCGATAGGGCGGTCTCCCAGTCCTGCGTGGGTTGTCATAACGGACACGAAAACAGCCCGAAACGGGATTTCAAGAGGGGCGACGTCATGGGCGGGATTCTGCTGACCATTCCACTTCCTCCTGAATAGCGGGAATGCCGCCTGTCCGCCGGGAAAAAACTCGGTCTGTCGCCGGAAAGGTGGCCGACGGGTTAGAGACGTAGCGATCCAAATTGCATCAGTATTCAAGCGCGACCTCAAGGGCGGGGACCATCTCGGCGCCCATCTCGGTGAGCGTCGCCTTTACGGGCGCCGCACTGTTCTCATAGGCTTTCCAGTACAGCTCTTCGTTTTCCCAGATGGCGACATTGATGAAGTTGTACCGGCTCTCCGGCTTGATACTTCTGTGGAACTGTCCTCGAACGAACCCCGGTTGCTTCGTGATACGTGTTTTGACCTCCTGCCACCACTTCACGAATTCCTCTTCTTTTCCCTTGGGGACCGAAAAGACATTGATTAAGGTGACGGGCATACAGGCCTCCTCTCTAGTGAGAATCCACGGTAGAATGTCATTGCGGTGACCAACAACTGCCGGTGACCCTAGTAGGCAGGCACGCTTTGGATGCTGATAAGGGTGTGTTGGCTGCCGGCTGTCGTCAATCCAACCTTGGCGGCCAGCGTAATATCCCGTCAGTGACCTGAAGCGCTACAGTAAACTGTTACGCCAGGACCAGACTGGCGTCAGAAAGAGCACATCATGACAAAGACATGGTTTGTGAGGGGAGGGACCCGCGGGATCGGCGCCGGGATCGTGAAGGCTGCCCTCAGCGCCTCTATCATGCGGCCAGCCTCGCCATATGCCCATCTGCCTGTGATGGGATTTCCCCGATGAGGGGACTGTCGCGCCGTGAGATGATCCGCCTGCTCGGTGGTGGGGTTGCCTGGTGGATAACCGGGAGTCTGCTGTCTCGGCCAAAGGCGGTCTTCGCTCAGGATCACCTCTGTGTGGTCCGGCCCGAGCAAACGGAAGGTCCCTACTTCATCGATGAGCGCTTGAATCGATCTGATATTCGATCGGACCCTACGAACGACCAAGTCAAGCCGGGCACGCCCTTGAACCTCGCCGTAGTCATCTCGCGTCTGAACGCCGGGGGTTGCCAGCGGATTGAGGGGGCGCAAGTGGATCTCTGGCACTGTGACGCGCTCGGCCGGTATTCGGATGTCGAGGATCCCCACTTTAACACCCTCGGCCAGAAGTTTTTACGAGGATATCAGCTGACGGACGCGCGAGGGGAGGCCAAGTTCCTGACCATCTATCCCGGTTGGTATCCCGGCCGGACGGTGCATATACACATCAAAGTGCGGACGACGCCGCAAGCGGCACGGGGCTACGATTTCACGTCGCAGATGTATTTCCCCGATACGCTGACCGACGAGGTCCATGCACAGCCACCTTACGCTGCGAAATGTCGGCGCCGGTCGCGAAATCCGGACGACCGGATCTTCAGGCGTGGCGGTGATCGCTTGATGCTCAACCTAAGGCCCACCGCCGGTGGGTATGGGACTACCTTGTCGATCGCGCTGCAGATTCCGTAAGATCCTCCCCTAGGGCCGGTTGGCCTCGAATCCGACTGCGACGCTGCCAGGCACCGAGGGAATATAACGTGGATCCATTGCTCGCAGATTCCGTCGTGTTTCGCGCTCATGCCCCATCCGCGCACATAGATGAGCGAGAGCACCGGTTCCGTGTGCCGGTGTCCGAGAAGCACTCGTCCGACCACCGTCATACGGGCCCACTGCCTATACGCCGGCGGAAGCTGGTCTTTCCCTACGATAAAGGAGCCGCCTTCAGGACTAAATAGCTGGGGGATGTTGGACCATCCTGAAAGCGCGAAGGTCGTTCCGACCGCCAGCGCCGTATACGCACACCAGAATGACGGCCAACGGTCATGGGTTATGCGTGATGTCATTCCAGTGTCAACCGCATTGGCCATGTTGGTTGTCGTGCTAATCAGGGTATACAGCACAATGTCAGACTGTCCGGCTCTGAGGAACTGTCAAAATTGACGGCCTCACGGCTTACGGAGTGTTCCACTATTCCAAGGTTCCTGTACATCGGAGATGGTTCCCTACGTATGTGCTGCTCGTAATCGTGAATCTTGGCCGCAAAAGCAACGCACCGGCTTACCGCCTGAGCAATTCCTTGAGGAGGTCCTTGCCTTGCTGCTCGAGGTCTCTGGGCCTCGTCGTTCCATCCAACAGTCCCTTGATCGCTTCCTTGGCTTTCTCCTGCGCCTGTTCCTGGAGGTTCCCGGTCAGCGCTTTTGTATCCAACTGGTAGGAGGGCTGTTGCACCGTGCCGGTGATGAAGAGCGGTAGCTTGAGCCGGCCT
>CBDIWQ010000225.1:0-3500 GCA_965285965.1 uncultured bacterium | reverse complement strand
CAGGACGCGACCGGCCGACCGGCTGGAGCCCGAAATGGACGCGCTCAGGAAAGATCTGCCCGCCTCCGCCACCACGCCGGAAGATCACCTGTCATTCGCGCTCTTCCCGGCCATCGCGCGCGACTTCTTCGAGGCGCGAGAGAAAGGCGATCTGGTCCCCGAACCGTTGACGGGCTCGATGCCCAAGGGACCGGCCGTGGCCCATGAACTCCATCTCGCGCCGGTCGAATTCAATGTGACCGTGCACGGCGAAACCTATCACGTAAAAGTGTCGGGCTCCGGGCGAAAGATCGAAGGCCGTAAGCCTTACTACATCCGGGTCAACGATAAGCTCGAAGAGGTGTCCATCGAGCCGATCCAGGAAGTCCTCGCCGGGATTCCCGAAACCCAGGAAACCGGAACCGGGGCGAAGCCAAAGAGACCGAAACCCTCCAAACCGGGAGACGTGGCGCCGCCCATGCCCGGGCGGGTCGTGAAGATTCTGGTGGCCAAGGACGACCAGGTGAAGGCCGGCGAACCGCTGCTGATCATCGAAGCGATGAAAATGGAGAGCCGCGTTCCGGCGCCGATCGACGGAACTGTCACCGCCATCCTGGCCGCCGAGGGCGACAACGTCAAGACTGACGAAACCCTGATTCAACTCGAGTAGCGGCTCCGGATGCACGCACGGCTCGTCCGCCGGTGGTCTGTGGTCGTTCGCTTCTTCATCCTGTTCCTGCTCTGCATGACGAGTAGCGCCTGTGCGGCCAAAGACGCCCTGCCCCCCTGGTTCGACGCCATTGAACGTCTCCCCATCCGGTCGGTAACCGTTGCCGGTCACCGGATCGCCTACCTCGATGCGGGCGAAGGCCCGCCGGTCATCCTCCTGCACGGGTTCGGCGGCTCCATGTGGCAATGGGAATATCAGCAAGCCGCCTTGGGGAACCATGTGCGCGTGATCACGCCGGACGTCCTCGGCTCGGGGCTGTCCGATAAACCCGCCATCGACTACCGACCCGATGAGATGCTCGACTTCGTGGTCGGATTCATGGACGCGCTGCACATCCGGCAAGCCGTGCTCGCGGGACATTCCATGGGGGCCGGATTCGCGATCGGCATGGCGCTCGAACATCCGGACCGCGTGACGAAACTGGTGCTGATCAGCGGCCTGCCGCCCGACGTCATGGCGCACCTCACGAACCCGACGCTGAAGCGCGCCCTGGAAACCAGCGCCCCGGCGTGGGTCGTGTCCACGGGTAATTGGCTCTTCGGCGGCTTTTTCACCAAAAATGTCCTACAAGAAATGGTCTATGATCCCTCTCAGCTGACGCCGGCCGTCCTGGACCGGTCAAATCGCAACCGGAAGCGTCCCGGCCTGTTCGGCCCCATCCTGAGCGCCGGCAACCATCTACCTGTGTGGGAAAGCCGCTTTGCCCCGCGCATCGCCTCCATTACCCACCCCACGCTGATCCTCTGGGGGGAGGAGGACCGGGTCTTTCCTCTCACGACAGGCCGGCAGCTGCACGGGATGATTCCCGAGTCGACCTTGGTGACCGTTCCACGCGCAGGCCATCTGCCCCAATGGGAACAACCGCAGGCCGTGAACGGGCACCTGCTGCATTTTCTTCGACCTTGAGTCGCCGCAGGTCCGCGGATATACTTTTGACACCGAGCCGGCATAGGACATTTCCAGACTGATGTAGGGAGCCATCATGATGAACATCCGGTCCTTTGGTTGGTGGGCAGTCCTCCTCTCCGTGACGGTCGCCGGCTGCGCCGGCATGGGCCGATCGGCGGACACAGGGTTCATGTATAAAAATTTGACGGTCGCCGAAGGCAGTGCCATGGCCGGTGAAGGACACAGCATTCTGTTCAAGGGCAGCCCGCTCATGTTGTCGGGAAACGGGATCAAAGTCGGCGATCATCTGCGGGACGTCAAAGTCGCGCAACCCGACCTCTCCCTGATCAACATCGCCCGCACCAAAGGTGACGGGAAAGTCCGGATCATCAGCGTGGTGCCTTCGCTGGACACGAAAGTCTGCGAACAACAAACCCATCACCTCAGCGAGAGAAACAAGGGGCTCGACAAGTTGGTCGAACTCATTACGGTCAGCGTCGATACTCCCTTTGCCCAAAAGCGGTTCGCGGAAGAAGCGAAAATCAACAACGTGACGTTCCTCTCCGACTATCGGGGGGCGGACTTCGGTAAGACCCATGGCCTGTTCTTGAAAGACCCGCATCTGCTGGCCCGAGCCATCATGGTGGTCGATAAGCAGAACGTGATCCGCTATCTCCAGATCACCCCGGAGCTGGCGCAACTTCCGGACATGGAAGAAGCGTTTCAATTCGCCCGGACCCTGATCACGGCGAGCTGACATCGCCGCACGACGATAGGACCAGGTGACCAGACCAGACGCCTGAGATCCCCCGGCGCAACCACGAAGCGGGGCAGGTGCCGCCGAGAGAGGACCGAGCGGGAACGCCGGCGCCGAGGCGAGAGGATCGGCTGCCGCAGTAGAGGTACCATGGCGCATTACGACCTCCTCGTGATCGGGACTGGACCGGCCGGCCAGAAAGCCGCCGTCCAGGCGGCCAAGCTCGGCAAGAAGGTCGGCATCATCGAGCGGAAGGACGTCGTCGGCGGCGTCTGCATCAACACCGGCACCATTCCGAGCAAGTCCCTGCGCGAAGCGGTCCTGTACCTCTCCGGCTTCCGGCAACGCAATCTCTATGGCGCAGGCTATCGCGTGAAGCAGACGATCACCATCGAAGATCTCGCCTTTCGGACCAATCACGTCATCAAGAATGAAATCCAGATCGTGCGGAATCAGATGACCCGGAACCGGGTCGAGCTGATTGCCGGTTCCGCCAGTTTCTTGGACCCGCATCATCTGCAGATCGACCACGCCACGGGCTCTGTCGACCATACCGCGGATTTCATCGTCATCGCGGTAGGCACCGAACCGGCGCGTCCGCCGGACGTCCCGTTCGACGACCATGGCATCATCGACACCGATGGATTGCTCCGGCTCAAACGAATTCCGGACAGCCTGGTGATCGTGGGCGGAGGGGTGATCGGAACCGAATACGCCTCGATCCTGGCCACCTTGGGAGTTCCCGTCGTTCTCATCGACAAACGGCCGCGGCTGCTCGAGTTCGTCGATGCCGAAATTATCGCCGCGCTGCAGCAACAGCTGAAAGACATCGGGGTCCTGCTGTATCACGAGGAAGAGGTCGTCGGCATCCACAAGTCTGGAGACGGCACGATCTCCGTCCGGCTGCGGCAGGCCCCGCCGCTGACCGCCACGACGCTCATGTACGCGATCGGTCGCGTCGGGGCCAGCACCGGCCTGCACCTTGAGCGGGTGGGTCTCCAGCCGGACGACCGGGGACGGCTGGCCGTGAACGACCATTTCCAAACGGCCGTCCCGCATATTTATGCCGCCGGCGACATCATCGGTTTTCCCGCGTTGGCCTCCACGTCGATGCAGCAAGGCCGGCATGCCGCCTGCCATGCCTTC
>CBDIWQ010000224.1:0-4014 GCA_965285965.1 uncultured bacterium | reverse complement strand
CTGGTCCTAGGTTCAAGTCCTAGTGGGCCCACCAAGAGGAAGATTCCGCTGAAGAGGCCTGCCGGTCGGAAAGGGTCCGTTGAACCATAAGCTCACCCCGCTCGTTGAATTGCAGAAGTACGATCTTCGTATGATGGAGATCCACGATCTCCGTCGCAAAATTCCGGATCGCATTCATGCGGCCGAAGCGCCTCTGCGTGAGGCCGCGCAATTACTGAAGGAAACGACGCTGGCGCTCGATGCGCTGAGCAAAGAGCGGCGGACGCATGAGAAAGATCTTGAGGTCCACGAAGCGCAAGTCGACAAAATGAAGTCCCGGTTATCGGAGCTGAAGACCAACAAGGAGTATCAAGCGCATCTGTTCGAGATCGACCTGGCCAACAAGAAGCGCGGCGACTTTGAAGACAAGATTCTCGTCTCCATGGAGAAAATCGACCAGTTCCAGCGCACCGCCAAGGAGGCTGAGCAGAAGGTCAAGACGCTCGAGGCTGCATTTGCGCAGGAGAAGCGGGTGCTTGACGAGCAGGACCGTGTGCTGGCCGCCGAGCTGGCTGAGTTGGAAGCGCGCTATGGCAAGGCGGCGGCCCAAGTGGACAAGACATTGCTGGAGCGCTACACCGAAATCAAGGCAAGACGAAAGGACCAGGCCTTAGCCGCGGTCCGAGGCGGCATTTGCTCCGGCTGCCGCTTGCAAATTCCTCCGCAATTGATCGCACAAGTGAAGCGTTCTGAAGACCTGCACGTCTGTCCGTACTGCCGGCGCATGTTGTACTGGGAAGGAGAGCCGGGGAGCGAGGAGGCGTCCAGGTCCGCCGGCCTGGCGACGGATTTGGAGATGGGGGAATCCATTTGACGATTGGGTTTCTGCTTGTAAGCCCTTTTTCAGGTTCACCCACTGGGGGCAGTGGTCGGCATAATACTGACGGTCCTGATGGAGGACTCGTATGCGGAGACTGACCGTGCGTCAGGCCCTGCGCGGTATCGCAGTGGTCGTGTGTTGTCTGGGCATGATAGCCGCGGTTCCTGCCCTCATCGAAGCGGAGGACGCGGTTCCCGGGCTGCTCGCCTTGGACGGCATGTCCGTCCTCGACATTGCGCCATTGCCCGCCTACGTGCCGACTCCGTCCACAAACCTTGGGTACCTTCAGAAAGTCGAACTAGGCCGAAAGCTGTACTTTGATACCCGGTTATCAAAGAATAACTCGGTCTCTTGTGCCTTTTGCCATAATCCGGGAACCGGGTTCGCCGATGCCCGGCAGTTCTCCATCGGGGCGTTCGGAACGGCCGGTGGGCGGCAGGCTCCCTCCGTGTACAACACCGGATTTTTACCGCTGCAGTTTTGGGACGGCCGTGCGGGTTCCTTGGAGGAACAGGCGGTAGGGCCCATCCATAATCCCGTTGAAATGGCAGAAACGCATGAGAGCGTCGTACCCAAGATCGCCAAGATTCCAGGCTACCAGAAAGAATTCCAATTAGTATTCGGCGGAGGGGCGAATCTCCAACACATTGCCGAGGCGATTGCCGCCTTCGAGCGGACCATTGTGTCGCAAAACAGCGCCTTCGACAAATACGTCATGGGGAACCAGCAGGCCATGGATGAGGACGCGGTGCGTGGCATGGCGCTCTTCAAGGGCAAGGCGCGCTGCGTGCTCTGCCACAACGGTCCCAACTTTACCGACAATCAGTTCCATAATCTCGGTGTGCCGCAGGTTGGCTTACTGAAAGAAGATCTCGGCCGCTTCATGGTGTCCAGGCTCGAGCGCGACAAGGGCGCCTTTAAGACGCCCACGCTGCGTAGCATCGTGGAGACGGCGCCGTACATGCATGATGGTGTGTTTAAGACGCTGGAGGAAGTGGTGGATTTTAAGGACGCCGGCGGAGGCCCTAACCCATATCTGAGCCCGCTCCTAAAGCCGCTCAATTTGACGGGAGGCGAAAAAGCCGATCTCATCGCGTTCCTCAAAGCCCTCACCGGAGAGCCGCTCAAAATTACCGTGCCGAAGCTTCCCAAGTAATGTGGCGTCAATGTGACGCGGGTCAGCCATTCAATGATGGCGTGGAGGCCAGCACGGCCTGTGTGGTTTTGAAGTGCAGCTTGGCCACCGACTCCAGTCGTTCCGGCCCGTGTTTCTTGATCACCATGCGAGCGGCGAGTTCCACTGCAGGGGAGGCGCCCTTGGGCAGCGTGGTGCCAACCTCCTGAGACAATCGATTCAGACGGATCAGAAATTCGGCCCGTGCGAGAATCGACGCGGCGGCCACGGCCAGATCGGCCTCCGCTTTTGTTCGCTGCTCGAGAATGATCTTTCGGCCTTTCTCTTGGAGCGCGCTGAGGATCAACCGCTCATCCCCGAATTGATCGGAGATCGCCCTTGCGGATGAGACCCGTTCGAGGATGTTTTCCAGGGCCTTGGCGTGACCCCAGGCGAGCAATCGATTCAAATTGCGGATCTTGGCTTACAGTTCATTGTACTTGTGGGGTCCAATCGCAATGACACTGTGGGGACAAATCGTCTTGATATCCGTGGCCATTTCTAGAATTCGACCGTCCGAAATTTTCTTGCTGTCCCGGACCTGCATGAGGGCCAGTTCGACTTGCGTCGTCGCATCGACAAAGACTGCCGCGATGACGAGCGGTCCGAAGTAATCCCCTTTCCCAGACTCGTCGATGCCGATGCGCTCGATAGGCCTGCCTGAGGGTGGTCGTCCCGTCACTGAAGACTCCTGTCTGGAATATATTGAGGAGGCGCGGTAATCTACCGAATCAAATAGATGACGGTCAATGAAAGTCCGCATATGCGGTCGTGGGAGGCCGATAATGTATCTGAGTTTTCGAGCACGCGTGGTCGCTGTCCTGAGTGCCGTCATGCTGTCCATCGCGACGGCCTCGTGTGAAACCAATCCCTATACGGGGCGCCATCAATTGCTGATGACGTCGGTGGCCGATGAGATGACTTTGGGGACGCAGGCATACAGCCAGGTGAAGAGCGATCCCAAGGTCCGGCTCTCCCAAGATCCCCGAGAAGTCGAACCGGTCAATCGGGTGGCTGCTCGTATCATCGACGCGGCCAAGCGATCGAAGTATGCCGACATGGCGAAACAGTTTCAGTGGGAAGTGACGGTCATTAAAGACGATAAGATGGCGAATGCGTTCGCCCTACCCGGCGGAAAGATCGCCATGTATACCGGTATTTTCCCCGTTGCCAAAACGGAAGCGGGGCTCGCGGCCGTCATGGGACACGAGGTCGTGCATGCCTTGGCACGCCACGGTGCCGAGCGGATGAGCCAGGGCCAGCTTACCAATGTGGCGATGCAGGTCGCGGGGGCCGCGGCCGGGGCCAGTGGCGGCGGGGGATTGATGTCGCAAGCCGCCATGGCGGCGCTCGGTGTCGGCGCACAGGTGGGCGTCCTGCTGCCGTTTAGCCGGAAACATGAGTCGGAGGCGGATTATATCGGCATCCTGTTAGCGGCGGATGCGGGTTACGATCCGAGGGAATCCGTCCGTCTGTGGGAACGCATGGAGCAGCTGTCCTCCGGCGGAGGGTCCGCCGAGTTTCTCTCCACCCATCCGGGACACGAGACCCGGATTCAGCAGCTGAAAGAATGGATGCCTGAGGCGATGGCGCTGTACCAAAGCAAGCCAGCCACCGCGCCGGTCGAGCTGCCGGTCCAACGGTAATACGCGTGCTTGTAGCGTCCGAACCGATTCCTTATACTGTGGCAGCGCGGGTGTGAAGACTGGGTGATCGCTCGATACTTTCCGTATCGGGAGGAAAGTCCGGACTCCAAGGGCGGGGCGCTGGGTAACTCCCAGGCGGAGCAATCCGACACCAGCACCACAGAAAACAAACCGCCGATGGCCGGGACGACAGGATTGCATCCCGTCGCTCCGGCTCAGGTAAGGGTGAAACGGTGGGGTAAGAGCCCACCGCGGTGATGGTGACATCAACGGCACGGTAAGCGTCGCCCGGTGCAAGACCAAATAGGAAGACGCCTGCGCACTCGCAAGAGCGA
>CBDIWQ010000223.1:0-2821 GCA_965285965.1 uncultured bacterium | reverse complement strand
GCAAACTGTATCGGGACCGCTTGCAAGGGATACCGGCGAAGGACGATTTTGAGCATGCTTGCCTCTTGGGTTCGGCGGACGCCTGCCATCAACTTCCCTAACCCCCGGACCGTCTCGGAGGCTGCAGCTGATGATGACGCGCATAACCCACCGCCGCCATCATTCGATCAGAACCAATCGCAATGATACGATCAGCATCTGCCAGGGATATAGGCTGTGCACCGAGTATCCTCAACATGGCCGCATCCGGTGACGCGGAAGACTTGCTGAGGCGCGTGCGACGTGAATACGAGGCCCGCTTCCATCTTCGTTGGCTCAACCCGCTGGGCTTTAACAATACATTCGCCATGGTCATACGCCAAGCCGACGCGGACCGCCTGCAGATCCGCTCACTCACGGATGCCACACATCATCCTTCCGGATGGATTCTGGGGGTAGGCTATGAGTTTCAGCAACGTCCCGACGGTCTTCCGAACCTCGTGCGTACCTATGGGCTGCCGTTACGCGGGACACCCAAAGTCATGGACTTGGGATTGCTGTATCGGGCACTGGAACAGGGTGACGTCAGCATGATCGCCGCGAATTTCACCGACGGGCTGTTGCTCTCGCTGGAGGTCACGGTACTGGCGGATGACAAGAATAGTTTTCCACCCTATCATGCGGCGTTCGTGGTCCGGAATCCGGCTCTGACGCGGGAACCTCTGCTGCAAGCGGCGTTGCAGGAGTTGAGCGGGAGATTCTCCGATGACACGATGCGGCGATTAAATAAGGAAGTCCTCGCGCAGCACGGCAACGTCGAGCGAGTGGCAAAGGACTTTCTCCGTACGAACGGCCTCCTGAAAGAATGACCCGGACTTCACCGTCCAGCTAGGGGCGTCCATAGATCTGTGCGAGTTCTGTTTCGTTGAGCTCCCGCCATTGGCCAGACTCAAGATCGGCCAGTGCCAGGGGACCAATTGCGGTACGGACCAGCCGTAGCGTCGGATGCCCGACCGCGGCGGTCATGCGGCGTACCTGTCGGTTCATGCCTTCGTGAAGGATCAATTGGATCCAGGCCGTCGGCACGGTCTTTCGAAGACGGATCGGGACCGGCCGCTCCGGCAACTGCGGTGCTTCCTGCAGGAGTCGGACTTCTGCGGGTCTCGTTCGCTGGCCGCCCACGAGCACGCCCTTCCTCAGTTCCTCCAGCGCAACCTCGCCAGGGATCCGCTCGACCTGGGCGAGATAGACCTTGGGCAGCTTGTGCTTGGGGTCGGTAATGCGATGTGCCAGCCCACCGTCGGACGTCAGCACCATCAAGCCTTCGCTGTCCTGATCCAGCCGTCCGGCCGCATAGACGCCCGGCAGATCGATGTAATCGGCCAACGTCGGCCGCCTCTGGGCGTCAGTAAAACAAGGCAGGACGCCATATGGCTTGTTGAACACAATGGTTTTCGGCCCGGGTCTCCTACCCATCGCCCTCACAGTGTCTCACAAATCCTTAGGGATGAGCACAACAGCCCTGGTACTGCGGGAAAAGATTGGCTATGCTGGGCCGCTGCAATTGGATTGTCCGGATGCGCTATCTATATGGTTGGAGGCCACTATGCGGATGTTCACGGTGCTGTTCGTAACCGTCATCATATCGACCGTAGGGTGTGATCCCGGGACGCGCGGGCACCGTCCGAATGCACCGTCGGTTGCCACAGGCAGCATCTCGACGATGGAACCACAACGCCGAACCGTCGCTGTGAACGGCGTGGAGCTGAGCATTCTCGAAGCCGGCACAGGCGACCCGGTGATCTACGTCCATGGGGTCGTGACCACCAGCAATATTTTCCCGAAATACCTCGCCGCCTATTCACCGGGCTTTCGCGGCATTGCGGTCGATTTGCGCGGCTACGGGGACTCCGAGAAGCCGGCGAGCGGCTTTACCCTCAAACAATTTTCCCATGATCTGATCGCCCTGGCCGACAAGCTGCACATCGAGAAGCCGGTGTGGGTGGGCGTCTCGATGGGGGGAATGATTTTACAGCAATTGGCCCTCGATCATCCCGACCGTGTACGGGCCTTGGTGCTGGTCTCCACCACTGATGGCGCCATGGTGCTGGACAAGGACCTTCCCACGATCGGTCATCCGCGGGACTTTCACGACGTCTCGCGAAACATTATCATTGAGAGTTTTCCATCCGGAACCTCTCCAGCCCTGTATCAGCCGTTGCTCGACCGCATCCCCACCTGGAATGCGACGGTGCTGCGTGAAGCTTTGACCAGCATGGCACAGGCTGATGTTCAGGGAACGATCAGGACCATCAATGCGCCGACGCTGATTGTCGTCGGAGCGAAGGACGATGTGGCCACCCCGGCCATTGCACGCGGCATACAAGCCCAGATCGCCGGCGCCCAACTCGTCGTCTTCGACACCGGCCACTTCATGATGGCGGAAGATCCTGAACGGTTCCGGACGGTCCTGGGGACGTTTCTCCAAAGCCTTCCGCCTGCTCCTTAGAGGCCGGATAGCCAGCCGGGCAATTCGAGATTTCACGCTCGTCCCGGCGGTGGCAGCGTCTTGCCTGGCAACACACTCTCTCTGTAGGAGCAGCCCTACACTTTTTCACGCCGCTGTTGGCAAACCGCTACACCAGGACGGCAGGAGGAGATGCAAAGTCGGAGGCCAAGCGGTCTTAGGAAGACAACATTAAGGCCCAACTCCTTGGCTCACAGAACGACATGGCTACGATCCGACTTGTGGCAGCGTCTTGCCTGGCAACACACTCTCTCTGTAGGAGCAGCCCTACACTTTTTCACGCCGCTGTTGGCAAACCGCTACACCAGGACGGCA
>CBDIWQ010000222.1:0-11812 GCA_965285965.1 uncultured bacterium | reverse complement strand
ACATGGCTACGATCCGACTTCCCAGTAGCCTTGCTCGTGCAGCGTCGCCGCTGCGCGCAGGGCTTCGTCGTTGGGGCCGATGATGACCGGCTGGATCGCGGTCGACGACGAAAACAGTTGCCAGTGCCGCAGCGTCAGCGCGGATTGCCATTGCGCGATCAGGCTTTGCAGATGCGCGCGGCGGATCGCGCCTTCGTGGCCGCTGATCAGGTCGATAAGTCAGATCGTAGCCATGTCGTTCTGTGAGCCAAGGAGTTGGGCCTTAATGTTGTCTTCCTAAGACCGCTTGGCCCTCCGACTTTATCAATATGCCGAGGATGAACGGCATCGAGGCGACCAGAACCATCACGAGCCACTATCGGGACACCATGGTGGTCGGTCTGTCCGTCAACGCGAGCCGTGAAAATCACGACGCGATGAAGGCGGCCGGGGCTGCTGTGCTGATCACCAAGGAAGCGGCGGTCGAACAGCTCTATTCCGCGATCCGGCAAGCCCACTAGTCGGCGAGAGCGGACCGTGCGGCTCAGGACTCCGAGATCGGCAAGCCTTCCAATTCCATAATGCGGAGCGCGTTGGTCGTCGGGCAGGGACCCGGACGGAGCTTGTAGTCGAACGTCAGCGCGCCGGCGGCGACGGTTTCCTGAAAATGAGCATTGGTGAGGGTGGGGATCGATTTTTCGAGGTCGGTCAGTTCCAGATCGTGAGAGGTGACGAGGCCGTAGCCGTTGCCACGGGCCAGAGCGGTGATGTAGGCGCGGCTGCCGATCAGGCGTTCCCGGTTATTGGTGCCTTTGAAAATTTCGTCGATGAGAAACAGGACGGGCGGCGCCTGGTCCAGTCGTGTTGCGTCCAGGATGGTTTTCAGCCGCTTCACTTCCGCGTAGAAAAACGACAACCCCGCATCCAGCGAATCGTCCACCCGGATACAGCAGGCCAGCCGGCTCCAGCTCCATTCAAAGTACGTCGCGCAGATCGGGGCGCCGGCCTGGGCGAGGCACACATTGATCCCGAGCGTGCGCAGAAAGGTGCTCTTCCCCGACATATTCGACCCGGTAATCAGAAACAGGGATCCGAGCCCGCGCAGAGTCAGGTTATTCGGGACACGCGTGCGGTCGGGCAGGAGCGGATGCCCCAGGGCGGTGGCCCGGAGGCCGGCAGGCGCGCCGTTTCCCTCCTTGGACGCTTGCGGAACGGGCCAGACGTAGGCGGGGTGGAGATACGCGAAGGTCGCCAAGGCGGCCGTCGCTTCCACTTCCGCCAGGCAATCGAGCCAGTGCGGCAGATGGCTGCGAATATCCCGTTGAACCTGTTGCAGCCGCCGCGTGAACCAGAGATCCCAGGGACCGAGGGCATTAATTGCCAAATGGACCAGGGGATGCGCCTTAATGCTGATGGCATGCAGCGTCCGGGCGGCTCGTTGCAGGTGCCGGGACGGCCGGGCCGTGCTGTTCGTGAGCGCTGCGCAGGCCCTCGCCAGGCAGGAGCCTCGCCGTTGGGCATGCCGTTCGAGATAACGCAGGACCGTACCCAGCCGCTCCATCTCATGATGGAGTCCCACCGCATGCTCGAGCAACTCTTCCCCTTGATCGGTCATCAAATAGATCGCCGCATAGGCGCCGAAGGAGAACATCCAATAGCCCGGCAGCCAGTTGAGGAGCGCCCCGAGCCCGAGGGTGATCGTCGAGAGCGCGAGCAGACCCTGGATGGCGAGGATCAGGTTCAGATGGGGCAAGTCCAGGGGATGGGCCACGACGGCGGCGAGCCGCCGGCCGTTGAGTTCCTGCTCGCCGGTCAGCTGCGCTTCAAGCACCAGACGATCGCGAAACAAGGCACGCGGCGCGAGTTCTTTCACCAGATGATGGCGGGCCAGCCACAGAGACGGGCCGGGCGGCTGGTCGAGGAACCATGCCTGCAGGCGTTCCCGGCCCTGGTCCGAGACCGATGTGTCCACGAGATGCATCAGCGAATGAGGACCGAGGAGATCCAGGTCGCGGGCGTAGAGATGGGACACCGGCGGCTCGGCGGCTCGCAACGGAATCGCCGCCCAGTCCAAGCGCATGCGGGCCAGATGGGCCGTCTTGATCGTTTTCCATACCCGAAGGCGATGAATCCGGCTTTCGAGCCTGTTATGATACGCCGCCACGGCGACGAACAGCACGATGAACAACACCAGCGCCCCATTGCCGGCGCTGAACCGGTCCAGCTTATATAACGTGACGGTGCAGGCCAGGCCGACGAGAAACAGAACCAGGCGCCAGCGCGTGATCCCTGCACTGGCCTTGGTCCCGCGCGAAAGGAGACGGTCGGCGCGCCGTATGAGGGCTTCGATCTGCAAGGGGCGCGAACGTGTCATGGTAGATGCGACCTTACTGGGATCGATTGTCATCCGTCAAACGGCTCTCGTGGCCGGTGAGACTCTGTGGGCGGAAACCCTCGGGATCCCTGTTCATATTTCGTGTTCATCCGCAACGAGGGGCGTTGAAGACGATGGCGCATGAGTGGGTCGAGGTCTGTATTGAGGCCGGGATGGATGCCGGAGAGTTGTTGGGGATGCTGGACGATCCTGCGGTCCAAGGGGCGTGGGAAGAGGGCGGCAAGGTGCATCTCTATTGGCCCGGGATTGACTGGAACGGGGATCGGCTCGCGGCGCTTCAAACGGTCCTGGCCAAGCTGGATTGTGGAGAGCCTCCGATCCGGGTCGATCGCGTCCCCTGGCAGGATTGGAATCGACAGTGGGCCCAATCGGTCAAGCCGCTGAGAATCGGGAGGGTGGTGATCCGCCCGAGTTGGGAGCCGGTCGCGCTCGCGCCGGACGACATTGAAATCGTGCTCGACCCCAAACAGGCCTTCGGGACGGGACACCATGCGACGACCCGCATGTTGCTCGAATGGCTGCAACAGGACATGACCGGCGGAGCGCGGGTGTTGGACGTGGGCGCAGGCAGTGCGATTCTGGCGATGGCGGCCGTCCGGCTCGGCGCCCGATCGGCGATCGGGGTGGAATGCGATCCGGTCGCCGTGGAATGCGCCCGGGACTATGTCCAGGACAACGGGTTCGACGATCGCCTGGAACTCGTCTGCGGAACCCTGGATGACCTCACGAAGCGAGGACGGCCTCCGGTAGACCTGGTGCTCGCCAATATCGATCGACAGACGCTCCTGGAGTTGGCCGAGGGACTGGCCTTCTATGGACGGGCCGGGGCGAAAATCCTGTTGTCGGGGATCCTTCTCGATCAAGCGGCGGAGATCATCGACCGGTTTTCGGCCGCCGGGTTGGCCTGCGTCGAGCGGCGGGAGCAAGAGGGGTGGGTGGCGCTGGCATTGATCCAGCCCGAGCCTTGCGAAGGTCTTCTGTAATGGAGCACGGCCGTCCTCCCTATGCGCATGTCCACCAAATCAACGTGTCGGACGGTGGCGTGCCCAAGCGGCCCGTGCTTGAAGGCCGGATCACTCCGGAGGGGTTGGAGGGAGATCGCCAGCGGAATCTCAGGTTTCATGGCGGACCGGACCGGGCCGTCTGTCTCTTTTCGGTCGAGCTGATCGAACGGCTTCAGGACGAAGGCCATTCCATCGATGCGGGGCTCTCGGGGGAAAACCTGACCTTGGCCGGTGTCGATTGGGAGCAAGTCCGACCGGGCGTGGTGCTGTCGGTCGGGCCGGAGGTCCGGCTCGAAGTGACCAGCTACACCGCGCCCTGCAGCCATAACGGGCGGTGGTTTCTCGACGAGGATTATCTCCGTATCTCCCACAAGAAGAACCCTGGTTGGAGCCGTGTCTACGCCAAAGTCCTGCAAGGCGGCGTCGTTCGACCGGGAGATGTGGTGGAGATTCAGTGAGCCGTCAGCCGTCAGCTATCAGCCATCAGCGTTCGATCCGATCGGCTGACTGCTGACTGCTGACAGCTGATCGCTGACAGCTGAGAGGACTCTATGGACCGTGTGCTGGAACCGGAAGTGATGGATGAGGACGCGCAGGTGCTTGCCTATGCGCAAGCCGATTTTGCTGAGGAGAATCAGGGATTCGTCGACCGCTTTCGGGAGTATTTCTCCGAGTTCAGCGAGGGTCATATCCTGGATCTGGGATGCGGCCCCGGCGACATTCCCCTGCGGCTCGCCCGTGCACTCCCATTGTGCCGGGTGACCGGGATTGACGCCTCCGCTCCTATGATTCGGCTCGCCGAGCAGGCGGTGCTGCAGGCCGGGCTCTCTGCTCGCGTCACGTTCCGTTGCGAGCGGTTTCAGGATGTGGCGGGGGCGAGCCAGGCGGATGCGGCCGTGTCCAACAGCCTGCTGCATCACGTGCCCAACCCGCTTCAGTTTTGGCACCGGCTCAGGCTGCTGGTGAAGCCGGGATCGCCGGTTCTGGTGATGGATCTGTTGCGGCCGGAATCGCCGGAAGCCGCGCAGGCCATCGTCGACCAATACGCCGCCGACGAGCCAGCCGTGTTACGGCGCGATTTCTATAACTCGCTCCTGGCCGCCTTCACGGAAGACGACATCGGCGCCCAGCTCGCCCGGATGAACCTCACTCGGCTGTTGATCGATGTGCCGGATGATCGGCATTGGGTCGTCGGCGGCCTCATCTATTAATGCAGGACGGTGAAAACGGTCCCCAACGGCGTTCTCGGTCGTCCGTCTCCTTGCGACGTACCGCAAGGGTACGCCTCAGTCGCCGGAACTCCCTGCGGCCTTGTTGGATGACCGTTTTGACCGTCCTGCCAATCTACAGAGAGTCCTTCGCATGACTCGACTTCCATGGTTCTATGCCACGCGAGTTTTCATCGGCCTCTTCATTGTTGTTCTACTGATAGGCTCATGGGCGATGATCGATCCGGCCCAGGCGCAGCTTGAGCGGCTACGAAAAAGCAGACAGGCTGAGCATGTGGCGCCGGCCGAGACGCCGATGATCGAGATTCCGGCCGGGGCGTTCGTGATGGGCTCTGACGACACGCAGGCGTTGGAGGATGAACGGCCGGCGCACCGCGTGTGGCTGGAGGCCTACGCCATCGACCAATTCGAAGTCACCACTGCTCAGTATGCCGCGTTCCTGGCGGCCCGGCCGCAACCGGCTCCGTGGCTCTGGGAAACGGTCAACCTGAAACTCCATGGGGATCGTCCGGTGATCGGCGTCAATTGGGCTGACGCCGTGGCCTATTGCCGATGGAAGGACGCACGGTTGCCGACCGAAGCGGAATGGGAGAAAGCCGCCCGAGGCACAGACGGGCGTCTCTATCCCTGGGGCGGACTGGTGCCCACCGACAAGCTGGCCAATTTCGCCTTAGGCGCACGGTTCAGTTACAGCCAAGTGCTCATGCCGGTGCAATCCTATGAGGCCGGCAAGAGTCCCTATGGTCTGTATCAAATGGCCGGGAATGTGTGGGAGTGGGTGTCCGATTGGTACGGTGCGGGCTATTATGAACACAGCCCCGACAAGAATCCGCCCGGGCCGGAGCAAGGTCAGTTCAAGGTTCTCCGCGGCGGCTCCTGGTCGGATCTGCCGAAGTACCTCCTCACCTATGGCCGGTTTAAGCTGTTGCCGGAGACGCGGAATAGTTATACGGGCTTCCGCTGCGCCAAATCTTAGCGGCTGCTGAAAACGGTCCCCAACGGCGTTCTCGCCTCGGCCACATCCTCAACGTACCCAGGGGGTATGCCTGCGGTGTGGCCGTCGGCTGCGGCCTGATTGGATGCCCGTTTTGAGCAGCCGCTTTGATACAAAGAATACGTCTCAGTCGCGGGACACTGCCGGCTCACCGGCTGACCGGCGCGCACCAACTTGGTGCTCCTTATTTGTCGCGCCGTGCGCCTTCCTGCGGCCTTGTTGGATCGCCGATTTGAGCATCCTGTGTTGTGCGGCTGCTGAAAACGGTCCCCAACGGCGTTCTCGCCTCGGCCACATCCTCAAGGGTATGCCTGCGGTGTGGCCGTCGGCTGCGGCCTGGTTGGATGACCGTTTTGAGCAGCCGCTTTGATACAGAGAGTACGTCTCAGTCCCGCTCTTCCTGACGCCTTGTTGAATCGCCGATGTGAGGAGCCTGTGACTGCAGTTCTCTCATCCCACGCGTTACGGAACAGACGCGATGGCCAGCAACACGAGCAGGGTGAGCAGTCCCAACAAGGTGAAGGACACCAGCGTGCTCCGGTCCTGCTTCCAGTCGGTCTGCCAATGGTCGGGGTAGAGGGCCCGATGGGGGAGAGACGCGTCGGAATCAAAGAGGCCCAAGGCTTGTTCGAGTTGGATCAAGGTGTGCTTCGCCTGCCGGTGGCGGTCGCGCTGTTGCCAAATGAGGACCATGAAGGTCGACGTCAGCAGCAGGATGCCGCCGCCGAGCAACGCGCGATGGCCGAGGGTGAGTCGGTGGCCCGTTCGAATCAGCACGAGCACAAGCAGGATGGAGACCAAGGAGCCGGCGCCGATCGCCGTCCAGCGCATCATCTGCTCGCGGCGCCGGTAGACTTCCTCTTTGAACAGAGGGTACAGGGTGAGCAAGACGGCGCGTGTGTCATCGGCGGGCATCATGCCAGATAGGTCGTGAGCCAGTCGGCGATCAGGCTCGTCATGCGGGTGAAGTCTTCGCCTGTGGTAAATTGGTGATCCGCGCCGGGCAGCATTTCGAGGCGTTTCTTCACCCGCAGGGCGTCATAGAGTTGCCGGCTTTGGTGCAGCGGAACGTGCTCGTCCCGGTCGCCTTGCACGATCAGCGTGGGTGCGGTGATCGCTCGCGCCGCCTCATACGCCACCTGCCGGAGGCTGTCTTCGTAAAAGGCATACGCCAGCGCAATACGCCCTGCGCCGCCCATGATATTGGGAATCGTGTCCGTGGCCTTCCATTGGGCCATCTCGCCTTCTCCGAACTCCAAGCGCAGTTCCTCCGCAAAATCGACGACGGGACATTTTAACGCAAGGCAGGCGAGATCCGTCCGCCGGGCCGCGGTCAGCAGCGCCACCAGCCCCCCAAAACTGGAGCCCATCAATCCCAGGCGCCGATAACCTTTGTGGCGCACCAGATCGAGCGCCGCCACGGTTTGTTCCACGGCCAGCGTGTTGGTGAGCTCTTTAAACGGGCCCTCGCTCTCCCCCTGTCCGAAGAAGTCGAACCGGAAGGTGGCGATCCCCCGTTCGGTCAGCAGGCGGGTGAGCGTGCGGTTGGTCGTGCTGTTCTTGCCGGACAGGAATCCATGGCACAGGACGGCGATGCTCTCAGTCGGCTGAGACGGCGCGGTCAGCACCGCGGCGATGCGATGACCGGAGGAGTCGTGGAACGGGAGTGGCTCGTCGTGGACGGGCATGCCTTACTCCGACGGCCGGGTGGTCAGAACATAGCTGAGCTTGGCGGAAAAGACGACCAGGCTTCCGAGGAGCAAGGCGAAGCAGATCCACAGGGTGATCTGGATAGACAGCGAGGCGAGCTGCACGTTCCAGGTCAGCGACGCCAGCAGCGCCAGTCCCATGGTGCCCAGACTCAGTCCGCCGATTTGCACGGTTCGCCAGCGGTCCATAATGGCGGACAGCCGATCGAGATAGGGCCCCCGCTTCTTGTTGCTCGGCACCCGGCTGACGGCGAGCGCGACGGGCAGCAGATGCGACAAGGCTCCCATGATCGTGTTCACCACAAAGCCGACCAGCGCCATGTGGGTGTACGCGACGAGATGCAGGGTGCCGTAAGGCATCAGGGGAGGAGTCGAGAGGCTGTTGGCAGCCACGAGGATGCCCAGGATCACGGTGAACAGGAGAAAGAATGTCCCCAGCAACAGATGATCCGAGGCGGCGCTTCCTTTTTGCGTGGAGGCCAGCCAGGTCTTGAACAGATTGGCGGCATAGAGCGACGTGCCGATCAGCAGGAGGCCGCCGGCGGCCAGTTCGATCGGAAGGGAGGAAGTCAGAAACCCGCCGATGAGGACGGCCACGCCCAGCAGCATGAGCACGAGCACGAGGCGCCCGAGCCGCGGACTGGCCAGGGGGGTGTTCAAGACGGTCGGCAGCAGGTTGTGCATCGTGCCGATGATGGCCAGGGTGACGAATCCGATCAAATTGAGATGGATATGCGCGAGCCGTACATGGCCGTAGATCTCTTGCGCGAAGCCCAGCGCCATGGCTTCCCCGGCGGCCAGTCCCGCAAACAGCGCGAGCAAGGCGGCGGCGTAGTACCACAGATTAAGCGGCGGCGAATTGAGGCTGCGGCGGGCTTGTGTCCAGGCATGCCCAGCCATCCAGAGAAATGCGGCGACGACCAGGAAACCCGAGAGGCCCACGATAAGGTACTGGCGCAGCCCGAATCCCGCCACCATGCCGATGGCGCCGCCGTTGATCGCGGCAAATAGCAGCGGGTGGGACTCGCGTTGGTTCTGGCCGGTCAGAAGCAACGGCGGAATGAAGGCGAGGAAACCGCCGAGGATCATCTGCGCGACCCCGCCCACCAGGGCGGCATGCACATGGACCAGCCGCATCCACGAAGGCAGCGGCGTGCCCCGGACGAGCCCGATCAGGATGGCCAAGCCGAGGACCGACGCGATCACGAGCCAGGCGAATCCAGTCAGGAAAAAGGCTGTGGGAGGAACCTGCCGTGGGTACATAAGACGAGGGTGCGCTATCGTTCGAGAAAGTAGAAATGGTCCGTCGGCCCATGGCCGTGACCGATGGCGAGCCCGTGGCGGATCGCTTCCGTGACGTACGCCTTGGCGGCTTGCACGGCATCCAGCACCGGCCGCTCGCGCGCGAGGTGCGCGGCGAGAGCGGAGGCAAACGTGCATCCCGTGCCATGGGTGTGCGTCGTCTCGATGAAGTGGCCTTTCAACACGTTGAAGAAGCGTCCATCGTAGAGGAGATCGGTGGCGCGCTCGGATAACAGATGCCCTCCTTTGATGACGACATGCTTGCACCCCAGGCGGTGGATGGCTTTGGCGGCCTGCCGCGCATCGGCCAGCGAGGTGATTTCAATGCCGGCGAGCTGCTGGGCTTCGTGCACGTTCGGCGTCACGATGAGGGCGAGCGGAAAGAGCTGTGTCTTCACGGCCTCCATGGCCTCCGGAGTCAGGAGCGGGTGGCCGCTTTTCGAGATCATGACGGGATCGACGACGAGGTTCGCCACATGTTGGGACTTGAGCCGGGCCGCTACCAGCTCGACGATGGCGGCGGAGGACAGCATGCCGGTTTTCACGGCCGCCACATCGAAGTCGTCGAACAGCGCGTCCATCTGCGCGGCGATGATGGACAGGGGCAGCTCAAAGACCTCCGTGATTTCTTCCGTGTTCTGAGCCGTCACGGCGGTAATCGCCGACAGGCCAAAGACGCCGTTGGCCGACAGGGCCTTGATGTCGGCCTGAATGCCGGCGCCTCCCCCGGAATCGGACCCCGCGATGGTCAGGACTTGCTTCAAAATGGGTGACATATACTCATCTATTCATCGTGTCAGCAGAGGGTTGGTGAACCGGCCGGCGCTCAATCCGCCGATCGTAACAGGGCGCCAGGCCGCGGCATTTCTCTCATGATACTGGAGCGTGAAGCGGAGGACAGGGCGTCCGGAGGCGCGGTCAACCTCAACGCCGGATACGCTTTCTGATGGGGTCGCAGTTCGGGCCTCTGACGCATGATCCATTGCGGTTATCTTCCATCTCCGGGGCCATGCGGCCCATGATCGCCCTTCAGCAGCGTGTCTTGCAAGCGGTAGAGACCTTTCGAACACATCCATCACATTGAGTACGGCCATACGGTCTCCGATCCTCTTGACCACGTCCACCAACTTGAGACGCTCCCCGTCACTCGCCGCCGGCGAGCAGAGGTCAGTGCCGACAGTCAAAAGAGGAGCGACCGTGCAGACAATGACCATGCGCGGCGTCATTATACTGACTAATAGGTAAGTGTCTAGACCTTACGCGGACTCCTCTTCGCGCGGGCGAACGATATGGATGAATGCCAGGATCAGCCGTCCAAGGCCGTACCCCAGGGGAAGCAGGACGACGAGAATCGAGGGCAGAAAAAAATACACCACCGCGCCCTGCGCATCGGGATGCATGAGGGCGCTGAGGTGCGTCCAGAAGCTCACTCCGAACATCAGGATGAGGCTGCCCAGGACTCCGGCCAGCCGGCGCGAGAACTGGGCCGGTCCGAGCCGGTCATTCCATCCGAGATGAAGCAGCAGAAAGACGGCGCAGAGCATGAAGGGTCCCGCGCTGAGCAGGCCGACGAGAAAGTAGTGGTAGCCGGGTGCAAAGAAATGTAGGTGCAGATATCGGAACGCTTCCCAGATTGTGCGGCGATGAGCGGATACCTCGAACAGCACCAGCAGAGCCCAAGGAAGGGCCAGGCTCAGCCCAATACTGCCCCAGAACAGCGTGAGAATCAGTCCGGCTGCGCGATGCGGGGCGGCACTGTCGGTCATGAGGTTTTCTCTCTGCGCAACGGTTCGAGCGCTTTGAGCGCTTCAGCCGTTCCGATGGCGGCGAGCGCTTCGGCGGCGCTTTCGGTCACGATGGGATCCCGATCACGGAGCGCGGCGATCAGTTCAGGGACCGCTTCCTCGGCCGCCGGTCCGATGGCGCGCAGCGCTTCGGCCGCCAGGTAGCGATTGAGCGCACGGGAATCCTTCAGCACCGACACCAGGACCGGCGCGGCCTGCGCCGCGTTCGGGCCGAGTTGCGCGAGTTGCTGAAGGGCATAATCTTTTTCGCCCGGCCGTTCGAGGAGGGACACGAGGTCGGCGACATCCTGACGGGTATTCTGGCCGGCATGCTGCAACGCCACCTCGGCCAGAGACGCGACCGATTTATCCTCGTCGTTGCGTAACTCCATCAAGGCCGGCACCACCGCCGCGCTCAGAGGGATGTGAAACGCGAATTGTGCGGCGGCCCGATAGCGCACCATGGACGCCGGGTCCTGCAAGGCATGCTTCAACGCGGCCGCAATCTCAGCCTGCGGGATGCCGATCAGGCCTAAGGCGCCCACCGCGCGCTCGCGGACCAGTTCATCCGTATCATCCAACATGGTAATGAGCGAGACGACGGCTGGTTTTCCGATGGGGCCGAGGCTCCCCAGGATCACGCAGGCTTTGCGCCGGACCGCGGGGTCGGCATCCCAGAGTGCCGGCAAATAGCCGGCGACGACGTCGCGGGCGGCTTGGAGGTCCAGGGTGCGAATGGCCGCGGCGGCCGCGGCGCTGGCGTCCTGGTCCGAATCGTGGAGGGCCGCCTCGACGAGCGCCGGCAACGCCTCCTTGGCGTCCCGTCCGAGCGCCGACAACCATTGTGCCGCCAGAATGCGCGCGGTCGCGTCTTCGTCTGCCAGTTGCTCGACGGCCGCCGGTACGGCTCGCGGCCCGGTGTGCTGCCAATACATGAAACCAAGGAGAGCGATGAGAAGACCGAGGCCGGCGAGGTTGACTTGAATGAGTCGTGGTGACACGTGGGGTATGGGTTCCGGAGCCTACATCGTTCGATCGGTGAGCGGCTGAGGGAGGCGCCGTTCCGGTCTGGTGTTCACACCGGCCATTCCTCTTCGTTCCAGGCCATTTCCCAGAACATCCACTCGTAGCGGGAACTGATCAGAAAGGCGTCTTCCATCCGCTGCTGTTCGGCTCGGCCGGCCGTTTTGGCCCACCGGTCAACCATGTCGCGCATCCACTGTTGGACTTCGGCGAACTCCGGAGAGGCGTAGAGGAGAAGCCAGTCCCGATACGGGTGATTCTTCGGCGGGGGGCCGTTCTTGAGGAGGCGCTGGCCGACGACGCAGTAGATCCAGGCGCAGGGCAGGGCCACCACGGTGATTTCAGCGGCCGAACCGCTGTGTGCCACGGTCAGCATGTGTCTGGTGTAGGCGT
>CBDIWQ010000221.1:0-7142 GCA_965285965.1 uncultured bacterium | reverse complement strand
CAGAGCAAATGGTCTCCACCCTCGCCCAGCAGATCCTCGGAAAAACCGTCATCGACTATCAGGGCAAGTCCATTACGCTCACCCCGCCCTGGCGGCGGTGGTCGTACCACCAATCCATCTTAGAAGTGAATCAACTCGATCCGTCGGTCCTCCAGGATCGCGACCTGGCGCTGGCCGCGGCCACGCGGTTGCATGTACCCGTCGATCCAAAGGCCCCGCTGGTCGCTATCGTCAATGAGATCTTCGAGGAAACGGTGGAGCCGAGTCTCCAGCAGCCGACGTTCATTACGGATTACCCGATTGAAATTTCCCCGCTGGCCAGGCGCAAAGATGCGAACCCCGCGCTCACCGACCGCTTCGAGCTTTATATCGCCGGCCGGGAAATCGCCAATGCCTTTTCAGAGCTGAACGATCCGCTGGATCAGCGCGAGCGGTTCGAAGGCCAGGCGGCGCAGCGGGCAGCCGGAGACGAAGAAGCCCATCTCGTGGACGAGGACTTCCTGCGCGCGCTGGAGTTCGGCATGCCGCCCACGGCCGGCGAAGGAATCGGCATCGACCGGCTGATTATGCTCTTCACCGACCAGGCCTCGATCCGGGACGTCGTGCTCTTCCCGCAGCTGAGACCGGAACAATGACTGTCACCCCAGCCCTCCTGTCAGAGGCGGTTTTCACCGGCGGCGCGGCCGGTAGGCCGGAGAATTAGCATTGGCCCTTCCCTACGAGATCTTCGTTGGCCTGCGGTATCTGCGCGCGAAACGGCGCAACCGCACGATCTCGCTGAACACCTTTGTCTCGATCGCCGGGATTACGCTGGGCGTGGCGGCCTTGATCGGCACGGTCGGCATCATGACCGGATTCAAGGAAGACATTCAGGGCAAGATTCTCGGGACCACCGCGCACATCATCGTGCAGGAGCGGATCAAAGAAAACATGACGGACTACGAGCCCGTGGTCGAGAAGATCACCGGCGTACCGGACGTCGTTGCCGCGACGCCCTTCGTCTTACGCCAGGTGCTGCTCACGACCCAATCCGGGGTGCAGGGCATCGTGCTCCGTGGAATTGACCCGTTGCGCGAGGCGCATGTCACCGAGCTGGCGAAAAATGTCTCCGCCGGCCAGTTGAGCGATTTGCTGCTCCCGGTAAAAGTTAAACAGGCGCCGGTCGACGATCCTGAGGGCACCCCGCAACTAGTGGACAAGCCCGGGATAATTCTCGGGAAGGAACTCGCGCTCAAGCTGGGGGTGTATGTCGGCGATACGGTCAATGTGGTCTCGCCGGTCGGCCCCATCAGCGCGATGGGCATGGTGCCCAAGATCCGGACCTTTGCCATCGTCGGTCTCTTTCACTCCGGCATGTACGAGTATGATTCCTCGCTGGCCTACATCGACCTGGCGGAGGCGCAGAAGTTCTTCAACATGGGACAGAGCGTGACAGGGATCGAAGTGAAAGTGACCGACGTGTTCCGCGCCAACGAGATCGCCCGCGGGATCGAGCATGCACTGGGCTTTACCCACGGCGCCCGGGACTGGATGCAGATGAACCGCAACCTCTTCTCGGCGCTCAAGCTCGAAAAGACCATGATGTTCCTGTTGCTCGTGCTGATCACCATCGTGGCCTCGTTCAACATCGTCAGCACGCTGACGATGATCGTCACGGAGAAGCAGAAGGAGATCGCGATCCTGAAAGCGATGGGCGCTACCAAACGCAGCATACGCCGCATCTTCATGCTGAACGGCTTGATCATCGGCTTTTCCGGAACCGCCATCGGTATTCCGCTCGGCTATGCGTTTCTCTGGTTGATCCAAACCTTTTGGACGTTTGATCCGACCGTCTATTACATCTCGAAGATTCCCGTCCATGTGCTGGCCGAAGATGTGTTGCTCGTCGCCGGATCGGCCATCCTGATCAGTTTTGCGGCGACGGTCTATCCGGCCACTCAGGCGGCCAAACTTGAACCCGTCGCGGCGCTCCGTTATGAATAAGCACCATGCGATCAGGCGGTCAGCGTTCAGCCCTCCGCTCAGGACCGCTGGGAACTGATCGCTGAAAGTCCGACCATGATTAAAGTCACCGATCTTCATAAATCCTTCACCATGGGATCGCGTGAACTCCCCGTCATCAAGGGAATCGACCTGGAGATCCAGCGCGGCGAGTTGATCGCCATTGTCGGGGCGTCGGGCGCGGGGAAGAGCACGCTGCTGCACATCATCGGCACTCTGGACCGCCCGACCAGCGGCACCGTCACGTTCGATGGCCAGGACCTCTTCCAATTGTCCGATACGCAGCAGGCCGAATTCAGGAACCGCCGCGTCGGATTCGTCTTTCAATTCCATCACCTGCTGCCCGAGTTCACCGCCTTGGAAAACGCCTGCATGCCGGCACTCGTGCAACGGCGCGATCAGCACACGGTTGAAACCGAAGCGCTCGCGTTGCTCGCCGAGGTCGGGCTGTCCGAACGGGTGCACCATAAACCGGGCGAGCTGTCCGGCGGCGAGCAGCAACGCGTCGCCATGGCCCGGGCCCTGATGCAAAAACCGGATGTCATCCTGGCCGACGAGCCCACCGGCAATCTCGACACCCATACGGGCGACAGCCTCTTCGCCCTGATGCGGGAGTTGAACCGGTCCCGCCGCACCACCTTCATTATCGTCACCCATAACGACAAGCTCTCCGCTCAGTGTGACCGCATTGTGCATATGCAGGACGGGATGATCGTCTAATCCTTGACTGAGTGCCGCCTCATTATTAGACTGCGAATCATTTGGCCACTAGCCCTTTACCGGGAGGATTGGTATGAGAAGCGCTCTCCGACGCATGCTTGCGGCTTCGCTCCTGGGGCTTGTTCCCGCTCACGCGCTGGCGGTGGAATTTGCAGTGGTCGGCCCTCGGGCGGCCGGCATGGGGGGAGCCGGGGTCGCCGTTACGACGGATGCGCTGGCCACCTATTGGAATCCGGCGGGTCTGGCGATGACACAGACGGTCGACATCAGGATGCAGGGCACGGGCCAAGCGATTGACCGTGGTGGGGTTGGAGACACCTTGAACGACATTAAGAACTTCAACGCTTCTGATCCGGGGGCCGCTGCGGCAGCCCAGGGTTTGGCGAATCGCATCAACGGCGGGACGGTTTCCGGCATTGCCGCCGGCGGTCTCTATCTGAAGGGCCATTTCGGTGAGCATGCCTTCGGCTTCAATGTGTCCGACGTGGCGACTTCGGGCGCCTTCGTCGATCCCTCTCAGAGGTTTGGCGTAAGTGGAACGAATGTGCAGGGCGCGTTCCTGCTTCGTGGACTGGAAGCCCGGCAAGCGGCCTTCTCCTATGCCTACGCGTTTGCCGACAAGACGTTCGCCATCGGTGTCACCGGCAAGATTATCCAAGGCGCCGCCTATGCCGGCTCGGTGACAGTCCAGGGCGGACAGGATGTATCGCTGGCGGACAATTTCGGGAGAGCGAACATCTCCACCACCTACGGAATCGACGTGGGAGCGATTTACCGGCCCGCTTCCTGGCTGCGGTTCGCCGTCGTCGCCAAAGACCTCAATCAGCCGGAGTTTGATGCGCCCGACGGCAGTACTTACAAGTTGAATCCGCAAGTCCGCGGCGGCGTGGCGATCAACCCGTATTCGAGTCTCACGTTGACGGCGGACATGGACGTGACTTCCAACAAAACATTTGTGCCCGGGTTGAAAAGCCAAGTGATCAGTTTAGGCGCGGAGCAGACGATTCTCTCCGAATTCCTCTCCCTCCGGGTCGGCGGCTTCAAAAATGTGCAGGATGCCGCCTCCCCTTTCACGCCCACTGCAGGGATTGGCCTACGGATCTATGCGCTGCGGGTCGATGTCGGGGGTGGATACGACTTTCGCGAACGAGGCGCCCTGGCATCCGGCTCTATCTCTTTGACGTTCTAATGGTATACTCACACACCATGACGCATATGATGCCTAAGACTTTTGTTTTAAGCCTTGTCCTCGTTATCCTAGCCATGTCGGGATGCGGCGGACTGCAGGAAATGTGGGAAGGCCCTGGCGCGAGAGTGTTTCGCCCTCAGTCCATCGCCGTTCTCCCTCCGATGGCCAGCCAATACGACAGCGCGCGAGAGGACATTCAGGAGGTCCTGGCGAATTCGTTGAGCAAAGCCGGACGGATTGAACGGGTGGTGCCGGCCGAGCATGTGACCGATATCTTTCAAGCTTCCAAGGAAGCGTTCGACGCTCTGGTGTTTTATTTTTCCCGCCTCGAGATGACGGGACAATCCGACAAGGAAGCGGCCATCAAACTCGGCAAGGCCCTGCACGTGGAGTCGTTTCTCGTCCTTCGCATCAATGCCTGGGAATACGCGAGAAAGGAAGGCGACAACGTGGGCCGCGTCGGCCTGACGATGCGCCTGATCGATGCCACCACCGGCGCCACCATTTGGAAGGCGCGCCACGAAAAGGCCAGCAGCTATATGTTTTTTAAACCCAACTTGAAAGACGTCGCAGCCGAACTCACCGATGAAATGATCAAGTACATGCCGCCCGCCGAGAACCCCGGCAAGCGGTAACCCCCCTGCTCATTGTCTCGTTCCTCAACCAGGCAGGGCGGAGTGCGGCTTCAGGTGTGCGCGGCGGTCCCGCGTCTGATGGCCTGCTTCAAGGAACCGACGAAGCCCGCCACGGTCGACACCATATCCGGTTGCTGCTGATGGGCGGCAATCTGCTTGACGATGGCGCTGCCGACGATCACGCCGTCGGCCAGGGCCGCGACTTGCGCGGCATCCTCGGGGGTGGACACGCCGAAGCCGACGGCCACCGGCGTCTTCGTCGCCTTCCGGATCTTCTGGACGTTTGCTCCGACCTCCGGCATGTTCTGAATCTTGGCGCCGGTGATGCCGGTGATGGATACGTAATACAGAAAGCCCCGTGATTCCTTCGCCACGTATGTTCTCCGTGCGGCCGTACTCGTCGGGGCCAACAGAAAAATCAAGCGGAGTCCTGCCGCCGCGGCGGGGCCTTTGAGGGAGCCGGCTTCATCCGGCGGCATGTCCGGCACGATGAGCCCGTCGACGCCGGCTTCGCCCGCTGCCTGACAAAAGGTTCCAAGACCCATGGCGTGGATCGAGTTGTAATAGAGCATCAGCACCAGCGGCATCTGTGTGCGCTGACGCAAGGATGCGATGGTCGCCAGGACCTGTTTCAACGAGGTGCCGTTACGAAGGGCCCGTTCGGCCGCCTGCTGAATCACCGGCCCGTCGGCAATCGGGTCCGAAAAAGGGACACCCAGCTCGACGATATCAGCTCCGGCCTGCTCGAGCGCCAGCACCAGCTGCTCGGTCTCCGTGAGCGACGGATCTCCTGCCATGAGATAGGCAATCAACGCTTTTTCGCCGCTGGCTTTCAATTGCGCAAACGTCCGGTCGAGCCGATTGGTTTCTTGTGATGGGTGATCGGTGATGGCTGAGGAATTGGAGCGCGCCTCCCTGTTGTGGTTCCTGGTTTTTCCTCTTTGCCGATCACGCATCACTCTTCACCCATCCCTTAAAGTGTGACTCCGCGCATCCGGGCCACCTGTTGCACGTCCTTGTCTCCCCGCCCGGAGAGGTTCGCAATAATCACCTGTGACTTCTTCAAAGTGGGCGCGAGCTTGACGACATGCGCGATCGCATGAGCGCTTTCCAGCGCCGGGACTATGCCTTCTTCCCGCGCGAGCAGGTCAAAGGCCGCCATGGCTTCATCATCCGTAGCATACGTGTATTCCACGCGTCCCTGATCGCGGTACAGGCTATGTTCAGGCCCCACAGCGGCATAGTCGAGGCCAGCCGAGACGGAATGCGTCAAATTGATCTGTCCGTCATCGTCCTGCAGCAAATAGGTCATGGTGCCCTGCAGCACGCCGGGCCTGCCGCCGGAAAAACGGGCGGCGTGTTTTCCACCGGCAATCCCTTGGCCTCCGGCCTCCACACCGACCATCTTCACCTTCTTGTCGCGAAGGAAGGCATGGAAGAGGCCGATGGAATTGCTGCCGCCCCCCACACAGGCGACGAGGTACTCAGGGAGCTTGCCCTCGGCCGCCAGAATCTGTCGCCTGGTTTCTTGACCGATGATGGCCTGAAAATCCCTGATCATCATCGGGTAGGGATGCGCGCCAAGGACCGAGCCGAGGATGTAATGCGTCGTGCGGACATTGGTCGTCCAATCACGCATGGCTTCGCTGATGGCATCTTTCAGCGTCCGGCTGCCGGCATCCACGCCGGTCACTTTCGCGCCCAGCAACCGCATGCGAAAGACGTTCAGCGCCTGCCGCTGCATGTCCTCCGTACCCATGTAGTTTTCGCATTCGAGTCCGAACATCGCGGCGGCGGTGGCCGTGGCGACCCCATGCTGGCCGGCCCCCGTCTCGGCGATAATCCTGGGCTTCTTCATGCGTAGCGCCAGGAGGACCTGCCCCATCGCGTTATTGATCTTGTGGGCCCCGGTATGGCAGAGATCTTCCCGCTTCAAATAGATCATGGCGCCACCCAGCCGCTTGCTCAGCCGCTCGGCCCGATACAGGCTCGTGGGCCGCCCCACGTATTGCTTTAAGTAATAGGCCAGTTCCCGGCGAAAACGGGGATCTTTCTTGGCGGCCGCATATTCCTGCTCCAACTCGAGCAGCGCCGGCATCAGCGTTTCAGGCACATACCGGCCCCCGTAGGGGCCAAACCGGCCTCGGGCATCAGGAAACGAAGGCATAGGCAATCAAATCCCTTGAAAAGTTCGATTGGAGAGTATAGTCGGAGACCTTACATTGACACAAGTCTGGCCGCGTCAATAAATGCCTTCACCTTGGCCGGATCTTTTTTCCCCGGCCCTGCTTCCACTCCGCTGCTGACGTCGACCCCGTAAGGGCCGACTTTCCGAATCGCCTCCGACACGTTCGCCGGAGTCAGGCCGCCCGCCAGCACGACCGATGCGGATCGGGCTGCTTCCGCCGCCATGACCCAGTCCGCGGTATGCCCGGTTCCCCCATAGGCCTGTGCGGAAAACGCATCGATTAGAAACCCTCGCACGTGGGCACGCCCATGGAAGTCGGCCATCGCCAGGACTGACGCCCGATCCTTCAATCGCAACGCTTTGAGGACGGGCCGTCCGAGGGTGTCGCAATACTCGGCTGTTTCGTCGC
>CBDIWQ010000220.1:0-7590 GCA_965285965.1 uncultured bacterium | reverse complement strand
CTCTGCCGCCATTTCGAGCGCCGTCAATCGACCGGGCGACCTGGTGGCCCGCTATGGAGGCGACGAGTTCGTGATCGTCCTGCCGGGCACCGGTATCGATGGCGCCGCGCAGGTCGCCGAAGCGCTGCGACGCCGTATCGAATCTCTCGGCATTCACCACTCATCCGGAGACGTGGTTACGATCAGCGTCGGCTATGCGAGCATCATTCCCAATCGTCAAGCCTCCCCCACAGACCTGATCCGTGCCGCGGACCAAGCGCTCTATCAGGCGAAGCAAGATGGCCGGAACCGCACCAAGCAGGCCAGCACGCTCAGCCTAGTCGAAAACCTCCGTGAAGATTAGACGAGCCGGAGCGAGACACACATGGGTGACTCCGTGCCTCGACTGGCATCCCGGTTTCGATGCCTTGAACAAGCCAATTGGTAACCGCTAATCCGCATGCCGAAGAAGCCTGCCATCTCCCGACGGCCTCAGCGTGATAAACCCAGGCCGGCCAATCAATCTCCCTCGAAACGGCGGCCATCCAAGAAGATCGCGCCTCGTCAATTGACCGCCGTCCGGCGGAGATCCGACGCTGGACCTACGGACGCACCTGCCCTCTTGAACTCCATCATCGATAATCTGCCGCATATGATTTTCGTCAAAGAGGCCACGACGCTCAAGTTTGTGCGTTTCAACCGCGCCGGCGAACAACTGATCGGCATCCCTCTCGACAACCTCCGAGGGAAAACCGATTATGACTTTTTTCCCAAACACGAAGCCGACTTATTTACGGCCATGGATCGAGAGGTATTGCGCCAACGACAAGTGATCGATATTCCCGAAGAAACGATTGAAACGAAACATCAGGGCCAGCGCATCCTGCACACCAAAAAGGTTCCGATCTTCGACGAACGCGGCCAGCCGCAATACCTGCTTGGAATCTCCGAAGATATCACCGATCAAAAGCGCGCCAAGCACGCGGAACAGCGGCGGGCCCTCATGCTCGAGTTGCAGCAATTCGCCTTGTGTGAATTGGCAAAGCATGAAGCTATTTATATGGGGGACCTGGATAAGGCGTGCAAGGTGCTCACTGAAATGGGAAACCGTGTGCTCGGGGTGGACCGTACGAGTGTATGGCTTCTGGAAGACGACGGCGCATGCCTGCGCTTGCTGGACTTGTACGAGCATACACCCGCGCGGCACACCTCCGGCCTCACCCTGACGGCCCATGATTACCCCGCTTATTTTCAAGCGTTAACCGAAGAGCACTATGCGATTGCGGCGCAGGACGCTCACACGGACGCCCGTACGCGCGACTTCTCACCATCGTACCTTCGTGCATGCGGAATCGGCGCGCTTCTCGATGCGCCGATACGGCTGAACGGCAAGGTCGTCGGAGTCCTGTGCAACGAGCATGTCGGCGGGCCTCGCTCGTGGACCGCGGAAGAGATTCATTTTACCAATTCACTGACGACCTTCATCACGTTGGCGATGGAGGCGCACCAGCGGAAAGCCAGCGACCAGGCGCTGCGGCTGGCAAAAGAAGCCGCCGAAGTCGCCAGCCGGGCCAAGAGCGAATTCCTCGCCAGCATGAGCCATGAAATCCGCACCCCCATGAATGCCATTATCGGGATGGCGGACTTGCTGTGGGAGACGCAATTGGCTCCGGAGCAGCGCAAGTATCTCCGTGTGTTCCGGCGAGCCGGCGGGACGCTGCTGAACCTGATCAACGATATTCTCGACCTTTCAAAAGTGGAAGCGGGCCACCTTGAATTGGAGTCCATCGCGTTTGACCTCAACGAAGTGATCGACAAGACGATCGAACTCCTGGCGATGCGCGCGAACGAGAAAGAATTGGAGCTGGCTTGTCATATCGCGGCCGACGTTCCCTGCTCGCTCATAGGGGACCCGACGAGGCTGACCCAGATTCTCATCAACGTCATCGGCAACGCCGTGAAATTTACGGAGAAAGGCTCAGTGATCGTCCGGATCACCAATGATCCGGAAGTGAACAAGCCCGGCGCCATCCGGTTCTCGATTACTGACACCGGCATCGGTATTCCCGCCGAACAATTGGCCTCCATCTTTGAGAGCTTTACCCAGGCCCATGCCTCGATTTCACGTCAGTATGGCGGCACCGGGCTTGGACTGGCCATCGCAAAACATTTGACTGAACGGATGGACGGGTGGATTCGGGTCGACAGCACCGTGGGGCAAGGCAGTACATTCCACTGTTCTGTACAACTGCGGGTCCAAGCACACCCCAGTACTCACCATCCCACGCCCTACATTCCCCTGGCCGGCATCAGAACGCTCGTGGTGGACGACCATCCCACCAATCTCCTGATCCTGCGTGAAACGCTGGGCGGATGGGGGGCACAGGTCACTGAGATGGACAGTGGAGAACGCGCATTAGCGGAGTTGCGCCGGGCAGCCGACGCCCATACGCCCTATCAGCTCCTGCTCCTCGACTGCCGCATGGCCGGCATGAATGGATTTCAAGTGGCGGCGGCCGTCAAAGCCTCAGGACTCGGCGAGGGACTCACCGTCCTCATGCTGACCTCGGACCACTGGGCAGATGACATTGCCCGGACCTATGATCTCGGGCTCGGCGGGTATCTGGTGAAGCCCATCAGGCGAGCCGATCTCTACCAGGCGATCAGCATCGCGCTTGGACGGACCAAGGGAGCAGCCGCGACCTTAGGCGAACCGGCGCACGGTTCCCCCCTGCCGATGACACGGCCGCTTCAGATCTTGTTGGTTGAGGATTCCCCTGACAACCAGTTGCTGATCCGGTCCTATCTCAAGCACACCGAGCATGAGCTGGACGTGGCCGACCATGGCGCCATTGCGTTGGAGAAGGTGATGCATGGGCATTACGATATCATTCTGATGGATATGCAGATGCCGGTCATGGACGGCTATACCGCCACCCGCGCGATTCGCGCATGGGAGCGCGACCATGCCTTCGCTCCGACACGCATCGTGGCCCTCACGGCGTTGGCCTTGAAGGAAGAGGCGGCCAAAATTTTCGAGGCCGGCTGCGACACACATATTACGAAGCCTGTGAAGAAAGCCACACTGCTGGACCTGCTTCACACCCATTCACTGGAAGCCTGATGATGACACCGTTTCCTTTACCTTCCCCGGACAGAATCCCGGTCGCTGTGGACCGCGATCTGGAAGAGATCGTTCCCATCTTCCTGGAAAACCGGCGCAAAGACGTTCACACGCTTCGCGTGTCCGTCGCAGATCAGGACTTCGAGACCATCGGCATGCTGGGCCACCGCATGAAAGGAGATGGTGGAGGATACGGGTTCGACGCCATCAGCGAAATAGGCGGCGCCATCGAATCGGCCGTCGGGCGTCGGGATTGTCCGGCCATCGAACAGCTCACCACACGATTAGCGGACTTCCTCGAACGAGTGACGGTTCTCTATCGGTAGAAGACCGCTCACTTTATGCAGTGAGTCTTGTGTCCTCGTCGACCGTCCTGCATGATAGTCATCGCTGTCCCGACCGGGATGGGATTGAATTCCAGGTACAGATCACCGAATGAGAGGCCGGTGCCGATGCAGCGTTTTGAATCTTACACACTGATATTGATGCTGGTTGTCACCGCGATGCTTCTACCAGGGTGCAGCACCAGCCCGTCCCGGATGGGTGACGGGCCAGCGTCATTAGAGAAAGCAGACAAAGTGGCGGGGACTCCGTTATTCCACGAACGAATCTTCCTTTACAAAGCCGACACCCTTCCCTCGGGAGACATCATAAAAAGGTGGCATTGGGACAAGCCGTGGGAAGTCCGCCATAGCGATGGAACCGTACTCCGGCGCATGCACGCTCCTACGTGGACGCCCGACGCGCCGAACAACGAGGGGCCTCATATCACCGTCATCCAAGACCCCAAGAGAGGAACGATCTACGAAGCGTTCTTTGTGCAAAAGACAGAGGCGATCTTTGATCTCCCCATGACGCTCTTTTTCTTTGCCACGCGAGACTCCCAAAGTCCTCTCTTCTCACTGTCGTTCACCGACTCCACGGCAGGACAATGTCAGGCCACCCGAGTCAGCCGCGGCAGTATCAAGCACCCGCAGGTCCCTCAAACCGTCTTTGAGGCCGCCCAGTGGATAGGCATCGGCTGGCAGAGCACAACTTATCAGAGGTGTTAGATCGTCATACGGACACACATCGTCTTTGCCTGAGGAGTGGATGGAATCCGGCTGAAATCGGAACAGGTCCTAAGAGTACAGCGAGTGGGTTGGAAGGCACCCACCTGCGCTAACGCTCTTTCCTGTTAGACCCGGCTGTAGAGCAAAACATGACAGGAGAATCCCATTGTGCCCGATGGCACATCGGGCTTCGACGCAGTATAAAGCAGTCGTCATCGAAAGCGATTGGCAAGAGACCGTCGAGAAGCGTCCGCATGGAATCGTGAAACCAGAGCATTCCGACTCAGTCCTTCATTTTGATAACGAAAGACGGCACTTATACGTGGCTTTGGCGTGGCTTGGAGCTTGGTGGACCTTTACAGTGTCACTTGGATGGCTCATCGTCACGAGGTAGCGACCTGGTCTGCTTACAGATCTTCGTTGTTGAGAAGCGAGATCCCCTGACTCTAGCAACCAACCAGCCTGCATAAGAGTCTCTCCCCACTCATAACGCGAAGTACAAATGATGCCGCGCCTCAACGGGGTAACACCGGAAGGAATCACGCATTGGGGACTCAACTTTATTTGGTGAGCTCCGTGCAACAGGCAACGATGCGCATGGAGCTATTGGGAAGGCTGTGGCCCTCGTTGAATCTCCCACAGGAAAGGAATGTTGTGACAAGCCAAAACGTGCACCACATAAAGGACGAACGAGCAACACGGGACAACAACCCATGTTGTCAGCATGTTTCCCTGAGACTACTCTCTATCACAGGTCATTATGTCTGCGCCGAATGCGGTGACGTGATAGGAAAGGCTGCTTCCATCGCTTCGGATGGGGGCGCATGTTCCTGATCCGACATAGTCGGTTTAACCCGTCCCGCTTGTTTAAGCTAGAAAGCGGCGCTCGCCTGAGGTCCTTCCATTGGGCTCTATAAGAAGAAGAAGAAGAAGAAGAAGAAGACCGGGAGCCTTGCTGCCCGCCGCGGTATCGAGGCTCACTTCGAAGGATCGGGGCACGCCTTTTTGTTGAGATCAAGGTTTGACAACCATACAAGGATACGAAGACTGGGCAAGGCAGCGCGATCTGTCGTCAGCGCTGTTGTCTGCTCTGAAAGATGCTCAGCCGCCGTGGCGAAAACAATCTCTCGAAGTCACAGTGACTGGCGCGCTTGCAGGCTTATTGGGAAAGTAGGTGGTCGACGAGACCGCGAGTTTGGCGACGAGCGAAATTGTTTGGTGGAGGGCACGGGAGTTGAACCCGCGACCCCTACGTTGCGAACGTAGTGCTCTCCCAACTGAGCTAGCCCCCCACCTATGGGAAACGGACAGGCGAGCGTGGCACTCCGCAGGGTTGGTGGCGCACCATCGCGCACACTAGAGGCCGCGGAAAGAGAACGGGGAGGAAATTGCCCGCCATGTCCGTCGAATCGCATTATACACAACCCGTTCGTGAGTCTCTACCGGAAGTTCCGTCCAGCCTCGGCTAGGACGCGCTGATAATCGCCTCACCGATCGGCTTCCCTTGCTCGATGAACACGCGACGACCTTCCACGCGGAGACGCTGTTCCGCAAACAGCTGCACGGCTTTCGGATAGATCTTGTGTTCTTGTTCTAAAATACGAGCCGCCAGGGTCTCCGGCGTGTCCTCGTCAATGACCGGGACCGCGGCCTGCAGGATGATCGGTCCGTCGTCGACGCCTTCGGTCACAAAATGCACGGTGCACCCGGCTAACTTGCATCCCCACTCGATGGCCTTTCTCTGCACATCGAGACCGGGGAACGACGGCAGAAGAGACGGATGGATATTCATCATGCGGTTGGCGTAGGCCTCGACCAGCACCCGAGTCACGATTTTCATGTAACCGGCCAGCAGAACCAATTCCACCTCGAGCTGCCGGAGTTGCTCGAGCACCAATCGGTCATACGCTTCGCGGCTGTCAGGCCTGCCTGCGAACGGTTTGGGATCGAGGAACACCTCTTTTATGCCGTGCTTTCTGGCCCGTTCAAGGGCCACGGCGTCTTGTTTGTTGCTGATGACCGCGACGATCCGAGCCGGGACTTCTCCGCGCTCGATCGCGTCAATCACCGCCTGCAGATTGGAGCCCCTGCCCGAGGCCAACACCGCAACGCGGAGCAGGGGTGAAGAGCTAGTCGGCATACTGAACGTCCGCTTCACCTGCTGGGCCGGTCACCACTTCCCCGATCAGCGCGGCCTGCTCGCCCATCGCCACAAGCCGCGTCACCATGGCGTCGGCGGAACGAGGTGAGACCACCAGGATCAGCCCGATTCCCATATTGAACACACGGTACATTTCAACGCGCTCCACGGAGCCCAGCATGCTGATGACTGAGAAAATGGGAGGAACCGCCCAGCGGCTTCGGTAAATCCTGGCGCGCATGCCGGCCGGTAACACGCGCGGAAGGTTCTCAGTGATGCCGCCGCCCGTGATATGCGCGATCCCTTTCACCGGAAACTCTTGGATCAAGACCAAAATCTGCTTGGCATAAATCCTAGTCGGCGTAAGAAGAATCTCACCGAGCGGTCGATCGAGTTCAGGGAGTTGACTGGATACCGTCAACTTGGCTTGGTCGAACAGCACCCGACGGGCCAGGGAATAGCCGTTGCTATGCAATCCGGAGGACGCCAGGCCCAGGATGACGTCCCCGGGCGCAATGGTTCGGCCGTCGATGATCTTCGGACGATCGACGGCACCCACCGCAAAACCCGCGAGGTCGTACTCGCCCTCCGGATAGAAGGACGGCATCTCGGCCGTTTCACCGCCGATGAGCGCGCACCCGGCCTGACGACATCCTTCGGCAATCCCTGTCACGACTTGCTGCGCCTTCGAAACCGACAGTTTTCCCGTGGCGAAGTAATCCAGGAAGAACAGCGGTTCGGCCCCGCTTACCGCAATGTCGTTGACGCACATCGCGACCAAGTCGATGCCCACGGTATCGTGTCGATCCATCAAAAAGGCGATCTTGAGCTTGGTCCCCACGCCATCGGTGCCGGAAACCAGAACGGGATCCTGGTACTTCTTCGCTTGAAAACCGAACATGCCGCCGAACCCGCCCAGGTCGCCGAGGACTTCCGGCCGAAAGGTTGAACGAACCAGCGGCTTGATGCGATCGACAAACTCGTCTCCCGCATCGATATCGACACCTGAATCTCTATAGGTCGTCATGGGGGCGCTATCTTAGAGGAGGGCTCTGCCGAGGTCAACGGAAGGGACGCGCCCTTCTTTTTTCTCTCTGGAGTGAAGACTTGCTATTCTCACTGCGCACATCCTCAAGTGAGCAGACACCAGATGGGGGCGCATGGCTGAGCTCACCCTTCCGGCCGCATTTCGACTTCGAGCAGCTTGATCTTCCGGTGCAGGTGGGACCGCTCAATCTTGAGATCTTCCGCCGTGCGGGAGATATTCCAATGATGCTCGCGGAGCTTCCGCGCAA
>CBDIWQ010000219.1:0-4379 GCA_965285965.1 uncultured bacterium | reverse complement strand
GCTCCGGGCGGAGCGCGAGGGCGGACGGCCAGAGGTCGTTGCGCACCCAGCGGGCCAGGCCCGCGAAGTCGCCGGGCGGGCCGTCCCCGCCGGCGGGGGGCGGCGGCGGGAGGCGGTCGAAGGCCCGGTAGACCGCGGGCGTGGAGAGGCCGACGTCGGGCTTGGCCAGGAGCGCCGCGAAGGCGGGCGCGGCGGCGGGACGCAGCCGTTCCCCGCGCCCCTCGGCCCACTGGGCCCCGCCCCGGACGAAGAACGCGACGTCGGCGCCCACGCGCCCGGCCACCGCCTCGAGCCTCTCGGGGCCGAGGGCGAGCCCGTGGAGCGCGTCCGCGGCCACCAGCACGGCCGCGGCGTCGCTGGAGCCGCCGCCGAGTCCGGCCTGCGCGGGGATGCGCTTGTCGATCGACACGTGCAGCGGGAGCGCCCGGCCGGTCTCGGCCTCGAGCGCGTCGAGCGCCCGCCAGGCGAGGTTGTCCGGGCCGTCGATGCCGGGGCACCGGACCGTCCTCTCCGCGGCCCGCCGCACCTCCACGACGTCGTCGCAGCCCTCGAGAGCGACCATGAGGCTGCCCACCGGGTGGTACCCGTCGGCGCCCACGGGCCCGACGAGCAGCCGCAGGTTGATCTTGGCCGGGGCGGTGAGGGTCAGTCGGTCCAGCGCAAGGCCTCGGCGAGCGGGGGGAAGTCGCCGGGCGCCAGGGCCTCGGGCCGGACCGACGGGGAGTGCCCGAGGGCGACGACGGCGCGCGCCGCCTCGGCGCGGTCGCACCCCGCGAGGGCGAGCGCGTTGACGAGGGTCTTGCGCCGCGCGGCGAAGGCCGCCCGCACGACCCGGCGCACCGCGGGCGACGGCCCCGGGCCGGTGCGCCGCAGCGCGACGGTGCCGGATACCCGGAATGACCGCTGGCCGTGATGTGGCCGCGAAACGAATCCGGCTGGCGTTTAAATTCGCCTTCTCCGGTTTGTTCCTGAGGAAATTGCGCTTGAATGCTCATGAGAAGAGGGTTTTCATCGAAGATAAGACCGCAGTTTCCGCATTATCGCACAGGTGGGGGTGATCCGTGACCCCCTTGTCGGACTGGCGGTTGCAGACGGCCACTTCCTTCAGTAAAGTAAAGCCGGTTTTCCATTCCGCCGGCCCGTTCGATCGCGCACCGCTTCTTCACCTGTACAAGGAGTGACGCCCGTGTCGCGCAACAAGTGGGTCTCAGCCGGGTTATTGCTCTGGTATGTGATCGTCTCGGTCTGGATGGCCCAGACGCCCGCGGATCCGGAGTTCTGGCTGTTGGCCAGCATTCTCCCGACCGGTTTTGTAATCGTGCTCATCGTCACGCACCGGATGTTCCCATTATCGCACGCCTCGTACACGCTGATCACGGTCTTTCTCACGTTGCATACCGTCGGCGTCCATTACACGTATGCCGAGGTGCCGGTCGGCACCTGGCTTCAGCAGGCCCTGGATCTGAACCGGAATCATTTCGACCGGATCGTGCATTTCAGTTTCGGGTTTCTTCTGGTCTATCCCATTGAAGAACTGTTCAGCCTGCTCGGGGGGCTGCGGGGCTGGCTGCTCTATTACCTGTCCGTCATGACGGTGCTTGGGCTGAGCGGGTTATGGGAAATTGTGGAGTCCTGGGTGGCCGGGGCGGTGCATCCGGAGCTCGGGATCACCTACCTTGGCTCGCAGGGGGACGTGTGGGACGCTCAGAAGGACATGGCAGCCGCGCTCTATGGAGCCTTGATTTTCATGGCGCTTCTGTTTGTAATGCGCTCCCGGCGAGGGGCGCTGCCGGCCCTGGCACGCGAAGCGGTTGTCTCGGAATAGTCGGCATGCATGGACACGACGCCCACAGATGAGAGTGAGCACCGAAGCCTCTTGCTCGGATTGCTCCTCGGGTACGGGTTGCTGTGGGTGTGGTTGGCGATTGAACCAGTCAACCGCAGGGATTGGCTGCTGGAAAATGTGCTGGCCCTGGCCGCAGTAGCCTGCCTGTTGTTCACGTATCGCCGCTTTCGCTTTTCCACCCTCTCGTATTGCCTGATCGCAGTATTTCTTGCGCTGCACGCCATCGGCGCCCATTACACCTACGCGGAGGTGCCGTTCGGATATTGGCTCAAGGACGCATTCGGCTTGAGCCGGAATCCCTTCGACCGGATCGTGCATTTCGCCTTCGGCGTCTTGCTGGTCTATCCCTTGCGGGAGATCCTGATGCGCCGGGCGCACGTCGGCGGTTTCTGGTCCTACTACCTTCCGGCCAGCGCGATCTTGGCTCAAAGCGGGCTGTTCGAAGTCATCGAAGCGCTCGTCGCGATGGCCGTGAGCCCCGAACTGGGCAACCTGTATCTCGGCACGCAGGGCGATGAATGGGATGCGCAGAAGGATATGACGGCCGCATTGGCCGGCGCTCTCCTCGCGCTCTTCTTTACCCGTGCGTTTGGCGCGGTCCCTCTGATGAATTCCGGTCTCTTCCGTAAGGCTGCTTGAGCCCTTTCCTTCTTCCCGATCACGGTTCGTGTTGTCGCGTTTCACCACCGGTCCATGATTGAAAGCGTGGCAAAAGGCTACGGCTTCGCTCAAATCGTCTGAGTAATAAGGTATTTTTGAGGCACGCCTCCTGCTGGAGTCAGAGAGCGCTGGTGTCGTACTGTGCCCAGACGAAGCAACGGAGTTTGCATTCGAACGGCTTGCCATAGGTATGTCGCGCGAGTGTCCTGCGACCATTAGGCCATGGAAAAGAATGGAACGGAGGTGATTAGACAGTGGAACAAGCCGGAGAACCGTTGCAATTTATGTCTCGAAGGGATTGCTTACGTGATGCATCGATCGCGGCCCCGGCTTAAACCACGTGATTCTCTCTATGACCTTGCTGCGTGGCTTCTGGCCGCCTTGGCGATCATGACTTTTGGCTGTGACGCGAAATCGGACACGTCAACAGGAAACAGGTCAGCGGCCGCCCCTGCCCCGCCAGGGGTGGTGCGCCTCACTCCCGAGAAAGTTGCGGCTGCGAGAGTCGAAGTCAGTCCCGTGGTCCGCGGTGAGTTCCGAACGTTCGAAGAGTACCCCGCGACTGTCAAGCCGAATATGAACCAACTGGCCGAGGTGACGACCCTGGTGCGTGGACGCGTGGCTGATGTGTTGGTGGACGTGGGACAGGATGTGACAACCGGGGCTCTTCTGGCTCGGCTGTATAGCAGTGATTTGGGCTTGGCACAGTCGTCCTATCTCAGAGCCAAAGCCAAACTCCGAGTCGCCGAACAGGCGTTCGAACGGGCCAAAGTGTTGTTGACAGAAAAAGTCATCGCCCGCGCTGAGTACCAGCGGCGAGAAGGCGAAATGATCAGCGCACGGGCGGAAAAGAGGGAGGCGCGAGATCGGCTCGTCGTGCTCGGCATGGCGGGGGAAGACATCCAACGCTTGGACCGTGAGCAACAGATCCATTCTTCCGTTCCGATTCAGGCGCCGTTTAGCGGGAGGGTGATCTCGCGAAACGTTACGAGGGGAGAAGTGCTGGAGACGACGCGGACGCTCTTTACCATCGCCGATCTGTCGGATGTCTGGGTCGTCGCGAACATCCCGGAAAAGGATGTCCGGCTCATTCATCGCAATCAAGTCGTTGAAGTACGCGTGTCGGCCTATCCCGGAGAAGTCTTTCCAGGCACGATCATCTACGTCGGCGATGTCCTGGATCCGGAGACCCGGACTCTGCGGCTTCGGGTCAGCGTGCCCAACCGCGATGGGCGTTTGAAGCCAGAATTTTTTGGCAGCGTGCGCCTGTATGCCCAGTCCGAACCGAATGCGATCCTGGTCGCTGCGGAAGCCGTGCAGCAAAACGGGAAGGACACGGTGGTGTTCGTGCAAGTTGACTCCCAGCAGTTCGAGCGCCGATCCGTCGTCGTGGGAGACGAGTACGACGGGAAGGTGTGGATTCGTGACGGAGTCCGTGAAGGCGAACGTGTGGTCACGAAGGGAGCACTTGCGTTAACAGCCGAAGTGCTCGGCCAGCAACTGGAGCCCGCCCGATGATTCGCGCGCTTCTTGAGTTGTCGCTTCGCCAGCGGGTCCCTGTTGTGGTCGTCGTGGCTGTGCTGGCTGCCGGCGGGTTCTATGCGTTCGACACCCTCCCCATCGATGCCTTCCCCGATGTCACGAACATTCAAGTGCAAGTACTGACGGACGCGCCCGGCCTCTCTCCCGTCGAAGTCGAGCGGTTTATCACGATCCCGCTCGAACGCGAGATGACCGGTCTGCCGCGACTCACCGAACTCCGGTCGCTTTCCAAGTTTGCCCTCTCGCAGATCACGCTGGTCTTCGAGGATCAGGTGGACATTTACTTTGCGCGCCAGCTCGTGCTCGAGCGGCTGATCGACGCGCGCAAGCG
>CBDIWQ010000218.1:0-9326 GCA_965285965.1 uncultured bacterium | reverse complement strand
GATATCGCCTGGCCCTTTCGCACCATCTTACGGGGCCACCCGCATGTCCGTGTGATGATGGATGAGGTCCTGTCGATCGATCGCGCCGCGCGGCTGGTCCGGCTGCAGCACGATGCCCCTGTTCCCTTTGATATCCTGATCGTCGCTCCGGGATCGCGGCATGCATATTTCGGACACGACGCTTGGGAGCCCTATGCGCCGGGCCTGAAGACGGTGACCGATGCCGTGCTCTTGCGAGAGCGCATGCTCTTGGCGTTTGAAGAAGCCGACCGGGAGCATCATCCACTGACCTTCGTCATTGTCGGAGGAGGCCCTACCGGAGTGGAACTGGCCGGGGCGCTGGCGGAGATCGGCCGGAAGGCGTTGGGCCCGGATTTTCCCGCGCTGCGCCTGGACGATCTCGCCATTCTGCTCGTGGAAGCCGGCCCTCGCATTCTGCCGGGTTTCAGCCCCGATCTGTCGGCACACGCGACAGCCGCGCTTCAGCGTATGGGCGTCACGATCAAGCTCAAGAGTCCGGTGACCGACATCTGTCCCGATGGGTTGATGATCGGCACGCAGTTCGTTCGCTCGACCAACATCCTATGGGCGGCCGGCAACAAGGCTTCGCCGCTCCTGGCGTCGCTCGGCGTGCCGCAGGACACGAGCGGTCGGGTCAAAGTCCTCCCGGATTTGTCGATACCGGACGATCCGAACATCTTTGTGATCGGCGATGCGGCCCATTGTGTCGACGCCGCGGGCATCCCGCTGCCCGGCCTGGCCCCGGTCGCCATGCAGCAAGGTCGGTACGTCGCCGGGGTAATCCGGCAGGGCACGGTGCCGGCCCAACGCAAGCCGTTCATGTATGCGGATCGCGGCATGCTGGCCACCATCGGGCGGGCGCAGGCCGTGGCCCAGCTCGGCTCGTTCCGTTTTGCAGGCCTCCTTGCCTGGCTGCTCTGGTGCCTGGTGCACATCTTCTTTCTGATCGGGTTCCGGAATCGCGTGCGGGTCATGTTGGAATGGATGTGGTACTACGTCACCTTCAAACCGGGCGCGCGAGTCATTTACAATCTCGCCGGGCTTCCCCCGAATCTGAAAGACCATTCACGACCTTGAAAACCGTTGGAAGGCGTGCGGCCCTCCCCTCACCCCTCAATAATCCAGGCGCGCGAGTCATTTACACTCTCGCCGGACTTCCACCCAACCTGAAAGACCATTCACGACCTTGAAAACCGTTGGAAGGCGTGCGGCCCTCCCCTCACCCCTCAATAATCCAGGCGCGCGAGTCATTTACACTCTCGCCGGACTTCCACCCAACCTGAAAGAACGTCCACGACCTTGAAAACCGTTGGAAGGCGTGCGGCCGTGACTTCACCCATCACTTCTTCCTGACAGATGCGGTCCGTTTCTGCGATCCGCCGTCGCGGCCTCCGATCTTTCTGAGGGCCTTCCCTTTGTGCATGGCCAGGTGGCCGGTCTTATCGCTCTTGACCACATATTGCGGTTCTTCCTTCGAGGCACGGGCGGTGTAGGTCTTGAACTTCGTGGGAGCCGTAACCTTCTTTTGGATCGTGCCACGGATACGACCGGCTTCCGAGTTCCAGCTGACATGATCCCCGACTTTGAATTCGCGTGTCATCGTTCCGTTCCCGGTGGATACTCCATTCTCTCCAAAGGCAGAGGCATGAGAAAGCTGGATAGTTGCCTAGGTCTCCGCTGCCGGCCGCGATTTGTTATGCTGAGTCTCTTGTAATGTGTCATACGTGTAACGCGGTTCGGTAGGGCGGTTCGCTGGAGAGACGATGGATATTGTGTCCCATGGCCTCTGGGGTGCGATTGCCTTTGGCCGGACCCGGCGTTGGAGTTTTTGGCTGGCCTTCGTGATCGGCCTCGCGCCTGATCTGCTGTCCTTCGGAGTGTTGTGGACGGCTGCCATGCTGGGCTTCTCGGAGAAGCCCGATTTCAGCCACGGCACGCCCCCCGAATCGTCCATCCCTCACTACGTCCATCATCTGTACAACCTCACTCATAGCTTTGTCGTGTTCCTGATCGTGTTTCTGCTGGTGTGGTTCCATCTGAAACGTCCGTTCTGGGAGCTCGGGGCCTGGGGCCTGCATGTGCTGATCGACGTCCCGACCCATTCGTATGCGTTCTTCCCCACGCCGGTCTTCTGGCCTCTCTCCGATTGGAAGTTCGACGGCTGGCAATGGATGACACCGGGAATTCTCATCCCCAACTTCGTGCTTCTGTCACTGATCTATGCCTGGTACTTCAGGCATGCGTATTCGTTGAAGAGGAGGAAAGATAAGGCTCCAAGCGTCTCTTCTTGATCCGTCCCGTTTTCACCGGTTCGGCGGGCCTTCCAACAGTGCCTCGTCCGCCTCCCGGCGCCGAATGAGCCCCCAAGTGGTATCATTGTCTGAACAGGCTGATCCAGGCATCACGGTTCACGATGAATCCATGAACGAAGCATTGCTCACGCTGGCGCAGCGGATGCCGAAAGCCGAGCTGCATCTGCACATCGAGGGCAGTCTCGAGCCCGAGATGACGTTCCGTCTGGCTAAGCGCAACGGCGTACACCTGCAGTATCCCGGCGTGGAAGCCCTGCGTGCGGCCTATGCCTTCAACGACCTGGACGAATTTCTGGCGGTCTATTACACCGGCATGTCGGTCCTGCTGATGGAAGAGGATTTCTACGATCTCACCTGGGCCTACCTCCAGCGGGCGCATCAGGACCATGTCGTGCATGTGGAAATCTTCTTCGATCCGCAGGCCCATCTGGAGCGGGGCATCCCGCTGAACGTCCAGATCGGCGGCATTCGCCGTGCGCTGGAGGACGGGCAGGCGCAGCTGGGTATCAGCTTCAGGCTGATTCTGTCATTCCTGCGTCACCTCTCCGAAGCCAGTGCCTTTGAAACCCTGGAGCTCGCCCAGCCGTTCCTGGATCGACTGGATGGCTTCGGGCTGGATTCTTCGGAACACGGCAACCCGCCCGAAAAGTTTGCCAGGGTCTTCGCCCGGTGCAGGGAACTGGGTTTTAACATCACCGTTCATGCCGGTGAAGAGGGCCCGCCCGGCTATGTCTCCCAGGCCCTGGATCTTCTGCACGTGGATCGCATTGATCACGGCAACCGCTCCTTGGAAGATGCGGCGCTGGTGCAGCGGCTGGCTGAAAAAGGCACCACGCTCACGGTCTGCCCCCTCTCCAACCTCAAACTTCGTGTGGTGAACACCATGGATCAGCATCCGATCCTGACCATGCTCCAACGGGGACTACACGCGACGATCAATTCGGATGACCCGGCTTATTTCGGCGGCTATGTGAACGACAACTATCGCGCAGTGATCGCACATCTGCCCATCACCCGGGAGCACCTCTACCGGCTCGCCCGCAATGCCTTTGAAGGCGCCTGGCTCGATGACCAGGACAAAGCCGGACACCTGAACGCACTCGACCGGGTCTTTGCGGTGTCCTGACAGTTCGGAAGTCAGGCTTCCCTCCCTCTCTACAGACCACGGGACGTGCTTGTCGCACGCCCCGGTTCCCAGGTCTGTCGACCATCGCTTCAGCTGCCCTTCAAGGCATGGGTGCCGTGGGGGTGATGGCCCCGCCGGCGCGCAACGCCGCGGCGACGAGCACGGCTTCGGCAATCTCCTGATCCGACGTGCCCAGCTTCCTTGCATTGTCTGCGTGGATGTCGATGCAATACGGGCACTGGGTCGTGAACGCGACCGAAAGGGCCATCAGTTCCTTATACTTGGCCGGAATCGCCCCGTCAGCCACGGCGGCCTTGTCGAAGGCCAGAAAGGCTTTCATCGCCTCGGGCGCATGCCCCTCCAGATTCTTCATTTTGCTCAAGTTTTTTACATCGTACATGACAACTCCCTTCTCGCCAGGATTCCGTTTTCGAGTCCGGACGAATGCTGTGTGCCGAATGAACCGGTTGCAGGTTACTGCTCTGGACTCCCGTCACCCTCGAATGCCGTTCACCTCCAGATATTCGGCAAAGACCATGGTACAACCGCTCCCGGCCCGATTGTGCGCAGACCAGAGCGCCTCCAGTTCGCGGGTCAACCGATCACGACCTTCCTGGTCGAGCGAGGCGAAGGCCTGATGGATCGGTCCATAGTACAGGCGGAAGAATTCGACCACCTCCGCGGGGGGAAAGGGATAACTGAACGTGTAGTGACGCCTGACCAGACTGAGAGCCGAGAGTCCTGGGCCGAGCCTTTCACGGACCGTGGTTTCATCGCCCCATAAAACCGGCGACGGCATCCCGGAGGGCGCAATGAATGCCGAGACGGTTTTGAACATGTGCCCGACGAAGCCCTGCGGCGTCCAATTCGCCATGGCGATCGTGCCGCCGGGGCTGCACACTCGCAACAGTTCCCTGGCGACGAGGTCCGGCCGCGGAGCGAACATCGCGCCGATGAGGCTCGCCACCACGTCGAAGCTCGCATCCTCGAACGGCAGGGCCTCCGCATCGGCTTCCTCGAACCGGGCCTTCAATCCCTCCGCCTCCGCACGCGTCCGCGCCCGCTCCACCAAATTGCCGGCGATGTCCACGCCGGTCACCGCCAGCCCGTCTTTCGCGGCGATCAGGGCCAGCTGCCCGGAGCCGCAGCCCACATCAAGGAATTGGCTTCCGGGAGCAACGTCGAGGCGCTCGTAGAAGTCTCGGGCACCGTTTTCCATGTACCGTGAAAATCGATCGTAGTCACCGGCCATCCAGATCTGCTTGAGGCGTGTCTTCACACTGTTCATTTCAGGTGCCTGGGTGCTAGTCGACATGATGTGCTCCTTTCGTGTGTGTGGTGATCGCGCTGCAGTCATATCGCACTATAAGACGATGCCTCTGCGGGGTCTTATCCGGGCGTCTGGTTCTCTTGACAGAGGCGTGCTAGGCTGCACTTTCCTTGCTCCAGCGTCCGGCGCACTTAGCCGGCGCCACGCCACTGAATAGGAACCGGCATGGATGTCCTGTCCGAAGTCCTGAAGGCCGTGAAGCTCGACGGAGCCCTGTTCTACAACGGCGAATTTTCAGCGCCCTGGTGCTTCCGGCAACCGGCCTCCCGACTCCTCGCGCCCTACCTTTCATCGGCCTCCAAACACGTGATCATCTATCATCTATTGACCGAGGGCCGCGGCTATGCCCATCTCGAGGAAGACGGCCGGCCGGTGCCTCTCAACGCGGGCGACATCGTCATCTTTCCGCATGGCGATCCTCATATCATGGGAAACGGTTCGCCCGTGAAGCCGGTGGACAGCGCGCAAGAGCTCCAACGCATATTAGCCGAGGGGCTTGCGGTCTCCCGCTTTGGCGGCGGCGGGGAAATCACCAAGATCATCTGCGGCTACATGTCCTGCGAACCGCAGCTCTGCCGGGTGTTCCTCGCCGGGCTGCCGCCCCTTCTCAAAGTCCATATCCGCACGGATGCGTCGGGACAATGGCTTGAAAACTCGATCCGGTATTCGGTCGGTCATGCGGACGCCGGCGCGCCCGGGGGGGAAGCCGTGCTCGCGAAATTGTCGGAAGTGTTGTTCGTCGAAACCCTGCGGCGCTATATCGCGCTGCTCCCTCCGGAGCACACCGGATGGCTCGGGGGAATCCGGGATCCGGAGGTGGGGACGGCCCTGGCACTGCTGCATCGCCGGCCTGCGGAGCCCTGGACAATCGCAGCGCTCGCGAAAGAGGTGGGCCTTTCGCGATCCGTGCTGGCCGAACGTTTCCGGCGTTATCTCTCCGAAACGCCCATGGCCTATCTGACCCGCTGGCGACTGCAATTGGGCGCGCAGATGCTCAAATCCACCAGCAGCAGCGTGGCGCAGATCGCGGCCGAGGTAGGCTATGAGTCGGAGCCGTCCTTCAATCGTGCCTTCAAGCGCGCATTCGGCCTGCCCCCGGCCCGGTTCCGCAAGCAATCCAAGTCGCCTCGCAAGACAACCGTCTCCTAATCCGCCTCCGTGCATGTAGAGAAACGGCTCCGATAGCGAGCGAGGTCACGCACCAGCTGCACAATGAAAGCAGCCGGGATCCGCACATCGCGATGCCACGAATCAACGCGAAGATCGTTGGGAGCTGTCAACGGGCGAGAGGAGGAACCGCCGATCGACGGAGATGAGCTTTCGCGAACAGTCCGACCGGATCGCGCCGACTCACGACTTTCGAGCCCTGTGGCGTGACGTTGGGAAGCACGACATCGACGGCCTGCCCTCACCTGCTGCCGGTGGATGGCAATCAAAACTCCCTGAGCAATCTCCCCGCGCCGGCCAACGGTCCGTCGAACCCGTTTTCTCGGACAGCGTACCAGAAGAGCACGGCGTTGATGCCCAGGACCGGAATCCCGAGAAGCGGCTCGAGTTTCTCCGTCACGTCGATGAAGCTCATGTTCGTTCCGCACTGAACGACCGCGTCCAGCCGATTGGTGTCAGGCGCCAGCAAGTCGAGGATAGCTTTTTCCTTGGCCCAGTCCGGGACATGGGCAATATGCAGGGCGTTCGCGCAGGAGAAGCCCACGGCTGACGCCACCTCGAACCCCAGGTCTTCGAACATCTGCGTCGCGTTCTCGTTGCCCTTCCGATCGAACGGCGTCACGAGCCCGATGCGTTTCGCCCCGTACTTCCCCAGCGCCGCCACAATGGCATCATGCCACGTAGCCCAAGACAGGCGGGATAAGGACTCGACATCCGCCATGGACGCTTTTATTTTGTCGATGCCGGCCAGAATGTGTTCCAGGCTCATGCCCATGATCATGTACTGTGGCTCCGCCAGCAACGCCGTCTCCACCGCGGACTTCAGTCCGCTGAAGAACTGTCTCTTGTACTCCATCAGATCGGCTTCGGTTTCCAACCTCGGCCTCGGGGTCGTCACGTTGGCGGTATGTAGGCCGACACCTCGCAATCCCTCCGGTCCCTGGTTCTTCAAGAGGATGCTCCACAGTTCGTGCTCCATGCTGCTATTCGTCGCGGGAATAATGAGCCCGAACTTTCTTCGGAAGCTTCGCACATCCGGATATCCTCTGGAGGAGTCGATCTGGCCGAACTGCGGAACTGGTCTGCCGTCGAGAATGACGCCGGGAGGAGCCAGCGCCGGCATCGGCGGAACGTTCACATCCGGTATGGTGATTGGCTTCCCGGATAGTCGACCAATGATGGTCCTGGGTCCATGCTGCATTGCTTGCTGTGATGCTCTCATGATGGGATTGCCTCCCGCTGCGCCAATGTGGGGAGCCGCTCTCCGAGATCGCTCATGCCGCACTGAATTCGCGAGATTGTCGATGAACGGCCTGATGCTGTCAACGTTTACCCACCGCCTGACCGGCCCTGGGTCACGAGGCTCAGACGGGCCAGCCAACAAGGCGCAGGGGTACCGTCACCGGAACGTTGGCATTCAAGCGACTCAAGAACGTGGTTGATGGCCTGTTTCGACATCGGCTGATCTCATTGACTCCTTCCCGGCTCAGGCGGTACCTTTCCCCAACAGGAGGTTTCTCGTGAAGGTGCTGTTCCGATCCGGCAAGATCGATGATGCCACGGCCTGTGGGAGCATTTGCTATGAGGCCTTCAAAGCCATTGCCGAACAGCACAATTTCCCGCCCGACTTTCCTTCCCCCGACATGGCGGTGGCCCTCCTGTCGACGGTGTTGTCACGGACCGACATCTATTCAGTCATTGCAGAAATGGATGGCCGCGTCGTGGGCAGTAATTTCTTGTGGGAGGGCGATACCATCGCCGGGGTGGGACCGATCACCGTCTCGCCTGCTGCGCAGAACGGCTCCGTCGGACGTCGATTGATGGAGGAGGTGCTCCAGCGAGCCACTGTACGACCCCATGTCGGGGTCCGGCTGGTCCAGGCCGCCTACCATAACCGCTCGCTGTCTCTGTACACGAAGCTGGGCTTTCAAGCCCGCGAACCTCTGTCGGTCCTGCAGGGACCGCCGCTGAACCTGAACATCCCCGGATACCGGGTGCGGTCCGCGACGTTCGAAGATCTCGGCGCCTGCGATGCCCTGTGCATGAGCCTGCACGGACACGATCGGCACGGCGAGATGGCGCAGGCCATTAGCGTAGGCACAGCAAGGGTGGTGGAGCATGAAGGTGAAATCACCGGCTATGGGACCGACGTCGGGTTTTTTGCCCATGCGGTGGGCCGAACGAATGAAGAACTCAAAGCGTTGATCGGTGCAGCTGGGACGTTCGCCGGTCCGGGGTTCCTGCTCCCCACGCGAAACGCCGACCTGCTGCGATGGTGCTTGAGCAACGGTTTACGCGTCACCCAGCCCATGACGCTCATGAGCCGCGGCCTGTATCAAAAACCGGCAGGCGCCTTCCTTCCCTCGGTGTTGTACTAGCGGCTCCAATGCTCAGGCATATGGAGATCGGCGGCCCGCCAGCCTGAAATCCACTGAAGATTGATTGGCTTCATACCAGAGGTGCGGCTCCATCATTCTCACGGCACCTAATTATCTTCGGCGCGACCCTTTAAGAAGTCCCGTGTACGGCGCACCGGCGGTGTATTGTCTGAGTCGATCGTGGTCGCATACCGCTCGCATTCAGCCGCCGTATACAGGCGGACATGGTACTCCTCTTCCAACTTCAGTCGTGCAGGCACGCTCCCTTCGGCCGCGGCTTGCAGCAACGACCGACGTTCCTCCAGTTCCGGATCCGGCATGAACGACGCCATCCCATCCTCCCCTCGTTAGAGTGCTTTACCCTTCTGCTGCGTCCCTTGCGACACCCATTCATCTGTCTGTGTCAGGCGGTGCCGGCCTGAGGAATCACAAGCCCGGTCGCCATTCGCCGGCGGCTGCCTAAGCGCGAGGCTCGACCGTTGGCGAATATCCGGGGACGCGCCGCCACGGCCGCCATGCGCTCATACAGAGCGACATAATCTTCCGCCATGCGCTGCACCGTGAACCGGGCCTCGAACGAATCCCGGCATCGCTGCCGCTGAATCTCCGGCAAGCGTGCGATCGCCGCGACCATCTCGTTCAGGTTTTCACAAATAAATCCGGTCACGCCGTCTTCGACGATCTCGGGAATCGATCCCCGCCGATACGCGAGCACCGGCGTCCCGCACGCGAGCGCCTCAATCAAGACCAGGCCGAACGGCTCGGGCCAATCATAGGTGCAGAGCACCGCGGCCGCCTCTCCCAGGAAATCGCATTTCTCCGCATCGGTGATTTCTCCGACATATTCCACGAGCGGATGCTCCATTAGGGGTGCAATCTGCGTTTCGAAGTACTCGCGATCGACCGGATCCACTTTGGCGGCGATACGGAGCGGGATGCCTACCCGTTTGGCAATTTCAATCGCGTGGTCCGGCCGCTTCTCCGGACAAATG
>CBDIWQ010000217.1:0-6376 GCA_965285965.1 uncultured bacterium | reverse complement strand
CTCGCGGACGATCACCGACACTTCGGGGGACGGCACATACTCCGCCAGCTTCTTCAGCAACACGCTGCGCAATTGGGTCGGCGTCAGGCCGGCGGCCTGCACGTCGTTGACGAGCGGCAACGAAATTTTGCCGTCCGGCCGCACGGGCACCGTCCGGCTGATGGCCGTGTTGTTCCAGACCGAAATATCGAGCACATCTTCAGGCCCGATGCGATAGTCGCCGATGTCCTGGGCCTGAGCGACCGCATGGTCGCTATCCGATGAGAAGGTATTGGATTGGCCGGATGACCCGGACGACACAGAAGGCGGGTCCGCTGCGAAACAAGGGCTTGCCACCAAACCGGTGAGTGCGAAATATGTTAGCAACAGTGGTCTCATGTACTCCTCCCTGAAACTGTTTATTCCCATCGATAGGGTATGGCGAATTCAAGCCGCAGCCAGTACACGTTCCGCGGGATAATGACGTCACTAGTCAGCGTGCCGCCTCCCACCGGAAGAAAGCTGCCTTCCTGATAGCTGAAATAGGCCGATGCTTTCGCTGTGACATACCGGTTGAATTGATAGGCCCCTTCCAAATAGGCCGTATAGATACTGGAATCAAAGACCGAACTTTTAATCCAGGAGACGGTCGGTCCGGCGGTAAACGTGAGGTGCTTGACCGGTTCGTAGCTCATCGTGACGATCACGCTGTCTGCTCGCGTGCTGCCCACTGTTCCGATAATGGTCGTCACCGTACTGGTGTAGGTGAGACTGAGGTCCCCGCCCTGGATTCGTCGACGGAGCCCCACGAACATTTCTGGAAAATCGTCCAGCTTTCCATTCGAGATACGAGGACCCGCCCGCACCTCCAGCCGCGTGTCGGTCGAGAACTCATGGGTCCACGCCGCCATCAACGCATGAGACGTGAACGGTTCGGCGCTGGTGGCCCCCATTCCACCAGTAAATGGGCTGCTCAAATCGCCGCCGAAGGTAAAATGCCGCCCGAGATAGGCCGGTCCGATCGTATCGTGCGATGAGATGCGCCGGTCGAACCCCAGATTGAACGTGTGCGAATTGATGGTAAGGATGTCGGCAAAATTATCATGGGAATAGGCGTACTGAGCCGTCGCTCGCGTGCTCGCATCAAAACGATATTCAGTGCTCGGGTTCACAAAGTACCGGTCTGTTCTGAACCGGGCGACCTGAGCCGACGTCAGAATATTCAGTTCGAACGGCGTCTTGGTCTGGCCATATCCGACGATGTTTCCCACGCTCCAGTTCGATGAGGGCCGCCAGCGCGTATCGATTGTCCCGAATTGCCTCTGTTGGACCGTATTCAGCTCGGTCAGCTTGTTGTAAACCTCGGAGTCAAAACGATAGTCGGCGATCACAGTGAAGGGTGTCGACCGGTAACTCGCCTGCAACCCCGGCGTCACGCGATAAAAGACATCGTCCTGTCGGTTCTGCCGCAGCGAGAAGAACACGTTATCGTCATACAAGACGCCTGCCGCCACCCACGGCATAATGTACACGCCCTCTGGCACCCGGTCCCCGCTCGCTGTGATGGGAGACTTCGGAAGCCCCTGATACACCTGCGCCATGAGGAGGGTCGGAAAAGTGAACAGGCCGAGAAGTAAAAGGGCGATGCCCCTGACGATGCCCCATTCGTCGCGCATAAGTGTCAGACTCTTTCTTTAAACTAGATCGGGAAGACACGCCCGTCTCCCGCTCACGCAGCGACGGCCATCGTGGAGTCGACCTCCACCGCCACGCTCCGTTGAAACAGATGGACCGACAACACCAACAAGCCCTTGCTGGCATGCCGCTCGACCAGAATGCCCTCGACGTCGGCGAGGGGCCCGCTCGTGATGCGCACACGCTGGCCCGCCTGCAAATAGGGATGCGGCATAGCCCGCAGGTTGGACTGGACGACCGCTCGAATCGCATTGATTTCTTGATCCGGCACTTCCGCCAGGCCGCCTTCACCGTTCGAAAGCACGCACACGAGTCGTCGTGCGCTCAGCAATTCGGTATACCGGCGGTCGCTCAATTCGTCACGCACGAACAAATAGCCGGGAAACATCGGTGTGAGAATACGGTGCTTGATTCCTGCGCGGCGAGACCAGGTCTCGATTTTTGGCAAGAACACCTCGAAACCTTTCACCGTCAACTGATCGTAGACCAATTGCTCGCAATGACTGTGCGTCCACAGGGCATACCAGGGTTCACCGACGCGCGGTTCGCCCGCAGCAACCGGCCTCAAGACGCTCATGGTTGGACTTTCACACAACACCTGTTCTGCCAAGGCTTCGCCCCCTTCGGTTTTGGTTTTACTTCCAACCCCGACCGACTGCACGACGGTTCACGGGATGCCGCGCTTGCTTTACCTTTAAGCAAAGAGAAGTCGACAGCCCGAATCCGTTTGCAAAACGAAGAGCAAAAGTGCCCGCCGGGGAACCGCTCATCAGTCTTGCAGGCGTCACAGTAGCGGATAGCCCCCCGCCCTACTATCGGGGAGACTCCCGAAAATGCGTGAGGAAAACACCCGAGCACCAATCAGGTAAAACACTGGTGGGCAAACCAGGGTGGATCCGGAGGTTCCCCGGGGCCAACCATGGCCATACGCCGGGGGTTACCCTAGTTCGAAGGGGTCGCTCCTATCGTCATAGTGAACTGGCGTTGCCGGTGCCAACCAGGGGTCGTCTCTCGGATCTGAAACCAAGGAAAGGACAGTCCCACATGAAAATCGCTCAAATCTCCCCTCTTTGGGAAAGCGTACCTCCGAAACTCTATGGAGGAACGGAACGGATCGTTTCCTACATCACGGAAGAACTGGTGCGGCAAGGTCATGACGTCACCCTCTTTGCCAGCGGCGATTCCCAAACCGCGGCCCGGCTGACACCGGCCTGCCCACAAGCGCTCCGGCTGCTGACCGGGCCGGTCAACCGCGACGCGCCCTTCATCGTCATGCAGGAACAAGCGCTGGCGCGGGAAGCCGATCAATTCGACATTATTCATTCGCATCTGGACTTTTTAAGCTTTCCGATGAGCCGCCGTTGCCCGACACCGGTGCTGACCACCTTGCATGGCCGACTGGATCTGCCGGAACTCGTGCCGGTGTTTACCGAGTACGCCGATATGCCCGTAGTCTCTATCTCCAATGCTCAGCGCCTGCTGCTTCCTCAGGCCAATTGGCAGGGCACCGTCTATCACGGCCTGCCCGATCTCTATACCTTTCATCCCCATCCCGGGTCGTATCTCGCCTTCCTCGGGCGGATTTCTCCCGAGAAGCGGCCTGACCACGCGATCGAAATCGCGAAACGCGTCGGCATGCCGCTGCGCTTGGCCGCCAAGGTCGATCCCGTCGACCGGGAATATTTCGAAACCCAGATCGAACCGCTGCTGGACCATCCGCTCGTGGAATATGTCGGGGAGATTACCGACGCGGAAAAATGTGACTTTCTGGGGGATGCGGCCGCGGTGCTCTGCCCGTATGATTGGCCCGAACCCTTCGGCATTGTCTTAATCGAGGCCCTTGCCTGCGGGACGCCGGTGTTCGCCTATCGGCGCGGATCGATTCCCGAAATCATCGAAGACGGCGTCACGGGCTTCATCTGCGACAATCTGAATGACATGGTGGCGGCCGTGGACCGCCTGCCGCTCCTGCAACGGCAGCGCTGCCGGGACTCGTTCGAAGCGCGGTTTACCGTGCAACGGATGACGGAAGACTATCTCGCCATCTATGAGCGCATGGCGGCGGTGCGGACGCGGCCCGCCGCTCGGGTCAATGGCCGGATAACACGCACGGTGAGCCGATCCCGGATAGCCGCGGCCACCGCCGCGCCCCAAACCGACGCGGCATGACGCTCGTGGCCCCATGCAGCCGGCGGCTTAGTATATGTGGCTGAACTGCGACTGCGCAGTGCTTGAGATAGGCGCCGGCGGGGTCAAAGTCTCTTCGAGTGTTGGTGAGTCCTTGTTTGCCGCTTGAACCTCTTGCTGATGTTCAAGCGGCATCCGCTCCCTAAGCTGCTCCTCCTTCTACTCTGGCCTTTCATGCCCCCATGACATGCATCTCACGACTCGCATACCGTTGGCGCTTGTTGTCGAGCGCCTGGACCGCTGCATTGTACGCGTCGATGAACTTCTGGACTCCCTCGTGTTCCAGCTGCCACGCCACGCGGTCCATATCAATCTCCAGCTCTCTCAATCGCTCGATGGTCCGCGAGGCCTGGTCCACGTGCTGCTCAATCGTATCCGGCGTGACCTCACCGTGATCCGCAAAGGCTTGGATGGTCGCTTCCGGCATGGTGTTGACGGTATCCCGGCCGATAAGCGGCTCGACATAATAGACGTCACGGTACGCCGGATTCTTCGTGCCTGTGCTGGCCCAGAGGGGACGCTGAACCCGAGCGCCCTGGTCTGACAACCGTTTCCAGCGCTCCGTCGAGACTCCCCTGCGAAACGCCTGGTAGGCGAGTTTGGCACTGGCAATGGCCGCTTGCCCACGCAGCTTCCCGACGCGTTGGTCATCGCCCCCTGACGCGCGCTGGCTCAACAGCTGATCGACCAGCACATCGATCCGGCTCAGGAAAAAACTGGCCACCGACATGACCGGGCGCAACGCCAGGCCCTCGGCCGCTCGGCGTTCGAGCGCCGTCATATGTGCCTCCATCACGGCTTGATACCTGGCGACGGAGAACAACAACGTCACGTTGATAGACACCCCCTCGTACAGCATCTGCTCGATGGCGGTGACGCCTTGGTGCGTGCCCGGGATTTTAATATACAGATTCGGCCGGTCCACCAGCCGGACATAGCGGCGAGCTTCCTGCATGGTTCCTTCTGGGTCGTGTGCCAGAAGAGGAGATACCTCCAGACTCACGTACCCGTCGATGCCATCGGTCTGCCGGTGCACCTCGCGCAACAGGTCGCAGGCCTGCTGCACATCGCTCACCAGCAGATGTTCATAGATCTCGCTCGTGGTCCGTCCTTGCGACGCTAGATCGCGGATAGCGGCGTCATAGTCGTCGCTCTTCAAGGCCAGTCCGAACGTGCTGGGATTGGCAGTGATGCCACGCAGCCCTTCGTCGCGAATCCGCCGGGCCAAGTCGCCGTTGACAAGCATTTTTCTCGATAGATTATCCAACCAATAACTTTGATCGCACCGCTGGAGTTCCACAAGGCGATTCATGTGTGCCTCTCAAATGGAGATTTAAACCATAGCCGAGAAAAGGGGCATGGCCCCCCTCACGGTTGATTGTCCGGGGCGGTTCCCCGCCTTGTCCACTGGGGCCTTCCCGCGCGAAAGCCTTTCCACGAATGGATTCAGGCCGCTTCGCGCAAGCGGGTTTTCATCGCCGCTGTCACGCGCCTGGACGCCTGCTCATAGCCGGCCCAGGGATCACGGCGCAGCTGGTTCAGCCGGCCGGGCGTAGTGGCCACGGTGAAATGGTCGGCGCGCACTTCCTGTGACAATTCTTCCCACCGCAGCGGCACTGACACCGGCGCCCCGGGCTTCGCCCGAGTTGAATAGGCGGCGATGGCAGTGGCGCCACGGGCATTTCGAAGATAGTCGATGAAGATCTTCCCCTTCCTCGCCCGTTTCGCCATATTGGAGGTAAACCGCTGAGGAATCATCGTGACCATGTGTTCGGCCACCGCCTTCGAGAAATCCTTTCCCTCATCCCAGCTCAAGGTCCGTTGGATCGGCGTCACGACATGCAAGCCTTTCCCGCCGGTTGTTTTCACGAAGCTCTCCAAGCCTAATTCCCCCAGCAGCGTTCGCACCAACTGGGCCGCTTCCACCACCTGCTCCCAGGGTACGGACGGATCGGGGTCGAGATCGAACGTGAGCCGGTCCGGCCGGTCCGGCCGGTCTTTCCGGGCCCCCCATGTATGCAATTCAAGCACGCCCATCTGCACGACTCCCAACAGGCCTTCGAGCGAATCGACGACCATGTAGGTCTCCACCCCGTCGCCTTCATCGATCTCCACCCGGCCGATCGCTTTGGGTACCGTTTCATTGATGTGCTTCTGGTAGAAACATTCCTGGTAGCCCTGCGGGCAGCGGACCAACGTCAACGGACGGCCCTCGAGATGCGGCAGAATCCAATCCGCCACTTGCTCGTAATAACGTGCCAATCCATCCTTGGTCAGTCCGATGTCCGGATAGAGCACGCGCTCGGGATGACTGAGCTTGGCTCGGCTCGGAATGGCCCGGCGGCCGCCCTCCCGGCCGGACGAGCCGGATGATGGAGCCGCAGTTCCACTGTCGTGGTCCTCTATGGCCGGTCTCGCCTGTTCGCGGCCGATGGTCTTCGGCTGCTTGTCCTTCCTTAGACCCAGAAAGCTCGGATGGCGAAGGATTCCCTCCTGAGTCCATTCGGCGAACCGG
>CBDIWQ010000216.1:0-5564 GCA_965285965.1 uncultured bacterium | reverse complement strand
GGCGGCACCGGCACGTTGGCCATGTTGTCGCCCAGCGGCACGGTGCCGCTGCCCGGATAGAGCGGATGCTGGAAGAAGCTCACCATGAGGATGCGTTCGTCGTCCGCACCCTCCTCGTGGTCAACAGGTTACGCCGACGGTGGCCCAGTCTACCCAAGTTGCCCGGCAGAGACAAATGGCTAAGGCCGAGAAAGGAGGCCTGGCATGAGGATTTCGCCGGCGAGGCTCCACCCCCGTTGCCCCTGGCGCTGGAGCTTGAGCGGCATCACCTACGCCGTCACAATCGGAAGCATCGCGCGAAACGTCTCGCGACTAAACTGCGGCAGCTGTCCGGCCTGCATTCGCGGATCGCTCAACGGCATGGAGCGGATAATTTTCAGGAACGATCGTTCGGCCAGCACGGCGGCAATCTGCGCCTTCCGGTCGTGCGTTATGGGCAACGTGTAGCCTTCTCCCCGCTTCCATTCCCACAGCGTGGGCGCGAGCGAAAGCTCCAAGCCGTGGCCCGCCAGCTGATGAAAGCGGTCCACGATATGCCGTTTGTACTGCTTGAGTCCCGCGCCTTCGAGCAGCAGCGCGCACACTCCGTGATGGCCCCACCAGACCAGCGTCCGAAAGGTGAATTTATTGACGCCATCGAAGTGTTTCGGACAGTCGAGATACTGGTAGGGGCAGTCTTCCAGATGCTCCCCTTTGACCAGTTGCCGGCTGGTCGGATCGAACCCGGGCGGCACGCACAGCGAAAGACCCACCAGGTCTTGCTGCAAGGCCGATTCGGTGGCCTCCAGCATCCGGCGCAGCTTGGCTGTGATGGCCGCCTTTTTGCGGAAGAAGCGGGCATCCGCCAGTAACGTGAGTTCTTCATCGGCAAGGGTGATGGGTGGCGTCATGGGACCTGATGCGTTGAGCGGCACAGGATCAGCGCTGGTGCGTTCGGAAGGCCGAGACCGTCACTTCGTAATGGCGGCGGCACTCTCCGCATCGGAGCAGCACGAGATCGCGAAACACGTCCATGTCCCGGAGCGTTAGTGCGGTGTGATGCGCCGCGATACACCGGTTCAACAACGTCTCGCCGGCCTCGCTGGAGCCGCCCGACGCGGCCGGCACTTCCTGAGCGGCGGACTGCAGGGGCGCCACCATTCGCACCGACAAGTGATGCGTGAAGCGGCAGGAACTGCAGCTCAGGATCAATGCGCCGTCATCCGTCATCCGCTTCACGGTGACGCACAGAGGATGAACCGACCAACATTGTTGCAGAAACGCTCCGCTTTGGATGATCGGTCCCATGGCTGATCTGATTATAGTTTCCAGAGCGCCACCATGGCCAGCATGCCGACGACATAGGGAATTACACAGGAATAGAGGACGGCGGATTTCGCTTGGGCCGGAGAAACATGGCGGGAAAGCTGCTCCTTATACACGAACTCATACGAGAGGATCAGCACGGTGAGCGTCAACGCCAGCGTGCGGCTTGTCCTCGGCCACGTGTATTGACCGCTGATGATGAAATTGGCCGTGAAAAATCCGCTGAATAACAGAATCAACGGTGCCAGCACCAGGCGGAGGGTTTCAGTGAAGAGCTTATGCCAATCGAAGGGGGTGTGTCGCGGAGTGGGATCGGACGGGTCCGTCACGAGCTGACTGCCACCGGCGTCTCATCCTGCTGCGGGGATGGAGAAGGAGCCGAGGCGCCTTCCTGAGCGGCACGGCAAGTCTTACAGATGCGGGGCCGCGCCTTCAGGAAGGACACTTTCCCGCTGGCAAGACAACTATAATGGACGAACTCGTCGCACAAGGTGCAGCGAGACCATCCGCCCCGGAACATGGTTTTGTCCCGAAAGAGGCCCTGTTGACACACTTTGCAATAGCGCGGTTCGATCGGAAGCATCATGGCCTCCCAGTCTCCGCCGCCTTTTCGAATGCTCATGGGGGCGGAGTATAGCCAATGCCGCGGCGCAATAACAAGCATGAGACAAACGGCGGTAGACGACGTCCTACGAGAATCACGTCACGGGTTTGAATGACCAAGGCCCCCTGTCGACGCTGGTTTGACACCCCTTAGGCCTTTTGTTACTCTCCGCGCCGATTTACACCACATCACGTTAACCGTTTCTATACTCCATGAACATTACGGACTATCTCGAGCACAAACGGATAGAAGTCGATCGTTTTCTGGACGGAATCATGCCGCCGCCCAGCACGCCGCCGACCACGTTGCATGAGAGCATGCGCTACAGTCTGATGGCCGGCGGGAAACGGGTCCGGCCGATTCTCACTATTGCCGCGGCGGAGGCCATCGGCGCCAACCCTCCCGGCCTGATGGCGGCGGCCTGTTCGCTCGAATTCATCCATACCTATTCGCTGATTCATGACGACCTGCCCTCCATGGACAACGACGACTTCCGCCGTGGGAAGCCCACCAATCACAAAGTCTACGGCGAAGCGATTGCGATCCTGGCCGGGGACGCGCTCCTGACGATGGCCTTTGACCTGTGCAGCCGGCCGGATTTGATGAAGGGCTGCGACCCGGGCCGCCAAGTGCGTTTAATTCAGGAACTGGCCTACGGCTCCGGCAATATGGGCATGGTGGGCGGTCAGGTGTTCGATATCCAGGCCGAGAACCAGGACATCGATTTGCCGACGCTCCAGAATATTCACCGGCACAAGACCGGCATGCTGATCCGTGCGGCGGTCCGCATGGGAGCCATTGCCGCCGGGGCCACCGACCGCCAACTGGAGGCTCTGACCGGGTACGCGGAAGACATCGGCCTGGCGTTTCAGATTGCCGACGACGTACTCAATGTCACCGGCACACGGGAGGAATTGGGCAAGAATCCGAATACGGACGCAGAGCGGGGGAAGAAGACGTACCCGACATTCTACGGGGTCAAGGGCGCCCGCACCCTGGCCGATGACTGTGTGACCCGGGCGACGAGCCGCCTGGCCGCCTTCGGCCCGTCCGCCGACCCGCTTCGCGAACTCGCACGGTACATCACCAGCCGCCGGAACTAACGTGATGGGTGATGCGTGATGCGTGATGCGCGGAGTCGCCCCGTTTTCATTCCCAAAGACTTTACGCATCACGCATCACGCATCACGTCCCCATGAAAGCGCTGGTCACAGGAGCCACCGGATTTGTCGGGGGAGCGGTCGCACGGACGCTGGTCCGTGCCGGAGTGGATGTCCGCGTGCTGGCCCGCCCTGGTTCGGACCTCCGGAATCTTGAAGGCTTGCCCGTCGAACGGGTGGCCGGTGATTTGCGCGAACCGGCCACTCTCAGACCGGCGCTCGCCGGCTGCCGGCAGCTCTATCACGTGGCGGCACACTACGCCCTGTGGGCCAAGGACCCCGCGGTCTTCTACGCCATCAATGTGACCGGCACCATCAACCTCATGGAAGCAGCCCGCTCAGCCGGGATCGAACGCACGGTCTATTGCAGCACCATCGGTGCGATCGGACTGCCGCCCGGCGGCGGCCTCGGCACCGAGGAGACGCCCGTCTCGCTCGATCAAATGGCCGGCCATTACAAACGGTCCAAATACCTGGCCGAGCAGGCAGTGTTGAAGCTCGCCCATGAAGGCTTTCCGGTGGTGATTGTGAACCCGAGTGCCCCCGTCGGCGAAGCCGACGTCAGACCCACGCCGACCGGTCAGGTCATCGTCGAGTTTATGAAGGGGCGCATGCCGGCCTACATCGAAACCGGCATGAATCTCATCGACGTCGACGATGTGGCGGCCGGCCATCTGCAAGCCATGCAGAAGGGCCGCCAGGGCGAGCGGTATATCCTCGGCAACACCAACTTGATGCTCCGGGACGTGTTTGAGATCCTCAGCCGCCTCACGGGCGTCCGGGCCCCCCGCATCAAGCTTCCGCGGGCGGCGATTCTGCCCCTCGCCTATGCCAATCACTGGATCGCCCACCTGACGGGACGGCCGCCGCGCATCCCGCTTGAAGGCGTCAAAATGGCCAAATATAAAATGCACTACGACTGCTCCAAAGCGATTCGGGAACTGGGTCTTCCGCAAACGCCCCCCGAAATCGCGCTCGAGAAAGCGGTGCGATGGTTCCGCGATCACGGGTACGCGTAACGCGCGGCGATCACCGCCGCGGAATTATCAATTTTGAGTTGTGAGTGTTGGGTTTCACCTAACTAAACACTAAAAACTCAGCACTCAAAACTGATGGAATACCTCACCCTGTTCGTCCAAACAGTCTGGCTTCGTCCCTACGTCTTCGTGTTTCTCGCCGCGTTTCTGTTCGCGGCCATTCAATTGCTCGGCTGGCCGAGGACCTGGCGGTTCTGGCTCATTAGCTGGGCCACGGCCTTCGTCTGTGAATTCGCTTCGACCCGGACCGGCATTCCATTCGGTTGGTACCACTACAACGGGTCGACCATGGGGCAGGAATTATACATTTCCAATGTCCCGTTCATGGATTCCATTTCGTTCAGCTTTCTGCTGTATGCCGCCTACTGCCTGGCGCTCAGCTTTCTTTTGCCTACCGATGGTGCGAAAGGCTCCGCCTGGCTGGTGCCGTTGCGCTTCGACATGGCGGTGCGCACGGGATGGCCCGTCCTGCTCTTGGCCGCGCTCTTCTATGCGTTCATCGACATGGTGATCGATCCGGTCGCGCTGCGGGGCGACCGCTGGTTCCTCGGAAAAATTTATTACTATCCCGATCCCGGCACGCATTTCGGCGTGCCCCTGGCGAACTACGCCGGCTGGGCCGTGGTGGGATTCATCTCGCTCTCCCTCTATTTCGCGCTGGATCGCCGCCTGCCGGCGGGACCGACTCCGCCCGCCCATGCCATCACGCAGGGGCTGTTGCTGGGCGTGGGGCTGTATTACGGCGTCCTGGCCTTCAATCTGGCCGTCGCGTTTTGGATCGGGGAGGATCTGCTCGGCATGACGGGCCTCCTGATGTTCACTCCTGTTACGGCCCTGCTGCTGGCTCGCCTGTTTCCGGTCACCGCGGCGGAAACCGGCGTCGCGCCTCGCGGGTAGCATTGACGGGACAGACTTTGTATAGTGAATGGCCGTAGGACGTGATGCGAAGAACATTGATTGCGGTATTGGTGATCGTGATAGTCGGAGTGGGACTGGTACTCGGCTGGTTCGGCTATCAATCCTTTTCGACCGGCTTTAGCGCGAAAGCCGAGCCGCACGCATTGGAAGTCCTCCTGGCGCGCCAATTGCGCTATCTGGCCATTCCGCTCGGCGACCGCAACAAACCCAATCTGGTGCCGCTTACGCCGGAGGTCCTGGAGGAAGGGTTGGCGCATTTCGCCGACCATTGTGCCGTGTGCCACGCGAATACCGGGAGCGGCCAGACGCCCATCGGCAAGAATGTGTATCCAAAGGCGCCGGACCTCCGGGAACCGGCCACGCAAAACATGTCGGATGGAGAGCTCTTCTGGGTCATTCACAACGGCATCCGCTTTACGGCGATGCCGGCCTGGGGCTCAGGTGATCCGGACCAGGATTTCGATAGCTGGAAGCTGGTCCACTTCATTCGCCATCTGCCCCGGCTGACCCCGGAAGAGCTGGAGCACATGAAAACGTTGA
>CBDIWQ010000215.1:0-8379 GCA_965285965.1 uncultured bacterium | reverse complement strand
CACGGCTTCCTGGCGGCCTCCAAGGCCGACGAGGAGGCGGCGCTCGCCGCCGGGTACCGGTTCAATTGGATCGATGGACATCTGCTGCCGTCGCGAGAAGTGGTCGCCGCCACAACGGTGACGCACACCGCTACGCTCGCTCCGCGAGGCGTGATGCCGACGCTCCCTCCCGGGACCTCCGTCACCCCTGCAGTCCCGGGCATCCCCGGAGTGGCCGCAGGGACGGTGATCCCCGGAGTCACCATGGCGCCGCGGCCGGTGCGCGCGCTGGTCCTGAGCGGCGGCGGCGCCAAAGGGTGTTTCGAAGTCGGGGCGGTGAAGTATCTCTGGAGCCAGGGCTGGAGGCCCGACATCATCTGCGGCGTGTCGGTCGGGGCGGTGAACGCGGTGAAGCTGGCGGAAAATGCCGACGATACGGTGGATGAGTTGATCACGCAATGGCGGACTTTCAGCAGCACGCCGAATCGCATTTTTTACCGGAACCTGTATGTGGATTTTATCTCGGCCATGGTCGACCGTCTGGCCGGGAAGGCGGGCGATGCCGGTATCGGCGCCGCGATCGGGTACTTCCTGGGCGGCGGCCTGCCAGGCGCCGTCGCCGGGTTGTTCGCCGGCAAGGAAGCCAGCCAGCTGGATCGGGGACTGGTGCGGCTGATCAACATCACGCTGAATTTGTTCCACAGCCTGCATTGCATGCAGCCGTTGCGCAACCTGCTCGCGACGCAGATCCGTCCCGAGCGGCTGGCGGCGAGCGGCGTCCGGTTGCGGCTGGGGATCACCGATGTGCAAAGCGGGCAGTTCTTCACCGTCTCGGGACCCGATGCCGCGTTGGGCCCGGCATTGGCCAATTATGGATTGCTCGAGGCTGAACCCGATCACGCGTTGGGCGGAAGCTGGCTGACCCATCCCGTCCTGGGAGCGGACCGGTATGCCATGCGGCTGGACCATGCGGTGTACGCCTCCTCCACCTTGCCGGTGTTTATGGATCCCCTCGTCGTGCAGCTGCAGCGCACCCGCACAGTGGCCGCCGGGGGAAGCTCCATCGCGGTCCTGGAAACGGACCTGGTCCAAGAACTCGCGAATCTCATCGGTCTCCTCCGGCGCTATACCCCCGGCAGCTACGACCTGCTGGAGCCTCACCTGGATGCGATCCTCGCGCGATTTCCGGAACTCAATTCCACGTACGTCAACGCCCATGAGCGCCATGATGCCGATCAGGACTGTGGCACCCGCGGGAATACGCGCTTGTTGTTTGACGGCGGATTGCGCGACACCATGCCGATTCGCACCGCGCTCCGCATGGGGGCCACTGAGATCGTCGCCATCACGGGTGATCGCATTCAGCAAGCCACCTTTGCGCGGCCCAGCACCGCGTCACTCGATTCCACCTACGCGAAAGGAATCCTGTCACTGCTCAACGGAAAAATGTTCAACGGGGTCGGAGAGCAGAGTGTGACGCCGTTTACCTATCTCCTGAGCCTGCTCAACATCTGGCTCAACGAGGCGAGCCGGTCCGACATGCTGCTCAGTTGGGCAGGGAACGAATTGGTCGGGTGGATGCGCCGTGCATCAGACAAGATGTCCCCTGAGCAGTCGCGGCAATTTCAGGCCGAGTTCACTACGTACTGGGCCAAGCAAGGCCGGGACGTGTTTGAGGCCTTGGGCGCGTCCGGTTTCATGGGTGGCCGGCCGGGATCGTCGCCGTACGGGAATCCGTGGACTTCCCAAGCGGCCAAAATCACCTACATCGCTCCGGACCGCGATTATATCGATGCGTTGGATTTTGATGATGGAACGTCCGTGGATGACGGCATCCGGCTTGGATACGAAGCGGCAAGAAACGCCGTGACTATTTCCAATCCGCGGATCTAAGGCGGCGCGGAACGGTTGAACGGCCTTCATGCAGTCATTACGAGGATGGATGGAGGATGAGGCGTCCTGCCGGGTGTGGGAACCTCCTCGACGTACTAGGGTGTTTCCTGGTATGCAGTGATTGACCGGCACGGTAGAGTTAAAACACTTGAGGGCTGCAACAATCCATTGCGAAAGCACAATGGAAACGTTGTGAAAGCGCAGTGGAACTGTTGCAGGATCTGAAGTGGGAAGGCTCGACTCCGAAAGGTGCCGGGCCTTTTTTCTTGCCTGCAGCGCGGCGCAGGCACCCCCGCCGTGGTGCTGTATGGCACCTGCCCTCCAGGGAGTATTGCTGATCTTATTCCTATGCGTTCCCATCCCGCACGATTTCGAGAGAGCGGGCGCGCTAACATCCATCAGACCGGTCCAATAGCTGAGTCCTTCCTAAGGGCAGGGTTCACTTGCCTGCGGAGAAGCACTGATTGTGAGTGCCATTCTGCCGCCATTACGATCTATGATCCAACGAGAGGGAACGGAGGAACGTAGGGTTTCCGCTCCAGCAAATCCTTCCGGTTCAGAAGGCGCCGCGAGCATGGCTGCTATGAAAGCCGCCAAGGTGGAGGTGTTCTGCCGAACATGCCGGAGTGCCTGCCGCCGTTTAGCGCGCCGCCGATGGTGGGATCACGTGTTAAGTTGGTTGGGATGGTACCCCTGGCGGTGTGGCCGGTGCTATGTCCGCTTCTATGCCCGGCGCAGATAGAATCCTCCGTCGATGGCCGCCGCTCCCTAGAGCACGCCGAGGCCCAACACTAACCGTATCGCCCCCACCACCATCGCGACGAGGCAGCAGACGAGGCCGGCCACGGTCATGGATTTATTTTCTGCGGGTGACTGGCTCAGCGCGACGCCTGACACGGCGGCGCCGATGCCGGCGAACGGAATAATGAGCCAGTTGAGTGCTCCGAATAGCGGCAGAATGCCGACGAGCATTCCGAGCAAGGCCAGAATTCCCCATGTCAGGCTGAGGATGTGCATGGTCTCCTACGCTGGGCTCACGCGGCTGAGGCGCGCATAGCAGCATCTAACCATGGCAAACTCTTAAGCGCTCACTAGTAAGGGCCCTAATTCGCTCAGCCGGCCGCGATCTCTTTCAGTGTCGCCGGCCTCGTTATTCAGGGCTCCGTTGCGCGACTCTCGCGATGCTGGCCGGCATGCGGTCGCAAGGCCAGGCGTCCAGGAACGAGCGGGCGTTCCAGGCCTCGGCGATGGCCTGCTTGAGGTCGTCGGGTCGGGCCTCCAGTGTGGTCACAAACGCATGATGGTCGCGGTCTCCACGGTAATCCGGTTGCCGCTTGGGTTGCTTCAGGTAGCGGGCGATAAGGCCGGCCTGCAGCCCGTACAGGAGGGTGCCGTGAAAGAGGAGCGCGCTCCGCTTGCGCCGCTGCGCATTCCCTGAAATCTTGCATTCGCCGATGGCGAGATCGCTGATCCCGCGGAACACGACGGACGGGTCCCATCGATGGAGCGCTCGTGCGATGCGCTCGAGGATATATCGATTGGTGGAGCGAATGCTGAGGAGATCAGGATGCCAGGTGAGCGGAATCACGAGGGCATAGGATAGGCAGCCGGGTCCCTGCAGCACGGTCCCTCCGCCGCTTGCCCGCCGAAGCACCGGGATGCCGTCTTGCCGGCACAGGGTCGCATGGACGTCGTCGGCGAGGTTGCCGGCCAGGCCCAGCACGATGAACGGGCGATCGCTCTCCCAGAACCGGAGCACCGGAGCGCCGCCCTGTTCGTCGAGATCGTCGAGCAGCGCTTCGTCGAGCGCGAGATTTTCCACCGGGGAGGGAAGGGTCAGATCCAGGAGCCGGAAGCAAGGCTCGGCGCTATCGCTTGGGCGCATAGATGTGGGTGGCTTGTCCGCTGAACGTTTCGGCCGCTTCCATGATAGTCTCGCTCAGCGTGGGATGCGGGTGGATCGTGGCCGCCAGGTCTTCGGCGACCGCGCCCATTTCGATGGCCAGCACCCCTTCGGAGATGAGTTCGCCGGCGCCCACGCCGCAGATGCCGACCCCGAGAATCCGGCCGGACTCCGGCTCGCACAATAATTTTGTCAGCCCGTCAGGGCGGCCCAACGTGGCGGCACGGCCGGAGGCGGACCACGGAAACCGGGCAATGACCACCTCACGCCCCGCCGCCGTGGCGGCTTCTTCAGTCAGACCGCACCAGGCGATTTCAGGGTCCGTAAAGATGACCGCCGGAACGGTGGCCTCGAATGCAGCGGGCCGACCGGCGATGACCGCGGCGGCCACTCGTCCCTCGTGGCTCGCCTTATGAGCGAGCATGGGCTCGCCCGCGACGTCGCCGATCGCAAAAATCGTCGGTTCGGCCGTGCGCCTCTGCGCGTCCACCTGCACGAAGCCGTGAGGAGAGATCCGGACCTGTGTGCGTTCGAGTCCCAGATGCTCGCTGTTGGGCCTGCGTCCGACGGCGACCAGCACACGATCATAGAGTTCCGAGGCCGTTCCCTCGGGGCCTGTCAACGTGACCGCGATCCCGTTCTCTCGCGGCTCGAGCCGCTCGACCCGCGTATTCACGCGTACGGCCGTGAAACGGCGCTGCACCCGCTGCTGCAGCGGCCGCACCAAGTCCTGATCGGCGCCGGTGAGCAGGCGGGGCAGGGCTTCGATGATCGTCACCCCGGTGCCCAGCGCCTCGTAGACGGTCCCCAGTTCAAGGCCGATGTACCCGCCGCCGACAATCAGCAGCCGTTGTGGAATGTCCGGAAGCGCGAGCGCGCCGGTTGAATCCATCACGCGGGCGTCATCGAGGCGCAGCGAATCCGGCATGACCGGCCGCGATCCGGTGGCCAGAATCGCATGTGTGAACGACACTTCGTCCGGCACTCCCGTGCCGGACAGCGCCAGCGTCGTGGCGTTCTTGAAAGTGGCCCGCGCGTGCAGCACCTCAACCTTGCGGCTGCGCGCCAGGCTCTGTACCCCTTGTGCAAGTTTGCTCACCACGGTGTCCGTGCGGCGGCGCAAGCCCTCCAGGTCGAGGCGCGGCGGTTCGAAATGAATGCCCCATGCCTTGGCGTCTGCTGCGTCGGTGATGAGGCGGGCGGCATGCAGCAGCGCTTTCGACGGGATGCATCCGCGCAAGAGGCAGACGCCCCCGAGCCGCGCGTCTTCCTCGACCAAGGCGGTGCGCAATCCAAGATCGGCGGCATGAAACGCGGCCGCGTAGCCGCCGGGGCCCCCGCCGATCACGACCAGGTCGTAGACTGGTTCAGTCATCTGCCGCGCTTCCCGTTCCGGAATGTCGGATGTCACAGCCCCAGAAACATGGCCTGAAAATCATCAAGGACCTTCACAATTTCGTTGAGAAAGCGCGCTCCTTCCGCCCCGTCGACCAACCGGTGATCATAGGCCAGGCACAAGGGCAGCATCGTGCGTGCCGCCCAGTCGCCGTCACGGTACACCGGCGCAATCCGGCCGCGTCCCACGCCCAGAATGCCGACTTCGGGCGGATTGATGATCGGGGTAAAGGGACCCGCGCCGATCCCCCCCATGTTACTGATCGTAAAAGTAGCCCCGCGCAGCTCTTCCAACTTCACCTGACGGTTGCGGGTGCGTTCGGCCACGTCGGCCAGCTCCAGGGAGATTTCAAACAGGTCCTTCATGTCGACGCGATGAATCACCGGAACGATCAACCCCGCCGGTGTGTCGACCGCGACGCCGATGTTGTAGTAGTGCTTGTAGATCACTTCCCCGTTGGTGAGGTCGATCGTCGCGTTCAGCCGGGGATAAAGCTTGAGGGCATGGGTGACCGCCTTCATCAACAGGCTCGTGAGGGTCAGTGTGGCGCCCTTTTCTTTGAACTTGGGCGCGTACCGTTTCTGCAGAGCGATCAGATCCGTGACGTCGGCGTCTTGAAACTGGTGGACGTGAGGAATGGTGCTCCAGGCCTGAGTCATGTTCGCCGCGATTTTCCGTCTGAGCGACGGAAGGGCTTCCCGCCGTTCCGTGCCGTACATCGTGGTAAACGAGCTCCCGCCCGTTCCGCCTGTGCCGGCGGGCTCCGATTCAAGCCGCCGCGTGCGCTCGCGCACATATCCTTTGACGTCTTCGGCCGTGATGCGTCCGCCCGCTTCCGAGCCTTTCACCTGGCGAAGATCGATTCCCAATTCGCGCGCGAGCCGGCGCACCGATGGAGCCGCCGGGATTGTGGCGCCGTCGGATGCCGGGTTGACCGCGGCCGAATCATCGGCTGGGTGCGGCGACGCCGGGCGCCCCGGTGAGGGCGGCGAAGGGGGCGGTGGCGCCGGCTGCTCTTCGCGTTGCCGCACATCGTGGGCCTGTGCGGCTTCCACCCTGGGAGGCGGCTGAGGGGGCGGCGCGATCGCCGGCTCAAGAGGCTTCGAGGCCGCGTCCCCCTGAGCGGCCTCTGTGCCTGTCAGTTCCACAAGCGCCTGGCCGACCTGCAGGTGATCGCCCATGCGCACGAGCAACTTGGCCACCCGGCCGGCAGACGGGGAGGGCACCGGGACGGTGGCTTTGTCGGTCTCCAGTTCGAGCAGCGGCTGTCCCTCGGTGATCTGATCGCCCTCATTCACGAGGACCTGCACGACGTCGCCGCCTTCAACTCCCTCGGCGAGAAACGGTAGTTCAACTCTCATGGCTCAAGTGATCCTTTAAGGTGGCGGCACGTGGTTTTCAGCGGCGCCAGGGGGCGTCCTCATCCGGCTGAATCCCTAAATCGCGTGCGGCTTGGGAAACGGTGCCCGCTTCGACTGTGCCCCGCTGTTGATGGAGGGCATAGAGCGTGGCCACGACGATATGTCGGGCATCGGTTTCAAAAAAGTTGCGCAGAGCTTTACGCGTGTCGCTCCGGCCGAAGCCGTCGGTGCCGAGGGCGAGCAGACCGCCGGGGATCCAGGGAGCGATTTGTTCGCTGACCAACCGCACATAATCGCTGACGGCAATAAAAGGTCCCTCCAACCCGCGGACTGTTTTGTGGAGATAACTTTCGCGCGGCGCGGCTTCGGGGTGCCACCTGTTCCACCGGTCGGCCTCCAGGGCGCGGACGCGCAAGGTCTTATAGCTGGTCACGCTCCACACGTCGGCGGCGACATCGTACTGCTGCGATAAAATCTCCTGGGCGCGCAAGGCCTCATTCACCAAAGGACCGCTGCCGAGAATGTGGGCGTGATGGCGGCCCTTCCCGGGCGCCGGGCGGAGCTTGTACATCCCCTCGCGGATTCCTTCTTCCGCGTGGGGCGGCATCGGCGGCATGGAATAGGTTTCGTTATAGAGCGTGATGTAGTAGAGGAGCGGCTCCTGGTCGTGATACATGCGCTTCAACCCGTCCTGCAGAATGACGGCGAGTTCGAACATGAAGGCCGGGTCGTAGGCCGCCACAGTCGGAAACGAACTGGCCATCAAGTGACTCTGCCCATCCTGATGCTGGAGCCCCTCGCCCTCCAGCGTCGTGCGACCCGCCGTCGCCCCCAGCAGGAAACCACGGGCCCGCATGTCGGAGGCGGCCCACATCAAATCGCCGACCCGTTGAAACCCGAACATGGAGTAGTAGATGAAGAACGGAATGGTGTTGAGGGCATGGGTCGCATAGGCGGTGCCGGCAGCGATCGACGAACACATCGCGCCCGCTTCGGTGATGCCTTCCTCCAGGATCTGTCCTTGTCTGGCCTCAAAGTAATAGAGCAGCGAACTTTTGTCGACCGGTTCGTACAGCTGGCCGATATGCGAATAGATGCCGTATTGGCGGAAGTGCGCCTCCAACCCGAACGTGCGCGCTTCGTCGGGGATGATCGGGACGATGTACCGGCCGAACTCTTTGAGGGCGAGCAGGCGGCTCAGCATGCGGGCAAAGCCCATGGTGGTCGAAACGGCGCGCTCCCCCGATCCGTCAATGAACTCTTTGAATTGTTCGAGCCCCGGCGTCTGCATGGGTTCGACGGTGACGTGTCGTTTCGGCAGCGGACCGCCCATGGCCTTGAGTCGATCGGCCAAATAGGCGGCTTCGGGGCTTCCGGCCGGCGGCCGGTAGAACGGAGTCGAGCCGAGCTCCTCATCGGGGACCGGCACGCCGAACCGGGTGCGAAACTCGCGCAGTTCCTGCTCGTTCATTTTTTTCTGCTGGTGCGTGATGTTGCGCCCTTCACCGGCTTCGCCCAATCCGTAGCCTTTGATGGTTTTGGCCAGAATGACGGTGGGCTGACCGCTGTGCTCGACGGCCGCCTTGTACGCGGCGTACAGTTTCCGCGGATCGTGACCGCCGCGCAGCATTTTGTGGATTTGCTCGTCCGAGTACGTTTCCACCATTTTGAGCAACCGCGGATCGGCGCCGAAGAAGTGTTTGCGGGCAAAGGCGCCGCCTTCCACAGTGTATTTTTGGTACCAGCCATCGACTACTTCGCCCATTCGTTTGACAAGTAGGCCCTCGTCATCTTGGGCGAGCAAGGGATCCCAATCGCTGCCCCAGATGACCTTGATGACGTTCCAG
>CBDIWQ010000214.1:0-23800 GCA_965285965.1 uncultured bacterium | reverse complement strand
CAGGTGCAGACGGCATTCGACACATGGACGATTCATCGACATAACCGCGGTTTGAATGGCGCCTCCGGCAAAGGCTTGTCCCACGAGGGACGGCCAGAATCCCCCGACATCTCCCACCCAAACAATGCCGCTCAGAGCTTCCGGGCAGTGATAGTGTCGAACGCCGATCTCGCCTTGGACGTAGAGAGAGCAGACTCTGAGAGGGGGTGTGCGCAGGCATGAATCGGGCGGGCCGGTCAGACCTCCGACGGTCTTAGGAGAAGCCGATAGCCGAGGAGCAAGACGATGGCGCCCAAGACCGCCATGAGAAACCCGACGGGATCTCCCTCCTGATACCAGCCGAGCGTGCGACCGATGAATCCGCCCAGGTATCCGCCGCCGATGCCCAGGAGTATGGTCACGATCATGCCGCCAGGATCGCGCCCCGGCATGAGGAGTTTGGCGATGATTCCAACCAACAGTCCGAATACAATCCATCCCAGCATAGGAACCTCGTCGTTGAGGACCGACCGGGTCAGGCTGAAAGCGGAAAAAGGGAGGCAGAGGAGCAAGCTCCTCTGCCTCAGTTATCTCCAACGGAGTTCGATTGCCGGATAGTCATAGAAAAGCGAGAGTGGGCGACTCTCATTTGGCTCTATGACGGGAAGGCCGAACGGGGGCACGTTCGGGTTCCCTATCCGGTCAAACCGGCCTCCTTGCTGGAGACAACGTCTCCGAACACTGTCGGAATGTCGACCTCACGCAGCCAATGAGGACAAAAGATCGTCCCGCCGCCGCTGCATAGCCAGCCCGAGCGCCTTCACATCCAGCTCCGACACCGCCAGCGGAAAGATCAGGTCCTCTTCACCCGTAATATGTTCGATCACCATTTCTTCCAATTCGTTGAAGATTTCCTCGAAGTCGCCGTCATTGGGATTTAATGTCTTCAATTGCTCGATCAAATCTTTCGCCGCCTGGTGCTCTTCATAGGCGGTGTTGATCAGTTCCTCGTCTTCGTCTTCGTCGTCCTCCTCGTCCGCTTCCAGCTCCATGCCGTTAATCACGTCCTCGTCTTCGTCCGTGTCTTCGTCCTCTTCGGCGTCGACCTCCAGCCCGCTTTCTTGTGCGGACGTGTCGAACGAATCCATAGGCCGCAGCTTGCTTTGAATGGCCGGATAGAACAGCTCTTCCTCTAAGGTGCTATGAATTTCCAGTTCGGTGAAGAGCCGGCCGGCAATCGAGGCTTGCTCGTCGCCGGAGGCGGCGTGGAAGCGCTCGAACAACTTGTGGACCTGTCGATGGTCGGCCTTGAGCATTTGTATGGCATCGAACTGCTTCGGAGCCGCGTTGCCTTTGTTCGCGGGCTGCTTCGCCATAGTGACCCTCCTTCAGAACCGCGGACCGGGCGCCCTATCCGTTGACGACCGTGCCACCATTGGGATGCAACACCTGACCGGTCATATACGACGCATCGTCCGACGCGAGAAAGACATAGCTGGGCGCCACCTCGTCCGGCTGTCCCGCCCGCTTTAACGGCACGTCGGCGCCGAAGGACTCGACCTTGTCCGCCGGAAAGGTGGAGGGAATCAGCGGCGTCCATATCGGCCCCGGGGCGACGGCGTTCACCCGAATCTGTTTTTCGGCCAGCGCCAGCGAGAGCGAACGCGTAAACGCAACAATGGCGCCTTTCGTCGAGGAGTAATCCAAGAGTTGCGGGCTGCCCTTGTAGGCGGTTACCGACGTGGTGTTGATGATGGTGCTGCCCTCACTGAGATGGGGCAAGGCGGCCTTGCCCATGTAAAAATACGAAAATATGTTGGTGCGAAACGTGCGTTCCAGCTGCTCGGCCGTGATCTTGTCCAGGCTGTCCTGCGGATGCTGCTCCGCGGCGTTATTCACCAGCACGTCCAATCGTCCCAGTTCCCGCACGGTGCGTTCCACCGCTTCCCGGCAGAACTGTTCGTCGCCGACGTCGCCGGCCACCGCCAGGCACCGACGGCCTTCTTTTTCCACCAGCCGCTGAGTCTCCTTGGCGTCGTCGTGCTCGTTCAGGTAGACGATACAGACGTCGGTTCCTTCGCGGGCAAACGCGACGGCCACCGCCCGGCCGATGCCGCTGTCGCCGCCGGTAATCACCGCGACTTTGCCGTGCAACCGGCCGGTCCCAGGATGACGCGGGGCCTGCGACGGCCGCGGCGTCATTTCGGATTCCACCCCGGGTCGGTGAGGCTGCTCTTGCGGCGGTTGTTGCGATCGGCCTTTGGCCATTCTACTGTTGCCTTTCTATGCGGATGCCATCGTTTCTAAAACGATCACTGGGCTCCTGTCGCTGGCCGGCGTCGACGAGGGCGGTCCCATCGGACGGACCCCGCTGCGGCGGCCTCTCCCTGGAGTCGGATTCCGCCTTGGTCAATCGTTCACGAGCCGATTCCGGCCGGTGCACGTCTTCAGGGACGGTCCCGGGCGACGCGGTCCGGCCGTCGCTCATCGCCGGGAGGAAACGCGGCGTCACCGGCCTTTCCAGATGCTGGCTTTCCCCGGCCGGCATCGGAAGCGGTTCCCAGGCCTGTGAGGACGATAGAGCCAGCCCCGGGAAGGCGAGCAGACCGACGAGGACAGAGCCGCCCTTCCCGTTCAGGAGCAGCGCCTTCCGAAAACGATCCATGTTGTGTCTTGTGCCCCTTGCTCTCATTGCACGTCGCGATGCGGAGACATGGTGCAAGACATGGACCGATGCCGGCCGGGGGTGCTGAGGCGAATGCCTATCGTCGCGGCATTGCCGAACTCTCACAAATCCAACAATGGGCGCGCAGGAAAGACCGAAGCCGGTGCTGCCGGCGTTGTGGGGGTGCGCCCGGAAGAGATGCCGATCCGGACAGGATGTCTTATCGGGGACACTTCATCCGAGGCCATGGCGCAACGGGGCCGCGTGCCTCGAGGGCCTCTTAATGACATCTCGTCCTAAGACATCAGGGGCACTTGAATTGCACCGTACGGCTGACCGATGTCTGAAGATCTTCTGCGCACAGGAACCGACAACAGGCTCTTGGGGGGGCCTCATGGAAGATTTCCTCCGGCCTCCGCCATCGGAGTAGAGAAAGGACGGCCGCTTCCGGCACCGCCATTACGGTTTCAGGAGGGATGGAATTGCTGGCGGGTGGAGGGGGCGGCCCGCGCCGGATTCTTGATTGACGGCGCCGCGTATTTTGACGCCTTCCGGGAAAGCGCCAAGGAAGCGAGCCGGAGCATCATCATCCTCGGATGGGATTTTGACAGCCGCATCCGCATGCTGATCGACCGGGAACCGGACGGATTCCCGGACCGTCTGGGAGAATTCCTCCATAGTCTGTTGATTCGGCGCCGGAGCCTGCGCATCCACGTCCTGACCTGGGATTTCCATATGATTTATTGGAAAGAACGGGAATGGTGGTTGCCGTCGAAGCTGGCCGCGCACCGGCGTCTGCACTTCGTCCGCGATGCCCGGCATCCCGTGGGCGCCTCCCACCACCAGAAAATCGTCGTGATCGATGACGCCGTCGCGTTCGTGGGAGGCCTCGACTTTGCGCAATGCCGATGGGATTCACCGGAGCATCGGCCGCGCCATCCGGATCGGCGGCTGTCTGCCGACGGGCCGCCCTGCCGGCCGTTCCACGATGTCCAAATGGTGGTGGACGGTGCGGCAGCGTCGGCGCTCGGGGTCTTGGCCCGCGAGCGATGGAAGCGGGCGACCGGCCGCGCGCTCGCCCCGGTCTCTCTCTCCGGCGGCGATCCATGGCCGCGTTCGGTCAAGCCGGCGATGACCGATATCTCGGTCGCGATCGCGCGGACGTTGCCCGAATACATCGGCCAAACGGCCGTGCGGGAAGTCGAGGCGCTGTTCTTGGACAGCGTGGCGGCGGCAAGGAAGTACATCTATATCGAAACGCAGTACCTGACGTCGCGGACCATTGCCGACGGCCTGGCGGCCCGGCTGCAAGAGGCCCATGGACCGGAGATCGTCATGATCCTGCATCCGAACAGCGACGGCTGGCTCGAACAGCACACCATGGACGTGCTGCGCGGGCGCGTGCTGGCCCGGTTGCGCGCGCTGGACCGGTTTCATCGCCTGCGGCTGTATTACCCCCGTATCCCCGATCTGCAAGGCCAATGCATCAGCATGCATAGCAAGGTGTGCATCATCGATAACGATGTGGTGCGGGTGGGATCCGCCAATCTCAGCAATCGATCGATGGGATTCGATACGGAATGCGATCTGGCCATTCACGCTGCCGGTCAGCCGGAGGTCCAGCGGCAGATCGCCTTGTTCCGCCATCGTCTGCTGGCGGAACATCTCGGAGTGGAGGTGGAGCGGATCGAACAGGAAATGCGGAAGGACGGATCGTTGGTCGGGACCGTCGAACGGCTGCGCAGCGACGGGCGGTCTCTTGAAACCTTCAGCGGCGCCGTTTCCGCCGATATCGATGAAGTCGTGCCGGACGCCGACTTCATCGATCCGAGCCGCCCCTATGAGGCGCAGTTCATCCCTCCGGACCAGCGTCCGTCGGCGCGTCGGCAGATCATCGTGGGCGCCGGGGGCTTGCTGGCGCTTCTGGTCATGGCGGCCTTCTGGCAGTGGACGCCCGTGCAACAACACCTGAACGTCTCCGAGCTGGCGGCCGGGCTGGAGGCCCTTGCCCGGGGTCCGATGGCGGCCGTCGTCACCGTGGCGGGGTTCCTGATCGGTGGGCTGCTCGTCATGCCGGTGCTGCTGCTCATTGCCGTGACGATCCTCGCGTTCGGCCCCTGGTGGGGTTTTCTGTATGCCTTCATCGGCATGACGGCGAGCGCCATGTCCACCTTCTGGATCGGGCGGCTCCTGGGGCGCCGCTTGATCGATCGTTTCTCGGGCTCCCGCCTCTATCATGTCAGCCGGACCCTCGCGTCGAAAGGCGTGCTGGCCGTGGTGACGCTTCGGATTCTCCCGGTTGCGCCCTTCTCTATCGTGAATGCCGTCGCAGGGGCGTCTCATATCAGGACCAGGGATTTTCTTGTCGGCACAATCATCGGCGAGCTGCCCGGCCTGGTGAGTCTGGCGCTGTTCATCGACCAGATTCAGGAGGCCATCCGGCATCCCGGTCCGGGCAGCATCGGCTTGCTCGCCTTGCTGGCAGCTATCATCACCGTGGTGGTGTGGGCGATTCGCCGTTGGCTCGGAACGCGGAGGGAAGACCGTCTCGAGCGGGGATAATATGCGTCTCGTATTGGCGACCTACAATATTCATCGCTGTGTGGGCCGGGACGGCCGTTACGATCCCGGACGCATCCGCGACGTCGTGCAGGAACTCGACGCCGACGTCATCGCTTTGCAGGAGGTCGATTCACCCGATCGGCACGGATTGGAACTCGCGCATTGGTTGGGAGAAGAATCCAAGCACAAAGTGATCGCCGGTCCCACCCTGCGCGAGCGGAAAGGCCACCACGGGAATGCGGTGCTCACACGCTGTGCTTCCGGGGACGTGCGTCTGGTGGACTTAAGCCTGCCCGGGCGTGAGCCCAGAGGGGCGATCGACATGGACGTCGTGTGCGACGGGGAGGCGGTCCAAGTCATCGCCACCCATCTCGGATTGTGGCCGCCTGAGCGGCGCATTCAGGTAGAGCGTCTGCTGACGCGCGTGGGCCCTCATTGCGTCCTGATGGGCGACTTCAACGAGTGGTGGCTTTGGGGACACCCGCTCAGATGGATCAAGGCCATGTTCGGCCATACGCCCGCTCTCCCGACATTTCCCTCTTTACGGCCTGTTCTGCCGCTGGATCGCATTTGGATACGTCCGCCCGCCGTGCTCCGGGACATCCGGGTCCATCGCACGCCGCAATCCGCCCGCGCCTCCGACCATCTGCCGCTCAAAGCGGTTGTAGAGTGGCACCCGGCGGTCCTGAAGCGCGCCTAACCGGCTACCGCGGGCCCTCCTCAAGCGCAAGCGGCGGCAGCAGTCCCCCATCAGGCGGGTTCTCGGCCAGCGGCCCCGCCGCCACCCGACCCGCGGGCAGGACGGCCGGCACAATATCCGCGATGGACGTGTCCATTACGTTGATGGCGCGGCCCTGGTCGTCGAGACGGAGCGTAATCCTCGCCCCTTGCGTCACGTTCTCAAAAAGATAGACCTTCGGAATGTCGAAGAACACCGGCCGTCCGAGGTCGGTCGTCAGGAGACCACGAAGGGTGTCCAGATCCAGCTTCACCAGCGTCCCCGAGATGACCGAATCATCGTCTTGGGCTCGAACCGCGGGCGCTGCCATAGGACTGAGTCCGAGGATCAGAGCCACTGTCGTGGCCATCATGAACTGTTTCATGTCCGGATCTCCTTTTAGTGGGCACAGGTTCACTCGCCTCGCGGGGCGCCCCCTCGTGTACGGCCTGAAGGCGGATTCCCCCGAACGATCGGGTCAGCAGGCCGCGAACGACCGCCGGCATGATGAAAAAGGCCACGAGGACGGTGACCGTGAGCAGCGGGATCAGCAAAGCCCACAATGACGGTCCGGTCCTCGTCAGTTCAGGAAGCCAGCTGAGGAGCGCCAGATTCGCAAGGAAGAGGAGGATCAAGAAACTGCCGATCGCTTGCCACAGAATCCGCCACCCGATCAGGACCAGGACGCGATACCCGGGAACTGCCATCTGGATCTCCTGCCCTTCGTTATGGCGCTGAATGCTGTGGCGCCGGTGCCGGCGGGGGCGCCGGCGAAGTCGGCGGTGAAGGAGACGGCGGTGAAGGAGCCGGCGGCGGAGGTTGCGGAGCCGGCGGCTGCGGATTCGGGAAGGTCGGGCCGGTGCTGGGACTCGGCGGCTCGCCTGTGGCCGCAGCCCCCAGCGCCGTGCCTCCTGTCAGCAGGCCTGCGAGCAGTAGAACCGCAGGGACCGTCATGCCGGCGACACATTGATGACCCTGGTCCTGCACATTGTCGTCCGCTTTCATGCCGCCCGCCGGGGATGAGCCGGCCGCGAAACATCTTCCAAGACCTCGCCGCTCATCCCGTTCTCTTCATGGACCGCCAGATCGCCGAGCGACACGATGCCCACGAGGGACCGGCTGCTCCGGCTCAAGACCGGCAATCTCCGTATTTGATGTTCCGCCAGCAGCGAGGCCGCCCGGCTGAGGTCGTCGTCCTCAAAACAATAGATGAGATTCGGGGTCATGACTTCGCCGATCCGCACGGCTTTCGGATCGCGTTTGGCGGCCAGGACCCGCACCACGAGATCCCGATCGGTGACAATGCCGACGAGGCCTTCTTCATCGCACACCGGCAGCACGCCGATGTCGAGGGTCTTCATGGTCGAGGCCGCCTCTTCCACTGTTTCGTCCGGAGATGCGACTTCCGCTTGAGGAGTCATTACGTCTTTCACTTGTTGCATACAACCTCCACGGGTGAGACCAAGTCGGGATGATGGAGCGCATCGGCGCCGGGTCGACCGAAGTCTAAAAACGCAGATGTCGGGGACAATCCGTGCCGCGTGCGCTTACGGATATTGCAAGGAATACACCGCCGCTCTGGGAGACATGCGCAACAGGCAGTATAAAACTTGTCCGCCTTTTCAATAGCCTGAGCAAGACCAGGCTTCCCAAGGCAGATGCCCGCAAGACAGGAAGGAGGCAATCTGTCTTGCGGTACGACAGACTGTCTTCGCGTGGTCTTCTGGCGGCTCAATGATTACGGATAGGGCTCCTCTCCGGTGCGTGTCGCGGACGTGAAGGACGCCGGTGGACTGAGGGCGATGAGATGCGCCGCTTCCCGCAGCGATCCTGCGACATAATCGGGCCATCGGGTTTCAGTGAGGTGCCACTCTGTTTCATGCCCGTTATTGACGAAGACGGTGCGGCATCCCGCCCAGCGGCCGGCTTCCACGTCGTGAAGGATGTCGCCGACCATCCAGGATCGATGCATGTCGAGCTGGAGGTCGGATGCCGCTCTCAATAAGAGGCCCGGTTTCGGCTTGCGGCAGAGACAGTGCACGGCATAGGGCTCCACGATGCCGTCAGGGCGATGGGGGCAGTAATAAAATCCTTCGAGTGGAATATCGTGTTCCTTGAGGGTCCGCCGGCGAAAGGACTCCATGTGTTTCACGTCATGTTCGGTGCCATAGCCCAATGCCACGCCGGACTGATTCGTGACCACGACCAGCGCATACCCGCTGCGGTGGAGCAGCTGGAGGCCTTCGAAGACGCCGGGATAAAAACGAACGCGGCGCGTGTCGTAGCACCAGGGTATATCTTCGACCAGCGTGCCGTCCTTATCGAGAAAGACGGCCGGCCGGTGGGTATTATGGGACTGCCTCATCGTCCGCTCCGGCTTGTCGTGCAGGTGTGACGCGCTTCGCAAGCAAGAAACAGCAAGCAAGAAACAGTCCCGCGGCACTTCTGTGAATCAGGCCAGGCATGACAGGTCGCCCGTTAGGGTCGTGCTGGACGCCGCCCTGGTCCTCGCGTCGGAAGTCCGATGGCGTGCGATGAAGACGCCGAAGGTCCGATCCCAGTCCCTGACGAAGCGATCCAGACCAAACCGCTCCTCCGCCGTGCGCCGCGCGCCTTCGCCAAGCCGGCGTGCCTGGTCCGGCGAAGCCAGGAGGAAGGCCATGCGCTGCATCAACCTCTCCACATCGGTATCGATGTACCCGGACACGTCGTTGGTGATGGCGGTGGCCATTTCCGTGGTGGCGAACCCGACGATGGGTATCCCCAGGTGCATCGCTTCGCACACCGCGAGTCCCATGCTGGTGTACCGGATGGGGTTGAAGAGGAACCGATACCGGCACATGAAGGCGGGGAGGTCTGCATGCGAGATTTCCCCAAGCCCGCCCGCCGGCGCGGAGTTCATGCCGATCAGGTCCAGCGGGATGGTGCGGCGCACGTGCGCAAACACATCCGCGCCCACACGCCGGCCGCGGCGCGGCATATCGTTGACGACCACGAGTCCCTTGGCCAGCTCGCCGGTATGGGCGAGCGTCGGGGAGGCCGGCGGAATGCCGTGTTCGATGACGCAGGTCGGAGTTCCCCCATTGTCCCACATGAGTTGATTGAATGCCGTCACATGGATCAGCAACATCTGCGGGTCGTCCACGACGTGCTTGGTGTCGGTCGGATCCTCTTGAGGCGGATCGTGTTCCAGGTACAACCGGGGGAGACGGCGTTGAGCCGGTGAAAGGAGTTGGAACTGGTCCTCGCAATAGTGCGCCCGTCCCTGAAAGAGAATGCAGTCGAAGGTCGCGCGCCGGAGGTCTTGCGCCGGCACCTCCTGCACCCGGTCCGGCCAGGGAAATCCCGGAGCACATCCGGCATACCCGGGACGGTCCAGGCCGACCGGGAGAAACCATCGCTGAGGACTGTGCGTGAGGTAGTAGAGATAATTCCCGTGCACATGCCACGTCAGAACGCGAAGCGGAGGAGGCGTGACGCTGACGCGCAGCGCGGCGATGTCGGTGGCCGTCGCGGAGCCCTCCGGCAGCAAGACCGTCGGCGGACCCTGCCGCAAGAGCTCGTCCGCTTGTCCCAGCACTTCCTGAACCGTCGTTTCCCCGCCGGCCAGCACTCGATGGCGCTGACGGTCAAGGGGTGACCAGCGAACCGGATCCGACCCCACGCTGATGATCACACTGGGCGTGGCCAGGGCGGCCGCCATGTGAGAGACGCCGGTGTCATTGGCGACGAGCAGGCGCGCGCCATCCAGCAACGCGCCCAGTGTGCCGAGCGTCGTCTTTCCGACAAGATTGAGGGGAGGAAGCGCAAGTTTATCGGCCAGGTGTTCCGCGAGCGGAGCTTCGGCGGCGGTGCCCGTCAGGACGATCCGATAACCCCGTGTCATCAGTTCGTCCGCGACCTGCGTCAAGCGCTCGACCGGCCATCGGCGATGCGGCGCTCGCCCGCCGGCATGAAGGCAGACATAGGACGCATGCTCGAGCGGCGCCGCCTCAAGAGACTGGAGCAGCCTGGTCAGATCCCGGCGATCCGTCTCATGAACCGGCCATTCCAAGCGGTCGCTCTGCGGCGGGATACCGAGAAACTCCATTAATCTCAGGTGCCGGTGAACTTCGGAGATGTCATCCGGGTAGCGCAAGAAGCGGCCTTCCCGCGGGCGGCGGTCGGAGGGCGAATAAAAACCGGCGGTTTCCCGCGCGCCGCACAGCAGAGCCAGGTCATTCACGTAGGAGCCGGCTCCCTGCATCTGCAGAAACAGATCAGCATGGCGGCGCTGGACCTCGGCGACGAACTGCGGAAGACGGTCCAGATCCGGTTCCTGCTCCGGCAGCCCCGGATAGCCGGGAAAGGCGATGAAGTCATTCAAATATCCTGGGAATCGATGGACGAACTCCCGAGCCCAAGGCAGCCCCGCCAGGGCGATGCGGGCGTCGGGATAGGCGGCTCGGAGCGCGCGCCAGGCGGGAATCGCGCAGAGCAGATCCCCTAAATGCAACGCCCTGAGGATGATGATGGAGTGGGGATCGCTCGAAGACGAAGATGACATAGTTGTTCGTTGGGGTTGGCTCTGTCTGTTCATAGTCTGGGTTACCGTTTCGATTGACGGGAGAACAATGTGGTGGCACCTGTTGGCCCGGGCACGCGGATGCCGTCCCGGCGGCGGGTCGTCTTTGTCGGCATAACGCCTCCGGACACTGCCGGTTTGCAAGGCTCAGACCTGGAGCGCTGTAACAAGGAGATCAGTCAAATGCATGACTTAAGGCAGTCTAAGGCCGCCGGACGTCAATTGTGATCGCAAATAAGCGGATCTTAGGCAGACAAGGTGTCCTGGTTCAGACAGGCTGTCCAACGGGGGGACTCTTGTCATCTGCGTCAGCGGGCCAATCTGAAACGGCTTAGAGAAAGACGCAGTGATGGCCGGGATTGGGACCGAACCGGACAGAGAGTGGCCGGGGGCGCCCCGGCCGGGGCATTACGAACCGCTCGATAACACTTCGCCTTTAAATAAACGATACAGGTACAGCAGGAAAGGGAACAGAACGACAGAGCCGCCGAGTAAACTGAGCAGCAACAGCGTCAACGTGCCCTGCGGGGCCGCATCGTAGATCGTCACCGATGGTTCGACGAGAAATGGAAATTGAGCACTGGCCCACCCCCACAACATGGCGACTGCGCCTCCCGCAGCAAGGAGGCGGGCAAGGGCATCTCGTTCGGCGAGCAGCGCCCACAACCCGCCGGCCAGCGTCGTAAACGTCAACGCCACAGTGAGCCGTCCCCACAACGTCCCAGCCAACCCGCGGTAGATTTCCGGTGCTCCGGCTTTCGACCAGTACAGCGCCAGTGCGCTGAGTCCGATCACGAAGCACCATGCGGCGATGGCGCGACGGCGAAAGAGCGTCTTGGTCGTGCGGTCCGGACTTTCCATAATGAGATACACCGCTGCCAGGTAGGCGACGAGGGCGGTCGTGAGGAGCCCTACTGCGATGGGAAAGCGGGCCAACCAGGGCGCAACAAAGGCTTCCCAAAAGGTATCCGTCGGCCCTCCGGCGCGGCCCGATGCAATCGCACCAAGGATCAGCCCGAGCATCGCGGGAGTAAAAAGGCTCGAGAGGGCGAACACCTTGTGCCAGACGGGCGGAGCACCAGTGAATCCATCGGGCCGCGACGAAATATCGTGTGTGCGAATCGCGAAGGCCGTCCCCCGCAGCACGATGCCGATCAACATCAAGGTGAGCGGTATGTGGAGCCGCGTGGAGATCAGAGCGAAGGCCGGAGGAAACGCGGTGAACAAGATCGTGACTGCAATGATGAGCCAGACATGGTTCGCCTCCCAGATCGGTCCGATCGCACGATCGATGAGCGCCCGCTGTGACTGACCGCTCGGGCCGGTGGCAAACCAGGTCCAGATCCCGGCTCCGAAATCGGCGCCGCCCAGCAGCAGGTAGAAGGTCAAGGCTCCGACCAGCATCGCTCCGAGAAGCAGTTCGAGGACCGGTGAAGCCAGAAACGACATCCCGGCCTTCCTTAGGCTGCCGCCCGATGCAGAGGCTCCGACGCGTCGGTGTCCTGCGTGGCGATAATATGGCGCCACAATGCCCAGGCCACAATGGCGGCCAGCACGAGATAGAGCGCGGTAAATATCACCAGGGGCACCCACAGGCCCGGCATGGTGGTGACGGCCTCCGATGTCCGCAGCACCCCGTAGATGATCCACGGTTGGCGTCCGACTTCCGTCACCACCCATCCGGCTTCAATCGCAATGAAGCCAAGCGGTGACGCCAGGACCAGACTCCGGAGCAGCCATCGATCATCGGCCACGCTGCGGCGAGTCATCCCTCGCCAGCCGCTCCAGACTGCCAGGGCCGCCATGATCAGCCCGCATCCTACCATCACCTGAAATGCGACATGGACGACGGCGACCGGCGGCCAATCGGTCCGAGGGACCGCGTCCAGGCCGGCCACGGTGGCGTGAGGATCGTAGTGCAGCAAGAGACTGAGCCCTGAGGGGATCACAATTCCGTAATTCACGCGTTGTGTGTCCTCATCGGGAAGCCCTCCGATCACGAAGTCCGCCCCCGCTTCTGTCCGGAACAGCGCTTCCATGGCAGCCAGTTTGGCCGGTTGATAGTCGGCGACGGCTCTTGCGATGAGATCCCCGCTGATCGGCTGCAGCAGCGCCGGCACGCCCCCGACGAGGAGGGCTATCCGCAAGGCCTGGGCATGAAAGCGACTTCCCGGATGGCGCAAGAGGAGGAACGCATGAATGCCCGCCACTAAGAACCCTGTGGCGGCAACTGCGGCCAGCAGCATGTGCACCACTTCATTCCACGCCATGGGATGCAGAAAGGCCGCCCAAGGATCGACGTAGGTCTGTCCCCGATCTTCGCGGAACCCTGCGGGGTGGTTCATCCAGGCGTTCGCCGTGACGACAAAGACGGCCGAAGCAATCCCGCTCGCGGCCACGATGAGCCCTGCCGAGAAATGCATGCGCGGTGAAAGTTTAGACCATCCGTACAGATAGATTCCGAGAAAGATGGCCTCTGTGAAAAAAGCAAATCCTTCCAAGGCGAACAACGGCCCGATCAGCGGGCCGGCCTGTTCCATAAACTTGGGCCACAACAGTCCAAGTTCGAAGGACAGCACCGTTCCGGATACCGCGCCGACGGCAAAGAGTATCGCGGTGCCTTTAGACCACCGTTTGGCCAGTGCCAGCGCCTCCGGATCGCCGGTCCTCAACCAGCGTCCCTCCGCCACCGCCATGAGCAGCGGCATGGCAATGCCCAGGGCGGCGAAGACAATGTGGAATCCCAGGGACATGGCCATCTGGGAGCGTGCTGCCAGTAGATCCGTCATATCGCCCGCTCAAGCGATTGGATCATCCGCGGGCGGCCACGACCCCGCGCTCCCACCCATAGCGCACTGCGTCACGGTACCGGTCCCATAATCCCATGCGGCTTTCGTTCCATCTGCGCCGCGCTTCCTGCTCGATGCTCGGCCAGTCCATGTCCCGGTAATGCGGATCGAATCCGAGTTCGAATCCGTGCTGATAGGCCGGACGGAACTGGTTGTACGCGTAGCCGGACTGGGCATAGTGGCCGTCGTAATGCGTCCGGAATTCAGGTTCCTGCTTGGTGAATGCGTTGAACATGGCTTGTTCCTGTGCCGTTCCGCCGGCCACACTGTCCGTGGTCCGCTGCGTGGAATGAGTGCGGGAGGTCTCCGAACCGCCGCAGCCGGCTATCATCAGCAGGATGGCGAACAGCACCCCAGGATGCATGTATTTCAGCATGAGGCTGCCTCCTTCGTCTCAGGTCGCTCGTGAATAATTGGGTCGCGCGCCTTTTCTCGCGTCCCAGAGCAGGGCCGCCAGGCCGAGCGCGGCCAGGCCCAGCCAACTGCGGTAACGATTGGCCCAGATCTGCGGGCTGAAGGTGATCGCTCCGTCATCGAAGCGGCCATGCGCCCCCTGATCTCCGGGCAGCGGTTCGTAAAGATTGTGCGGCCGATCCGGGTCGACCGGCTCACGGGTCTGTTGCGCGTCGTACGCGACCCGCGCCAGATAGTAATCCAGCAGGCCCGGAATAAATTTGTCGCCGAGGATCGCCTTCACCGTCGGATAGCCTGCGGCAAATTCCCGCCTCCGGTGGTGAGCCGCCCAGTACACGCACCGGGCAATGACTTCCGGCTGATAGATCGGCGGAACCGGCTGTGGATGGCACGGCATGCGGGTCTTCATCCAGGAGAATTGAGGGGTGTTCACCGCCGGAAGCTGCACGGTGGTCACATGAATCCGGCTGCCATCGTGGATCAATTCCGAGCGGAGCGACTCGGTAAATCCCTGTACGGCATGTTTCGCCGCGCAGTACGCGGATTGGAGCGGGATGGCCCGGTAGGCGAGCGCGGATCCGATCTGCATGATCACGCCGCGGTCGCGCGGCGCCATCCGGCGCAACGCCGCCATGGTGCCGTGGACGTACCCGAGGTAGGTGACGTCCGTGACGCGCCGGAAATCCGCCGCCGTCATCTGTTGGAAAGGAGAGAGGACCGAGACCATCGCATTATTGATCCAGATGTCGATGGGCCCTAGACGGCGTTCTACCATGTCGGCGGCCCGTTCGACTTGCGCGTGATCCGAGACGTCGGTCGGCACGACGAGCGCGCGCCCCCCCGCTGCTTCCACTTCCCGGTGCGCCGCCTCCAGCCCGTCGCGGCCTCGCGCCAGCAGCCCGATGGCCGCGCCATGCCGGGCGAACTCGCGGACGATGGCGCGGCCTACGCCCGCGGACGCGCCGGTGACGACCACCACCTCTCGTCTCCGTGCATTCCCGTTGCGGTTAGCCATGCAGCCCTGTCACCCTGTCGGAGACCATCCCCCGCCCTCCTGCGCCGGGTTCAATGTTCCGCCGCCCATCGCGTCCATCGGGGCAGCACCAATTCCTGAAACAGGATTTTTAGACAGGCAGCGAACGGAATGGCAAAGATCATTCCGAACAGGCCCCCGACGGCGCCGCCAACGAACAGCACAATGATGAGGGTCATGGCGTTCATGTCGCTGGACCGTTGTTGAATCCACGGGGTCAAGATCCAGCTTTCGATGAATTGCACCACTAGGTATGCCACGCTCGGCCATACCAGGACCCCGACCCAGTCATCGGCGGCGCCGGACCCGAGCAAGGTGTCCAGGTATTTGAAGAGGACGGCGAGCGGCCACCCGATGGCCGAAATATAGGGCACCAGCGACAAGAGGCCGGTGCCGACGCCCAGCAGGAACCAATAGGGCACGCCGGTCCAGGCCCAGCCGGCCGCGTACATCACCCCGGTGATGAACGCAATCAAGAGACGTTCGCGGAAGAAACCGCTGACCGCGGCATCCATGCGAGTCAGGACCACCCTGGTATGCTCGCGCCAGCTGCGCGGGATCAGGCGCGCCAGCGCGCCCAACATGCGATCGAAATGCCATGCGAAGAAAAAGAAATACAGCGGCAGGAGGAACATGAGGAGTGCGGCGTTGACCGTGGCACCGACCATCACCCCTAACATGCCGAACGCCTGCCCGGTTCCCATGAAGAGCGGTTGGAGCACGGCCAGGGGGTCTTGCATGACGCCGGTCAACATGGAGCCGATCTGGCTCGACAGCTGCTCCACCATCGCGAACTTGTGGGAGAGCCAATCGACATAGGCCGGCATTTTCTTGACCAGCGTCTGGATCTGCTCGGACACAAGGGGACCAATCACGGCGATCGTTCCAGCTGTCAGCGCGGTGAAGAACAGGAGGAAGAGCGACACCGTCAACGGCCTGGGCCAGGACCAACGCCGTTCGGCAAATTGCACCAAGGGATTGGCCAGATAGGCGAGCATGAGCGCGATGAAGACCGGAATGAATATCCCGCGCAACGCGTACACACTCCAGGCTGAGAGTGCGAGCGTGAGCACCCACAGCAGGTCCTGCACGGCGGTGATCTCCCACAGGTGGCGATCCACGGTCGGCTTGACGTCAGGAGGACGGGTCATGGATTTGGGGACCTGATTCATGGATGAAATCACAAGTGATCCTCGATGGCGTATGACGCTTAAGGTGTCCGTACGGTCGGATCATAGCCTTCGTAGGGCTGCTGCATGAGGACGATCCCGATGGTGAGGACCAGCATGACCAGGAGAACATAAAAGGCAATGCGAAAGGCCTCCAAGTAGGGCGTGCTGAAGATGCCGAACACATAGAGCGCCAGGATGATCAGGGCTAGAAAAATGAGGCCAGCCAGCAATGTCATCATCGGGCAGGTACATCCATAAGAGCCAATGGTTGGTCAATCGCCCGTTTCTCTCGCGATGATCCGATACCCGGGACCTCGTCGCCTGACGTCGCGCTGGAGGTGGTCGCTGGAGCTGCCATCCTGTTAATCATTTCCGGCGAACGCAATGGTGCTCAACAGCGCGTTCTCCGCTTGTCTGGAATCCAGGCGCGTGTGTTGGACGACAATCGGTACATCGGATTCGAACACGCTCGCGTAGTCGGTGTCCCGCAGAATCGGCGCGGGATCCGTCCGGTCATTGAAGCGCAGGTGCTGTGTGCGCTGAGCCGGCACCAGGATGCGATACGGACCGACGGGCGGCCGGTCCCCATAAAAAATGGTGATGGCCACGTGCGCATCCTGATTGCCCGCATTGAGGATACAGGCCGTTTCATGGCTGGTCACTTGGGGATGGGGACCAGTGCTCTGAGAGGGAATATACCCTTCTGCGATCGCCCATCGTTTGCGGCCCAGCGTTTCCATGTGGGCAGTCCTCCTCGGACGAAGCTGTGTGCAAAGCGGATGCCGATAAAGTCGCGACTGATTGTGCGCACTAACTTCTGTTGCGCTCAGCGAAGGTCTCCTTCTGAGCGCGCGCTCGTTGAGGAGCAGGTGAAAGGCCGGACCATCTGTCCCGGCTGAAAGACAGATTGTCTGAATGTCGCACCATCGGCATCACGTTCAGTCATGCCTATCAATTCCTGACCTGCTGAAAATCCTAAGTGTGGCCCCAGGGGACGGACCTGTGCCGCCCCGGCCCATGACTTGCAAAACGATCATTTCGCCGGCGGTGTTCCGGAGAAGCATGGCGCCGGTCGGCTGTATCTGCCCGGCGCCATCATGTTTCGATCAGCGGTGCGTCCGACAGGATCGTGAGCCTCGTCAGGAAATCGTCTTCATCGTCCGGCTTACAGCATCCCGAGGAAGGTATCGCCAAGTCAATCCGGACCGGCGGGCTGCTGGGACATAGCCGCCACGCTAATCGAACGTCGGTTATTCCACATATTTCAGGAGGTCTGTTATGACGAGGAAAAAGACAGGCAGCGTCATGGGCATCGTCGTTGCTGCGGTGTGTCTGCTCGGCCCACAGGGTGCGTTTGCGGATTCATCCAGCGGGTCATCCAACGCCGGCGGCAACATGCCGTCGTCCGAGCGCATGCCGCAGGACAAGCGGACCGATCTCACCGAAGGCGGTAAAGGAGTGCCGGACGAATACTCCACGACGCCTGTCCGTCAGGGATCGTTGAAGGAAGTGACGGACAGCAAGTGGCTGAACCAGCAAGTGACCAACAACCAGGGCGAGAAGCTGGGCACGGTGAAAAAGGTGCTCAGGGATGAAAAAACGCAGGATGTGGAATATGTCTTTATGGAAATCGCGGGCGAGCGGTACGCCAAGCCGATGAGATGGAGCCTTTTCCAGCAGCAGGGTGACAAGCTGGTGTTGAACGCCAAGAAAGATGATCTGCTGCCGAGCATCGGACGGGATGACACGAAGGACATGTCGCCGGATCTCGCGATGTTCATGGACGAGATCGAACAGAAGCGATCCGAGTCCAAGCCGAGGGTAGGCCCGGGAGATGGGCGGGGAACCAACCGTCCGGATCCATCCTCAGGTCCGATGGGTGAAGATAGAGCGTCGGGGAACCTCGGTCCCCGGGCGGCGCCTCCAGGACAAGCCCCGCAATTTGAGGGGGAAGGTCAGAAGAATAAATAAGTCACAACGCACTCATCCTCCTTTAAGCAGGATGACTGCCGGTCCAGTGGGAACAGCTGCGCTGGCTCGCGCCGGCGCAGCTGATCGTGAAGCATACCTCGGAATCAAGCCGCCGCCGTTGTCTCCGCGACCTGTCCAATCCCAGTCATGAATCGGGTCTCTAGATCTGGATGGTTGTTAATCCGGGCGCTGCGGCCCGCTATGGGTCGCCACAGGCAGTCTTCATTCCAGGAAGCATCCGTCCCTACGCAGCGCATCCATTCATATCGCTCATCTATGGCGATTTCTTTCCCGAAACAGACGAAACTACTCGGGGAATGACCTGTCCATGCAGTGGAACAAATTGTCCCTCATTCCTGATCGAGCATCGTAATGCCGATGCGTCCTTCATGCTGTAGCCAAGGGGGTTTGGGAAACTGCGCCGCGGTTCATGTCTTGCACTGGAGCAGCGGAGAGAACCGAAACGCCGGTTACCCGGCACCATAGCCCGGTCGGCCGGCTTTCTCTCATTGGCTGAGGAAAGAAAAAAGCTGTCAGGAGGGTTCGGACGTGACGGTTGCGCAGTCATAAAATCGTTGTGCAACCGGATATGCCGTGTCTGAGGGCGCTGATTGCGGGCCTGCGAGACCGTCATCGGCATGTGATGCCCTTGTTCAGGGGACTAGTCTATGCGTTTTGGAACGAGAATCTACTAAACAAGGAGGGCGATGCGATGAAAGCACAACACATCATGATGGTAGGGTCGGCGTTGTTGATCCTTACCGGGTGCCAATCGATGGGAATGGGCGGAGGAGGTAGCTCAATGCCGACGGTCACGAGGACCGGAATGGTCAAGGACATCGTGATACGGGAGGATGTGTCCCCGACGACCGTGACGGTGAATCCAGGCGATGAAATCCGGTGGATCAACAAGCGGCAAGGGGCGGCTCGCGTGGTGTTCCTGAACCCGGTGATGGAGCAGTTGTCCTGCCAGCGGAATTTCGGCGGATTGATGGGTGCCGATAGGCAACAGTATACGGCAAATTTGAGTTCCAACGACTCGGCCAGTTTGTGCTTTAGAAGCCCAGGGGAGGTCAAGTACGTCGTCCGAGCGGACTCGACCAGTCCCAGCGGAGAAGTCAACATACCGGGAACGATTATGGTGGGGGAGAATAGTGACCGGTCGTCCGTCCGGGATACCTCCTCTTCGCAGTCCAGCCCTCGGGATACCACTTCCTCTCAGTCCAAAGAGTTGGCGGGATCCCAGAGCGAACAAGACCGAATGTCGACACGTTGACCGGGAGGTCGGACTAGGGTGCCGCTCGGTCGAGGCTAGGGGATTCGGCAATACCTCTCCAGCGGCCGTTTTGGTCTACTGAGGTCAACGGTGAGACAACAAAAGGCTCATGTGAGGCGCTGTAGAGGGAGGAAAGATGTCAACGCGGGCAGCTCGCCTCAATGCAGGTGAGAATAGCGCAGGAACGGATATACATTTGGAGAGGTGAACTATGCAACTCGTTGATGAACGGTTCGTCGCGCGGGAAGTGGATCATGATGAAATGCTTTGCGAAACTTTGGTGGAGTGGTATGCCAGGCGCCCGTCATTACGGGATGTGCACGTGACGGTGTTCGGTGGAGTGGCCACCCTTCGTGGACGAGTGACCACGAACCGCGACCGTGCCTTGGCTATCGAACTGGCGTTGGACGCCGGAGCGGACGAAGTTCAGGACGAGCTGATGTTGACCTGGCCGCTAGCGGCGTAGTGCGCGGATCTCGCTAATCCCTCCTGGCTGCGGGCGTGACCGCGATCCGCCATGGTCCTGCACCAGGAGGCCTGCTTCCAGATTACGATTCATGATGTGGTCAGGACAGACTGTCGCTATGCCACACAAAGCGTATCAGTGAGAACATGACGTAACAATGCGCTTTGTGGCGGTAGCGGTAGATTATGACGGCACGCTGGCCGAAGCCGGTGTGGTGGCTGCGGACACGACGCTGGTCCTCAGACAGTTCCTGGCTTCGGGGCGGAAGCTGATACTCGTCACCGGCCGAATTCTCAAGGATCTCTTGGGGGTGTTCCCGGAAGCCGCCCTGTGCACCCGTATCGTGGCTGAGAATGGCGCCGTCCTCTACAATCCGGAGACCGGCAGCCATAAGGTTCTCGCATCCCCGCCTCCGCCAGCCTTTATCGACGCGTTGATCCAGAAAAACGTGAAGCCTTTAGAGATCGGGGAGTCGATCGTGGCGACGTTGCGCCCTCACGAGGTTTCGGCTCTGGAGGCGATCCGTGATTTAGGGCTTGAGCACCATGTGGTTTTCAACCGGGAGTCCGTGATGATCCTCGCCTCCGGTGTGAACAAAGCCACTGGCCTCAGCGTCGCGTTAAAGGATCTGGCATTGTCGCCCCATAATGTCGTGGCGATCGGCGATTCAGAAAACGACCATGCCCTTCTGGATGCCGCTGAATGTTCAGTGGCTGTCCACAATGCCATCCCGACGCTCAAGGAAAGAGCCGATTTCGTGACCTCCGGCGAGGCCGGGGCGGGCGTTTCCGAAATCCTTCGAGCCTTGGTGGGCGATGATTTGCAGTCGCTGGTTTCGGCCAGGCCCCCGCGCTCTTTCCCGGTCGGATTGTTGAAAGGGGCTGGCCCCGTAACAGTCCCGTACCTGGGCGCGAATATTGTGCTGGCGGGATCCCCGGAGGACACCGTCCCGGTCTTGTGCACGATGGCGGACACACTCGCTTCCCGCCAATACCAATGGTGCCTGATTGATTCCCAAGGCATGCACGACGCAGTTCCGGGTGTCGTGCGGTTGGGGACGGCGCAGAAAGCCCCCGCCATGGCCGAACTCATGACTGCGATGGACAGTCCGGATAGCCGGATCGTAGTGCAGCTCGCCGGCCGCCCACTGGCCCATCGGGCGGCATTTGTGGGAGAGCTCTTGCAGCATTTGCAGGAACGGCAAGCCCGGCAAGGCCGGCCTCATCGCATCTTCATCAATGACAGCGATTCCTTGTTCACGGACGACCGGTCATTCAACAAGCCCTGGAGTCAGCCCCCCGGATTGGTCTACAGCGCGGATTGTCCGGCCCGTATTGCTGAACCGATTCTCCGGACGGTGGACGTTGTGATGGCGGTTGGACCCGGGTCCGCGGCCAGGCTCGAGGCCTATGCGGAACGGGCCGGCCTGAGATGGTCCCCGTGGACGGGACCTGAACTCCGCCACGATGAAGGACTCATCTGGAAATCAGGACAGGGTCCGCAGCGGTTTCACATCACCCTCCGTCCTCCGGACTCATCCCCCTCGTCCATGAACAATTGATGGGTTTCGTCCGCCGCGGAATTCCGTTACACTCGGCTCACATCGGGATTTGAGGATTTCAAAGGGGGCTGGGCCAATGGACATTCGACGGTTTGTTGCAGCAGGTATCGGGCTGGTCGGACTTGTCACGTGGGGATGCGCCGAGGACAATCGCGGGAAGAGTTACTTGATCCGGCACGCGGGCGTCACACTCGCACAAGCCTCGGAACTCGCCGAGCGGAGCATCCCGGGCCGTGCCGTGAGAGCGGAACTCCAATACGTGAACAATGCCGTCGTCTATCAGGTGGAAATTATCGACATCGTCAACAATTCAAAAATGGTGTCCGTAGATGCGGAAACGGGCAAGATTGTGCAGTGAACCGATGAGGCCGGCGGTGTGTTAAAACAGACGGGACGCCAGCGAGGTAACCGGCTCCAGTGGCAGGGGAGTGAACGATCCACCCATGATCACCCATCCCAATGACAGGGTAAAAGCCCACCACGCGCTCAGCCACGCCAGAGCAAAAAAAAGCGACAGCCGTCGTTGTGTGGAGCCGACTCCGGGTTGATCGCTCATCATCAGGCTCTCAACTCGCACGTCTAATATCCGTCCGGAATGATTGTGTTTGGGCCTCCAGCATCGTGTCGTCCGGAGTACCGAGCATTCCGCCGAGCGCGGAAATTCCGAGGGTCACCAGCGCCAGCAGAGAGAGCCACAGAGCCACGGTGCCGAGTCGATCGAGCGCGTCAGTTCCGATCGCGGCCGATTCTTGTTTCACTTGGCGCATCGTGTCTTGTAGAGGACCGAGCATCCCGATCGTCGAATTCACGACTTCCCTGGCTTGCGCTTCGGACATCCCGAACCGGTTGATCAGGATGTTCATGGCCGCATTCCGGTCGAGGGCCGTCAGCTTGTCCCGCAGTTCGGCCAGCGCGCCATCCGACACCTGGCTCAAAGGTTGGCCGGAGCCCGCGTCTGCCACCCGTCCGGCGTCCTTCTGCACCTCCCCCGGCTGCAGTTCTGGTTTTCCCGTGGATTGAAGGATCAGTTCCATTTCACGGCGCAAATCCGCCGTCGATAATGAGATATTCCCGCCGATCTTGGACGCGGCCGTAGAGGCTGCGCTCGACATGCCCTGTCCTAGTGCCTGCAGGGTGGTGCCGAAGACGGAAAAAGCACCGCCCACCATCGTGGCCATGGCCGTGGTGGTGAGCCACGCGAAGATGAGCCAGTTCACGCCCCACACGACGATCCCGTGATAGATCCCGTCTGAGTGCACATAACTTCCGGACAGCCGTGAGGTGACATATCCGCCGGCAAACGCAGAGATCAGCATCGAAACGCCGGTCCATAATGCGGCCCCGATCGGGATGCCTTGTCCCGGATCCGATTCCCGGATATCGATCGCCCAGGCGCCGAATCCCAAACCCATCAAGGTGAGGACCATTTGAATGGCCAGGCCGACCGACCAGCCGGCAAAGACTGCACTCCATTTTATGCGTGGGTTTCCGAGTGACCATTGTTCGAAGGTGCGTTCGACTTCCATCTGCTCTCGCCCTCCTCGCCCCCTTCGTCAAAGGTGGTGCCTTGTCGCGTCAGGCCACGGCTTGATAGGTCGGCCTGAGAGCCGGACGGCGCAACGTTTTCGGAATTCCGTTGGTGGCGGATCGCACCGCCTCAAGGAGACGGGTGGTCTCAAAGGGTTTTGGCAGGACCGCATAGGCGGGCGCGAGCAAACTATCCGCCGCCCGTTCACTCAGCAATCGGTCGCTGGATGCGACAATGACCGGTGTGTTCCGCCACATGGCCTGCACTAGATCCAGCAATTCCAGCCCATCCATCTTCGGCATGTGGTAATCGGTCAGCACAGCGTCATACCGCCGCTTCTTTAGTGCGTCCAGAGCTTCGAGTCCGTTACCTGCCTCGTAGACGTTGTAGCCGGCCTCGCTCAGGATCAGGCAGATAATCGTCCGTACGTCCTGATCATCCTCGACCACCAGCACCCGCTTTCCGTAGCCATCCACAGTGTTTCCTCCTTATCTGCCGAACCGTTGGCTTGATATCCTGCGGTTAAAAAGCAAGGAGCGGGCCCTCAACCGGGAGCCCAAACAGGCGCAATTGCCGACCCTTAGGCCGTGTGAGGCGAGTGATCTCTTACCGAAGCAGGACGGCGTGTCCGGGACCCGGACACATTGTCCGCTTAACAGGGGAACCCGAAATGGCGCAGCTTCCGGAGCAACGTCTTTCGATGAATGCCCAGGATCGCCGACGCGCGGCCGAGATCCTGATTGTGTGCCTCGAGGACCCGCAGGATGTGGTCCTTTTCCAGTTCTTCGAGCGTGACCCAGCCACGGGCCTGGGCCGCCGCCTGGACGGTGGCGGTTTGAATCGATTGGGGGAGGTCCTCCGGAAAGATGACGGGGTGCGGCGTCAAGGCGATGGCCCGCTCGATCGCATGTTCCAGTTCGCGAATGTTGCCCGGCCACCAATACCGGGTGAGCAGAGACATGGCTTCCGGCGCAATGCCATGCACGGGGGGCGACTTCTTGACGCCGTACATCTGGATGAAATACTGCGTGAGCAGCGGAAT
>CBDIWQ010000213.1:0-4063 GCA_965285965.1 uncultured bacterium | reverse complement strand
GAAGAACGCAATCGAAGCGGGCGTGCATTCCATCGAACATGCCACCTTGCTGGATGAAGAAGCCCTCGCCCTGATGAAAGGGCACGGCGTCTATATGGTGCCGACCCTGTCCGCACTGGCCACGACGGCGGCGGGACGGCCGGGCTGCGGCATTCCGGCCAGCGCCCTGGACAAAGCGAAAGCCATGACGAAACGCCATCAAGGCAGCTTTAAGAAAGCCCACGCCGGCGGACTGCTCATCGCCATGGGCACCGACGCAGGCACCCCCTTCAACTACCACGGCGACAATGCCCAGGAACTCGATCGCATGGTCGCCCTCGGCATGACGCCCATGGAAGCCATCGTCACGTCCACCGCATCGGCCGCGCGGCTGATCGGCGTGCATGATTCCGTCGGAATGCTAAAAAAAGGCATGCAGGCGGATCTGATCGTGTTGAAAGGAAATCCGCTTCGCCGCATCGACCTGTTATGCGACCGCAGCCGGATTATGGGCGTGATGCAAGCAGGGCGGTTCGTGGCCGGTCCGATGGCGGATACGCGATGACCGCTGAGGGATGACGGACCAGCGGCAGACGCCTCGCTGTCGCCCGGCTGTCACCGTCTTTCATAGAACAACTCCAGCGCCGACGTGATGCCGTGCACACGGCCCCGCCGGAATGCCGCTTCCAGCCGGTTTCTGAGCGACCGGATGCCGCCTTCGTCACCGCGTCTCGCAACTCCTTGCGACACCATCATCTCCGTGGCGACTTCAACCAGCCGTTGCTTCCGTCCGTTCATCTCCTCGGTGACCAACTCATCCATAACTTCAGCCGCGCGCTCATGGACGATCTTCTCGAGAAACGAATCGTAGCCCTGCGCCGCCACCGTCCGCTCCCGGATGATGTGCAACTCGGCCTTTACCCGCTTCACATCCTTCATTAAGACTGCAAACAACTCCTTCCGGCCTTCATCGAAGAGCTTCTGTTCCATCTCCTCGAGAATGACACCGGGATCGATCGTCTCGGCCCGCGGTTCATCTCCCCAAAAGAGGCGATCGTAGCTCCGGCGCTTGTCCGCATCGCCCACGATCTCGTAGGCCGCATTGATCTCACGGATCTTCCCTTCGGCGTCTTTGCTATCCGGGTTGCGATCCGGGTGATGTTGAAAAACAAGCTTCCGGTAGGCCTTTTTAATGTCGTCTTCGGAGGCCTCCCGGGAGACGCCCAGGATGCGATAATAGTCCATTCGAGCCATGGGGAAGGACTATAGCATGGGATCTGGCCGGCTTCACCATGACAGCTTGAGCAGGGCGCTAAGCCCTGCGGCCGGCACGGGTCGATCCGGTGTCTGATCGGGCCTGTACCTCCCAGACGGTCGGAGTCTCAGGAACGAAAGGCCAGGCCCTGGCGGACTGAAGTGTACTCAACCCTTGACTTCAGCGCCCGGCGTCTTATTTGATAGAGTATGGAAAAACAAGAAACTCCCAGAGCACTGACCCACGACGAGCAAAAAGCCGCGGACGCCGCATTCGGAGGCCGGCCGTTCAATCCGGCTTGGTCCGCGTCCGCGAAGAAGATCTATGAAGGCTTGACCGGCGCACTTCCCAAGAAGCCGGAGGAATCAGAGGCTTCGACAGACGCCGGCGTCCCCCAGGCCGAGGATACCGTCACGAGCGTCGAGTCCGAGGCTGTCACCGAGTCTCCTGAAGAGGAGGCGGGGGAAGAGACGCCCGCCGCCACGAACAAGCTCATTGCCAGCCGGCAGGAAGCCATTGAAGCCGGTTTTCTGATCGACGTGACAACCGATGCCAAGAGACTGGGCTTGACCTTTCCCGTCACGGTTACCAAGCCGCTATGGGAGGTCGGGATCGCCCCGGACCAGGTCTTATCGGATGATGACAAATCCGCGCGGCTTCGGGACATCCTCATGGCGTTCCGACTCCGATTGGCCGGCCAGGGCACGCTCTCGCCGCTAATCGATTTTCCGGCGTTGCTGGAGTTACCGCCCGGTTCAGTCCCGCAGCCGGTGGCGCTCTTTGCGCTGATCCAACCGGACGAGCAACAGCGCACCATGGTTACGCTCTTGCTGCCGAACGAAGTTTCGGCCACGATGCTTCCGATGAACTAACGCCCGGGCCGTGCGGCCGGCCCTCGCACGACGATGCGGGCGGCAGCCCTTCGCATCCGAGTCAGAGAGGCAGCGATGACGCGCCCCTTCCTGTTGAGCAGGATATTCGGTGGCCGACTCGGCGCCTCTCTCGTCCTTATGGGTGGGCCGCTCTTTTGGGCGGCCTGCTCGAACGCCGTCTACTCGCCGGCGCCCGTGGTTCCGACCAAACAGCCTTTACCGTATTCCGCCGCCGTGACCCTCGTCCAGGTCGAGACCTATACCGTCAGGCCTGGAGCGACTTTGACCCCCGATCCCGCCCTGGCCCATCAGGTGACCAGGCTCAGCGACTCGGTTGCGCCGTCCCGGACCGACTGGGAATCTGCCATCGTCCGCTACCTCGAAGCGCGCAACACGTTCGCTCGCGTAACGCCCCGCGGCCAGGCCGATGTGGAGTTGGTCATGCATGTCAACGTGTACATCGATCCGAGCGTGGACGATCAATTTAGAGAGGTCTATGTGGCGCGGGTCGATGCCTTGGTCACCGATCCGCGTACCCGTGTCGTCTACCTGTCCTTTACCGGTGAGGGCAAAGCCCCCCGCCACGATCGAGAGGAAGCGTACCGGCCCGTGAACCAAGTCGTACAGGCAGCCCTCAACGATCTGTTCGGCAAGATGGAACAGGATGCCGGCATGCTTCGACTCGGCGCCGGATTGAGTTAGGCAGAAGTCCGCTTCGCAAGCCGGCTCGCCAGCGCGCGCTCTTCAGACTCGGTTTTCACCTCCCCATTCAAGCGCGCGTCGAGGAGGCGATCAAGGATGCGTGTGAACTCAGGGCCCGGCTTGATGCCCATGGCCTTCAGGCCGAACCCGGTCAACGACGGCTTCACGTGCCGGTAGGTGGTGACATAAGCGGAGATCTGCCGTTTCGCCGCTTCCCCTTTGCTCTTCGCCATGAGCCCCACGAGGGTTTCGTCCGAGAGCCCGCAGAGCAGCCGATACACCTGCGCCGGTTTCAGCGGGGGCCGTTTGACCAACTGGCGCATTACCCCATGGGCGGCCACCCGGCTCGCTTTGAGCATCGCCGCTTCGGGTTCTGAGAAGGGAAAGCGCTTCAACACTTCCGTGACCGCCCGTGCGGGCAGCATCTCCAGCAGCCCCATCATATAGACCAGCCATACCTCCATGGGGCGATCGAGAAACAGGAGCCGATACCAATCTACCGCTTCTTCGATGGCGGTCAGCAGGCTCTGCAGCCGGTCGGACCACTGAAGTTTCGGATGGATAAACCGTAACAGACCAAGGTCGGCCAATCGCCGGATCGCCTGTTTGCTCTCCCGTTCGCTGAAGAGCAGCTTCAGTTCTTCCAGGAGACGGTGTCCGGACAGGCGCTGGAACAAATTCATCTTGACGGCGCCGTCGATCAAGGCGGCCGTGTCCCGCCCCAGATGGAACCCGAAGCGGACCTCGAATCGGATAGCGCGAAACACCCGCGTGGGATCTTCGACGAAACTGAGCCCGTGTAAGACGCGCACGACCTTTTCGTTGAGGTCGCGCTGGCCTCCATAGAAATCCAACACGTCTCCGAACCCACGGCCGTTGAGGCGGACCGCCAGCGCATTGATCGTGAAGTCGCGGCGGTACAGATCCTTCTTGATGGAACTCTGCTCCACGGTCGGCAAGGCCGTCGGATATTCATAGTACTCGGTCCGCGCGGTCGCCACGTCCAGCTTAAACCCATCCGGCAGCAGAACCACGGCGGTGCCGAACCGTTCATGGGTCTTAATGCGAGCCTGCGTCATCTCTGCCAGCTGCCGCGCGAACGCGATCCCGTCCCCTTCCACCACCAGATCAAGATCGAAATTGTCGATGCCGAGCAGCAGGTCCCGCACACACCCGCCCACGACAAACAGGGAAACCTGCAAGCGATCCGCCAAACGGCCCGCCTCTTCCAATAACGAGGCCAGATGGCGTGGCA
>CBDIWQ010000212.1:0-6942 GCA_965285965.1 uncultured bacterium | reverse complement strand
AGAAGTGCAGGCCGATGTGCTGTCCGCATCGTTATACACCCGCTTCCGTTCCCGCCAAGCCCATACCTTTGCCGAGCGCGTGCTCTCGGCCATGCGGTACCAATTCGGGGGCCATGTCGAGCGGCCGGCGCCTGGAGGACTAGAGCCTGCGCAACCGTGACCCGCACATCGTTAGGGTATACCGCGCCGTGTCGCGCTTTCACGGTTTCTTTCTCCGTGCCAGTCTTCATGTGCGTCAAAATTTTGCATAATCGCCTGCTGTTTCTCATGCCACTCTCTTGCTGCATCGCGGCACGCCTCCTGCTGAGTCTCTCCACACCGGGTAACCCCTCTCGCGCCGCCGGCGGCGACGCAGTCGGTCAGCGCGGTCCCGGCGACGATGGGCCTTATGATCGATCGCTGCCTCCGTCAGATGCTCCGCTGGATACCGGCTCTTGTCTTCGCATGCTGCGTGCTCTGCGTGCCTTCCTCCCTATGGGCGGAAAGCATCGCGCCGAATGTCCATTGGGGAGGCCTCGCGTTTCCCGACCGCGACCGGACCCTGCTCGCCGGCTATACCGTCAACCGGTTCACAGTCTTCAATGAAAGCGGCGCCCGGTTCAACGCCGTCAATCAGACGACCGGGTTTAATTTTTCTTCGGTGAGCTGGACCGAACGGATCACCGCGCTCCCCGGATGGAGGGGGAATGTGACCTTCGGAGGAGGAGCAACCGGAGACGAGCCGTCGGAGCGTCTCCAAAACGGGTTTATGCATCGCCTGCTCGGCGAGACCTCGGTGCCTGTCGGCCAGAAGCGCGGGGGCACGGATTTCATGCTCGGCGGATCGCTGACCAAATGGAGCACACTCTTTTCGGCACAGGAGACCGGCTTTGCCGGCATCGGCGTCGCGAGCGGCTCTCTCTATCAGGAAGTCTATGGGCGGATCGGATTCCGGTATCTCTCGCTGGCGGACGTCCTCGACTGGCTGCACCCGGGGGCGGCTCCGGCGGTGCTCCGGCAGATGTCGCGATTCCTCAGAATGTCCGCCATGGGCCGATATGGCCGGCTCTATGGCGGATCTGCGTATCCGGATACTGCCATCGCCCACGAGTCCTATCTCGCGCAGGTCTCGTTGTCCCTCGCCGACTACGCAGGCGATCAGCCGCCACGATGGGGAGTGGAATGTGCCATGACGATCGACTCGGGTTTGTTCGCGTCCGCTGCGGGCCACTCGATAGAACGCCGATTCGGATCGATTGCCTTCCATTTTCCTTATGGGATATTCGAGACGTGGAACGATGTCGTCGGAGGAACCGACTCCGGCCCGACCTATGGCTTTCACCTCATGCTCGATGTGCTCCAGCTTCAGGCCTTGTTCGGAACTCCATGGTAATGACGGTCGCCGCCACAGGTCTCCGTGCCGAGGCACCTCGGCTCCTGGGACCGGGTGGTGCGCCCGGTCATAGACACGGTGGCTCCGGCCGCCCCGAGTTGCACGGCGTCCCGCTCCCCTCGTGGCTCCGGCAACGAGTGCCACCTTCCCGGCCTTCATGCATTCACGCGACGGAGTCCAGCATGGCCGCTCTCGCGATAGGCCATAAGCTTCGGGTATGCGCTGGACTGACTGGCGCAGATGTTGCGGACGGCGTCAGTCCAGCGTTCCGTCACCATTGATCCGCACGAGGTTGCCCACTGTGACGCCGTTGTACGACGAGAACCGCCCGCCCACGTACAAATCACCGGTGCCGTCCGGCACAGGCAACACCGCGCGCTCGACCATTCCGTTGAGGAATCCCACGGTGAATTGCGGATCGCGCGTCCCATCGGACCTGTGGCGTGTCAACCGCCGCCCGCCGGCGGTGCTGGCATCGGCGACGGCGACGAACCAGTCCCCGGTGCCGTCGAGCGCCCGGGCCAGCGCATACACTGACCCGGTGGCGTCCGGTTTGGGCGATTCCCGGTCGCGCGTGCCGTCCGGATTGATCCTGGCCAAGTCCTTAATTGCGGTCGGATCGAACAAGGGGTTCACATTGCCGGCCGGGTCGAGAATGAACGACCCGCCCATGAACAGATCGCCGGTTCCGTCGCCCACCGGCACCACGGCCCGGATGGCAGCCGTGAATTGCAGGCTGGTGACATTGACCGGGCTGAAAGCAGGATCTCGCGAACCGTCCTGGTTGAGGCGATACAAGTTGGTGGTGCTGAAGTCCCCAAAATCGACGATATCGTAGCTCACCACGTAGATATCGCCGCTGCCGTCGTTGGCCGGAATGATGCGGGCCGCCGCGCCTCCGGCGCTCGAGAAGGTGGCGTCCAGGGTGCCGTTGGGGTTGACCCGCACGATGGCCGGCACCAGTGCGCCGTTGTAACGGTCAAACGACCCGCCGACATAGACACGGCCCGACCCGTCGCCGACGGGCACAATGGTTTGGAGCTGGGTGACCACCCAGGATGCAGGCGCGTCGCCCAGGACGACTTCGCCCCGGGAAAACGATGTATCCACCGCGCCGTCCGAGTTGACCCGCCAGATCCTGCCGCGCCGGCTTCCCTCAAACACCACTTCCCCGACATACAAATCCCCGCTCCCGTCATCGGCTGCCGCGATGTCGGTGATGCCGGGACCGATAACACCGGCCAAAGCAAACGTGTCATTCAACCCGCCGGTCGGCGTCAGCCGGACAACGGGCGGCACAGCGATTCCGTCGTAGGTGGTAAAGTCGCCGGCCACATAGATCTCCCCTGTCCCGTCCTGCGCAGAAATGATGGCCCTCACTTGACCGTCGAACCGGCCCGGTTGGCCCGTGGCCTGTGTTTCGCCGGGCGGACTGCCCGGGGGAGTACTCGGAGGATTTTCTGATGGCGTGTTCGGCGAAGTCGCAGGCTGGTCCCCTCCCCCACCGCCCCCGCATCCGGCCAGGACCAGAAAGACACTCAGGAGAACACCAGCGGGGATGGAAGACCGGCAGTTCATAAACCCGAACAGTAGAAGCATCTTCCTCGCACCTGTTCTGGGAGGACACCGAGTGGCCCGCTTCTTCGAACCCTAGGAATGTGGCATACTTCTGTTGAGCCTCCCGCGGATTTTCATCTAATGCGAGCGCCTCGTAGGGCCTCCGGTAATGGGTCCAGGCTCTCATGGCCCGTCTCCATTGACGCGGACGATGTCGGCCACGGCGCGGCTGTTGTTCCTGAAATCCGCACTATCGGGTTGGCGAGAGGCGAAGACAACTAACGGGATGAGTCTCCGGTCAGTCGAACGCCGCGGCGTCGCGCTGCAGCAAGACTCGAGACAAGAAGGGCCGGCCGACCCAGACCAGCGGGTTGGCGAAATGTACAATACGGATGCCATACCGTCTCTCCTGCCGATGTATCGTGCCTGGCTGCTAGGCAAGGAGCCAATGTGGCCTCACCGAAACCGCCAGTGCCTTCATTTGACGCGACGGCCGCCGCCCCAAAAGTCCGGATGGCCGAAGACGCATGGAACAGCCGCGATCCTCACCGAGTCTCGTTAGCTATAGCGTGGATAGTGTGTGGCGTACCCGGGTGGAGTGCTTTGCCGGGCGCGATGCCATCGTGCAGTTTTTGACGCGCAAATGGAACAGGGAATTGGATTACCGGCTCATCAAGGAGCTCTGGGCGTTTGACGGGAACCGGATTGCCGTCCGGTTTGCCTATGAGTGGCATGACGATGCGGGGAATTGGTTCCGGGCTTACGGCAACGAAAACTGGGAATTCGACAATCACGGGTACATGCGACGCCGGCTCGCGAGCATCAACGACTTGCCCATCACGGAGGCGGAGCGCAAGTATCACTGGCCGCTGGGGCCTCGGCCGGATGACCATCGGGGCTCACGGAATTGGGCCTCTAACCACCACTTCTGCCGGTGCCGTAATTTAACGGCCCTTCCATTGTCCGCGGCATGGGACACGTGAACCACGGCCCTTTCCTCACATCGCGCCTCATCAATTGGTGACCGGACCCGGATCGATGGTGCCGTTGCTGTTCACGCGGATGAAGTGCTCGACGGCGGCGCCGTTGTACGACTGGAAATCGCCCCCGATATAGAGATCGCCGCTGCCGTCCGGCGCGGGCGTGAGCGCTTGCAAGCTGCTGCCGACGATCAGGGCCACCGGAAAACTCGGATTGATAGGACCATCGGCCCTGTACCGGAGCACCTGGAACTGATCCGCGGCACTACGCTGGCCGACGAACCAATCCCCGGTGCCATCAGCGGCCATCACCATAGCCACCACTGACGCCAGAGGGTCCACCTGCGGCCGAGGGGACGTGCGATCGATCGCGCCGTCGGGATCAATCCGCACCAGCCCACGCAGCGCGTTCGGACCGCCGGGATTCGGTTGTGACAGGTCCAGGAAGCTGCCCCGGGCGAATAGATCCCCGCTGCCGTCTTCGACCGGAACCATGAGGTCAATGCGCGCGTCCGTCCAGATAAAGGCGGCTGTGTTAAACCCCGCGTCGAGTGTCCCGTCCGCATTGAGTCGCAGCAGATACCGAGAATCCCAGCTGCTGGGGGCATGGCGTTCGTAGGTTCCGATGTACACATCGCCGCTGCCGTCTCTGGCGGGGACGACCCGGTAGACCGGATAAGGCGCCTGATCGGTGAAGGTGGTATCCAGGCTGCCATTCCGGTTGAGGCGCATGACCTGACCCACAGGGGTGCCGTTGAACCGGCCTCCCGCCGCCACGTAAATCCGGCCATCGCCCAAGGGAGCCAGGCTCCGGACGACCGCACGAAACTCCGGATCGGGTGAAAAGGCGTCGGACTCGATAGTGATCGTTCCCATGGCAAAGACCGAATCGATGGTGCCATCGGCATGAAGCCGCCACAGGCGGCCGGTCCCGGTAGAAAAGGAGAGACCCCGCTCGATCAGCGAGTCGGCCACATACAAATCGCCGCTGCCATCGGCGGCCAAAGCGATGACGGACACCGGATGGTCGATGGAGGCCGGCAGCACAAAGCCGCCATGGAGGCTGCCGTCCGGCCGCAGCCGGACGACCCCGGGGACTGATTGTTCGCCGTAGGCGGTGAAATCGCCCCGCACATAGACGTCGCCACCACTACCCGGAACCCCCAGAACTTGCCGGACCGGCCCGTTGAAGGCCGGCGCTTGGGTGACCGGCTCGGGATTGTTGCCTGCGCCACTACCTGGGGTATTGCCGAGGGCGCCGCCGGACGGGACCTCTCCCCCGGCGCCACAGCCTGGCAACCCCGGCATCACAAACGAGAGAAGTAAGCACACGAGGTGGGTGGCCCTCATCGCTTGTATCATTTGCCATCCTTTTTGAAGTGAATAGTTAGGGTGGCCCGAACCAAGCGGTACTATAGAGAGTCGATGGGACAAACTGTCCTGGTGTGACCCCTAGTGAAGAGGCAGAAGCACTCTAGAATGACCGGAAAAGGCCAGGGTGTGACGACGGGAAGAATCGGGGGAATTACGACCGGGCGCGAATGCGCCCTTCATAGGCCCGGAGCAGGTCCGAAATGGAGAGCACGCCGATGATGGTCCGATCGGCCGTGACGGCCAGATGACGGATCTTTTCCTGCTTCATCAAGGTCATGGCTTCATCGAGCGACTCGGTTTCTTCAATACTGACCACGGGTTTGCTCATGCAGGCCATCACGGTGGTCGTGTTCGGGTCCAATCCCTTGGCAACGGCTTTGCGGCTAAGATCCGAATCCGTCACGATGCCGATATACCGGGACCCGTCGTCGACCAGGAGCGATCCGACTTTATATTTCTGCAAAAGCCGGCCGGCCTCTTTGATGGTGGCCGCACGATGGATACTCCGCACATCGTGCGACATGTACTCTTCCACGGTGGGGCGGACAGCGCCGTTGCCCTGGCGGGACCGCTGCAGCCGCCGGCGCAATTCCAGATCCGCGAGACAACTCTCCAGGACCTGCCGGCGCTGCTGCAGGCTCACTCGTTCCATATCCTGTGCCCCGTTTTCCTGCGCCTCTTCCGCCAACATCGCCGACTCGCCGTTCTTGGCATACATATAGGCTTCGAGTTCATCCGAAGCCGCACCGAACACCAGGCCGATGAGATCCTCAGCCGCCTCGTCAAAATCCCCCAGCCATCCATTGGTTCGCTTGCGGGAGAGAAACGCCTCAAAGCGGGCCAACTGCTGTGTAAAGCGCTCGACGTACCGATCCAGAATATCGCTCCGCATAAGCCCGGTCCTGACGCGTTTGCCCATGATGCCCTCCTCCTCAACTGCGCCTAAGGATAGCGCAGGCCCGCCTCAGGCTCAAGGACTCTCTATCCCGGCGCATTCGCCGAATCGAGTTTACCGGCGGCGACTTTCTTGAGGCCGCCCCGGACGCGATGCATTTTGTCTCGGGTATGGTACGGCAGGAGCCCTTCCAGTACTGACGGCAGCTTGTCGCAGGGCACGTCCTCCATGATCTTGATGGCCGGCTTGGGATCGATACCCGATCGTCCCCCGACGAAAATGTCGACCGCCTCGACGACTTGCCCGTTGACTTTGACTTTCTTGCCCAGCAGCCCGACGTCCGCCACCAGGTGATTGCCGCAACCGGCGGGACAACCGGACCAATGCATCGTGATCGGCTTCAGCGTGCTGCCCAGACGGGTTTCCAAGGCCTTGGCCGTCTCCACCGCCCGGCCCTTCGTTTCAATCACGGCCAGGTTACAGTAGTCGTTTCCCACACAGCTCACCAGCCCCTTGTACAACGCCGACGGATTATAGGTCATGCGCTTGAGCAGCGGCTCTTCGGCCAGTTCACCGACTTTGCGGTCGCTCACATTGGGAATGAGCACCGCTTGGTTGGCGCCGAGGCGCACATCGCCGTTCCCGTACTTTTCCGCGAGGGCGGCGATATGGGTCAGGTCCGCGGCCGTGATCCGGCCGACCAGAATCTTGAGCCCCGCATAGTTCATGCCGCGTTGGCGTTGCCGGAAGATCCCGATGTGGTC
>CBDIWQ010000211.1:0-4792 GCA_965285965.1 uncultured bacterium | reverse complement strand
ATCAGCTGGACCATCGAATAGCCGGCGACCCGACCTTCGCCGAAATTGACCACCTGGCACTCGCCAAAGCGTTTCATGCCGATGAGCTCGCACAGCTCGACGACATACTGCTTGATATGGTCGGCATCGCGGATGAGGTCGGGATTGCAATCTTGGAGGTCAACTGCAGTGCAGAGTCCCCAAGCCTTTCCTGCCCCTACCATGTCTTGGACGGGCAGCGAGGAGGCCGCGGGGGCGTTCGTTGGTAAGATCGAGGACTCGGAACCAGCCGAGATGCTCATAGAAGGGGTGCACCTTTCTGTGTGAGGGGGTAAAGAGTTCAGCCTGCCGTGGAAGGCACTATACCACGATTTTTTTTGAACGAGCCCGCGAGCAGAAAAATCTGAAAAAATATTTTCGCTGAGCCAAGCCGGTCCGGATTGGTTGACAAGGTTTGCGGCGGTCGGAGAGAATGCCGCCCATGCACAGCCTGTCTGACTTGTCCGTTGACTCCCTGCCCGACCGCCTCTGCACCTGGTGCAAGATCCCGATGACGAAGCGTCTGGTCGGCGGCAAGCAGTTCATTCATTACACCTGCCCCAAGTGCGTCTTCCAGCACACGACCCGATTGGGACCGAAACCCGCCGTTCCCAAGCACTAGCGCTCTAGATTAGCGGTACAGCCTTGGCTCACTGTTTCTATGTGCTTGGCTTTTTGGCTTTGATGTGTAGCGGCTGGTCAAAATGGGCGCTGACAAGGCCGCAGTGAGCGAACGCCCGAGGCGTAGTCCTTTCTACGTTGAGGGCTTGAGCGATGCGAGAACGAAGCTCGAAGCTGGTTTCGTCAACTGCCCTAGTAGTATTTCTCTCGATAGATCGGACACAGCCCCTTCGCCTGAATCAACCCCGTCACTTCTGAAATCATCGCGCCATTGCCGCAGAGGTAGACCGCGAGATTATGAACGGAGGTAATCCGCTCCTGGACGAGGTTCGTCACTCGGCCCTTGACGCCTCCCCAGCCGGGGCCTGGCTGGGACAATGTGGTGACATAAGAAAAATGGGGATAGCGGGACGCCCAATCCGCCAGCTCCTCTTGGTAATACAGATCACGCTCAAACCGGAGCCCCCAGAAGAGCGTCAACGGCTGTCCTGTATGACGCTCGAAATGCGTGAGCAGCATCGAGCGAATCGGAGCAATGCCTGTGCCGGTCGCGACAAAGAGCACGTGTCGCCCCGGGTCTTCACGGAGATAGTACGTCCCGGCTGGGCCTTTGAAGCTGACCGGGTCTCCCTCTTGCAAGCCATACAGGTAGGTCGACCCGGGCCCCCCGGCCACCAGGTTGAAGAGCAACGTCACCTGATTGGCGGCGGAGGGGGGGGAAGCAATGGAATAGGGGCGGGTCAGCGGAAAGGGCAGACCTTCTTTCGTCACCTCAAAAGAAATGAATTGTCCGGCTTTAAAGGCGATGTCCTTGGGTTCTCGTAGGCCTAACTCCAGCTCTCGCACGTCATGCGTCAGATCGCGGATCCGACGGACCGATGCCTGAAAGGTGTTGATCGCCATTGTACCCCCAAGGTGGAACGGACCTTCATTACCGTACCACAGCAGAGGACCTGTCAGACACGTGGCAGGACCGGCGCAACGATTTCTACCAATGCCGCTCGGAGGTGGATGGTCTTATCGGGAAGAGAACAGATTGTGGACGCGATCATCCAGCACAAGGGACAGCCGTTCCTGATCTTCGACGCTGATCGAGGTAATGCGGGCTCCGAAGCGTGGAGACCGGACGTACACCGGCTGAACGGTACAGGAAATCGTCCGACCGTGATCGATGTCGATGATGAGTTGCAGCGTGTCACCCGTCTTCACGAAGAGGCGGCTTTCGATCCGGACCCCGGATTCACTGACATCCAAAATGGTGCAGGGGGCGGACAGCGCTCCCCGCTCCAAACGGCCTTTGCGACCGACCTCGATGCGGGACTGTTTGCGTTTAAATCCCATGCGGCGACCTCCACAGCCTGACGCACGATAGCAAAGGATCGGCCCCGCACCAAGCGAATGGGAGATTGCCGCAGCCGCGGTGCAAGCGGCGTCAGAGATGTCCGTCCACCGACGACCTGATCTGCTCCATTCGCTTTCGGTTGACCCCCAGATCGCCGTAGCCGGTGCGGGAAGCGGATCGAAAGCGAATGAGCTTCGCGTCGTCGTCGAACAGAAACTCGACATCGTCGACAAAACGAAACAGCAGGCTGGTGAATTCGTAATGCAGGTAGGATTCGTCCTCGTCGACAAGCCTGGTACGCGGCAATGCATGGACGACGGTTTTCAAGGCCGCTTTGGCCTCCGGGAGAGGCTTCCGGTAGGGAAACGGCGCAATGGCATGACGTTCGTCCCGGGCTTCGGTCGACACGCAATTCGGGCTACTGGGACAAGGGGGCACTATTCGACGCGTCATTTCGGCTCCTGTGTCGGCTATAGAACGCAGGCAATCTCACCCATCAGCAGGGCCTCCCTCGAAACAGATTCGGGAGGTCTGCCCACACCATCTCGTAATCTGACCCCGCTCGTCCTCTTCATGAGGTGCGTCTTTTGTCCCTCAGTACAGCACGGTTCTGATGGTCGGTCCGGTGCGATTCTGTGTGATGGCTCTCACGGCGACGCGCCCGATAATGCGTCCATCCTCCGTCTCTACATCCACGCGCCAATCACCGGGCTCCAGACGTTGCTTGAAGCTGTAGGCCCGGTAACCGCCTTCGCGCCCCCCGGAGATTTTGATCGGAATTTTATCGGCGTGAATGAACGCCTTCGTGTCATCCGGTCGGTAGTACCAATGATGATACACCGTCGTGCTCAAGGCAACCGGAGCAAACACCGCCGTGAAACAATAGACGGGCTCGTCGGCTGGAAAGGTGCTGTCGGACCGTTTCCAGACTTCGTGCCACTGCCTGTCAAAGGAGAGTTCGAACCGATCGCCGGTTTTCTTCACCTCGTGATAGATGCCCCCGAACTTCAGAGAGAGCGGTACCGGGGGAATCCAGTTCAGGAAATAAAACCCAATGAGGGCGCCGATGAGCGCAAAGGCCGGACCCGTCACACTCACGGCTTCCCGCCTGGAACGGTCCGGATTGTCGCGATAGATTAACTGCACCACACGGAATACCACCACAAGGCTCAACGCCGCGCCGGCGAGAAAGACGATGGCGTTCATAGAGCCGGTCATCACCGGAAGGAAGAAGGTAAAAAACGCGAAGCACACGACCGCATAGAGGCTCACCAGCAGGCGCAGGTTCGACAGACGGTCCCTCAGGAACTCGTTCAGGACAAGCAGAGCGACCAATAAGGCGAAAAAGACGGCGGTACCGGTCCAGGTCGCGCTGCGCGAATAGAAAATCGCGTAAGCGCTGAAGAGGCCGCCGAGGAGAAACTGCACGGCCATCGGATAATAGGGACGGGATGTGAGCATCCACCGCGCGAACGGCGAGAGTGCGGCCAGGTGCTCGCGATCCGGCGCCGGCTCGATGCCCAACCGCCCGGTCAAGACGATCAGCACGCCCAAGAGAAGCAAATAAATCAGGAGCAAGAGATTGTCTTGGAGCCGGTCGATGCGCGTCAGCGTGAGCGTGTCATAGGTCACGCCCGACATGAAAAACACGGCCGGCATGAAGGGCTTGGCCAGGATGGATTGCACGTTCGCCATCGGACTCATGCGGTGACTGTGCGGAAGCGGAGTATGTTCTTCAACGAAAAATCAGTTGTTGGATAAAGATTAGACCGGTTGCTCAAACCAGTCGTCCAGCAAGGCCGCAGCACGCAGAGCCCCGAGGCGTACAAGTCCCTACGCCGCAGGGGAGCTGCGATGTGAGAACGCCGCTGAAGGCTGGTTTCAGCAACCGGCTAGAGGAAGGCTGGCAGCGGCGCATACACGACCGCATGACCGATCAGCCGTTCCAGCCATGCCGCCATCAAATCCTCTTTTAACGGGGCGCGGTTGAGACGCGCTTCGATGTGAAACGCCCCGCTGTGCCCCACGATCCCGATAATGGCCGACGCGTCCTCTCCTTCGGGCAGGAGTGCCTGTGTTTGGAACTCACACAGCGTGGCGTACAGGCGCCCGTCCGGCTGGATGGCATCCAGGATTTCTGGCAGCTCGTCCAGCGGACAATGGACGGAGCAGCGATAGGCCATCCGCGCACCGGACTCAATCGTGTGAAAATCCACGAGCGCGTCTTCGGAGAATCCCGTGAGGTACGCACGCACCGCCGCCGGCTCCGGGGCAAACGTCTCCGCGAGTTTGCTGGCCGGGACGAGCAACTCAAAGGCGTCGGTCGTATTGTTTTCAAACTGACAGGGACCAAATGCGTCGGGCCAGGAACAGAAGAAAGGAATGGACCCATCCAGCGGCCGCACCACCACCATGTCTTTCTCGACCTTGGTTTCGATCGGCAACTCCAGGGTAGTGATCGCCTCCAGGAAGGCGGCGCGCCGCTCGTCCAGCCAGTCCATCCGTTCCGCGTCTCCCCGTGTCTCCCCCGGGCTGATCACGGCGTTCGTTTGAAGACGGATCCGGATGAACGAATGCGCATGCCGGAAGCCGATCCACAGCATATGGCGCCGATCATGCAGCCGGAGCGGCTCGCGCACCCGCCAGGGATGGCTGATGGAACAGTACGTGCCGACGTCCTGATAGCGCTGGTACACCGTATGGTACGCGCCGGCCAAGAGAAAGAAATCGCCGCGCCATTGTTCCCGGATGTGGACCAACGTCACGTCTTCGGTGGCCCAGGGATCGAGCTGATCGAGCGCGTCCGGCGCC
>CBDIWQ010000210.1:0-16806 GCA_965285965.1 uncultured bacterium | reverse complement strand
CGGGCCCACGGCTTCCGCCTGCCTCAAGGCGTGCCGGAACGCTTCGCTGAGCCCGACCATCGCGCCGACGTTGCGGGTACGCTTCAGTTCATCGGAGAGATACTCGTTTTCACGCAGCAATTGCTGTGCTCCGTTCCTGCATGCACGGTAGAACCTAATTCGCAAATCTCGACCGGATCTTTGTTTAAAGACACCACAAACAGGCGATTGCCCGGCAGGTTAAGCCACCTCGGATGAGCTACGGCCGTTCGAGATCACGATCGTGTTAAGGATTGTAGGGTCCGGGATCACTGACGAAGGACGTTCTGTCCAAAGTGCCGACAGAGTTCGCGAAGACCTTTCAGCGCATCGCAAAGCGTCCTCAGCTGCTATAAAGCGGGGGAAGCATCACTTCGCCCAAGACCTTCGCCGCCGTTTACGATCACCTGTGTAGATGCCGACTCCCACCATTCCCAGGAACAACGTGGCTAACCCGGCGAACATCAACAGCATGACTACGATCATAGTAACCCTCTCCATGTTGGGTGAGCGGTGCCAAGACTTTCACGTGCCACTTCTTATGGATGAGATCACTCGGATAGCACAAAGTCTTCTAACAATGCGGCGGCAGGGCCGCTGGGGAGAAGACGTGCCCCATCCCGGCGCATGCGTCGCAGCAACACCTTGCCTGCGCCGTCAATCGATGCCAGAGAAGCGACATCGAGGCTTGTCCCATCGTGCAAATGAACCGCCCTAATGCGCCGCCAGAGTTGATCGAGTGCTTGGACTGATGGCCCGGTTAATGAGCCTGCGAGTTTTATCGTTCCACTGTCATCGGACGGTCGTACCGTTATTCGCAACACGCTAAACCTCCTCTCTGTGACTTACGTGTTGCCATCACTGTACAGCGGTCACATGATCCATTAATGAACGGGTCATGAAGATCTGTTAATAAATCAGTGAGCATGCGAGGAAGCTGTTGCCCCGTGTCGCTGTTTGGATCAATGAGGCGTCGTCTCTCGAACAATTGTGTGAATGCTCAAGGGTGCGTCAGGACGTCCACGTTAAGCGTGTCCGCGATATAGCGACCCAGCGGTTCAGGATGCATCGCTTTCTCCCATATGGCCCGTGTGGTGGAGGAGAGCGTAAAAGATAGGCCCGAATCGCAGAGCCCGCGTTGAGCATACGCCCAGCGTTCGAGATCAAAGATGCTATACACCTTGACTGGAGCGGGGACGCGAGCCGATCCGAGGTTGTCTCAGCCTCGATGAGTGTTTAGCCAAATCCGTGATGGTGCGATGCAGAGTTCAGCCGCATCCTCTCTGTTTAGCAATGCCGATCCTCCAGGGTCGAGTAAGGCATTGAGAGTCTGCGGTGAGGAGTTTCACGACAAGCCGAATATGATGATTGTCGAAGATTGCTGTTTGATACGATGCGTCCCCTCGATTCCAGTAAGCTTTGGCAAGTTGACGTCCTGGACCACGACATCGGGGCGATAGTAAAGGGCGAGTATGATGGCTCGTCTGCAGTCTAAGCCTGCGTTCTCACCGTCCTGCAGAAGTTTTACCCGGCTTCTGGGTACTGAGCCGCCTCGTCGCCGAGAGGCGAATAACCTGGTGGCTACTTGCCTCTCGGTGGGGACTGAGGGTTCACCTGATTTGCCGGGAATCTAATTCCATATTCACCAACGGTCCCGAGTGCCGCTGAATCCCCCGCGTCCACCGCCGCCACCGGCGCGGGACTCTTGAGGACGCGCTTCATTGACTGTGAGCGTTCGTCCGCCCATCTCGGAACCGTGGAGAGCTGTGATGGCGGCCTGTGCCTCGGAATCTGAGGACATTTCCACGAAGCCAAAGCCCCTGGATTGCCCGGTGAACTTATCTGTGATGATCCGCGCTGAAGCGACTGCGCCGTGCTGAGAAAACAAATCACTCAGCTGTTGCTCAGTCGCAGAATAGGGCAGCCCACCGACATAAATCTTAGAACCCATCGAGGTGTCCTCCGTTGATGAAATTATTAGTGAAAACCTGCCAATCAAGCGCAACGTGGTTGAGCGTCAGATACCGCGGCCGTGCACATGTCCTTTTGATATGTTGCCATATTGCCCGGTGAGTCACTGCATGCCGCCCCTGTTGCCTTGCGAGTTCCCCTTTTAGCCGATCACACCGACCTAGCTCTATAGACCGCGATGCGATTATGTTGTCGTGGTTTCCTCTACAAAGGAAGAGGGGTAACCGCACCCGCCTAACGTTTTCTTGCTTCGTAGGATGTCTGGTGCCGCCAAGCGGTTTGCTCGATGGAAGGAGCGCCAAGAAGGAGGGCTGAGTGGTATCGACCGGACGCATGGAAGGACAGTATTGCTGCCCGCACTGCGCAGGTGTTATACCGCCGCTCGTGCAAGAGGAGAAGCGCCGCCCAGCAATCCGATGTAAGGCTGCACTGAGCAGGGTCACCACGTGTTGAGGGTAACGATGGGAATTTCAGCGTCGGTTATTCGTTTTGGGATTGACGTGCTTCGGGACCGCACGGTCAGAACTCTCCTAGTTTTGTTGGCTGCAACACTGGTCCTCGTTATGTGGCAGCTGAGCCGGCTATCCGAGCGCATCATTGAAGTTGCGGCAGTAGAGGGGACGAAGCTTTATGCAGGGGCGTTGGAAGACTTCCGAGAGCTGTATGCCCATGAAGTCGTAGAGCGGCTCGCTCCGCTTGGGATAGAGGCAGTCGACGATTACGGGCAGCGTCCGAATACCATTCCACTTCCTGCCACCTTAACGATCATGTTCGGTCAGCACCTGACCGACGAGGCAAATAATTTGCTGGTGCGATTGTATAGCCAGTATCCTTTCCCCTCTCGTCGGAATGGGGGGCCGCAGGATGAGTTTGAAAAAGAGGCGTTAGCCCGTCTCGCGGCTCAGCCCGATCAACCAGTCATCCACTTCCAATCTTTGTCCGGCGCCCCCGTCATTCGGTTTGCCAAGGCCGATCGCATGCGTGCCGCTTGTGTGAGTTGCCATAACACTCATCCTCTCAGCCCGAAGAAAGATTGGAAAGTGGGTGACGTGCGGGGAGTACTGGAAGTGACACGACCGTTGACCAAAGCGGTTGCTGAGGGCCGAAGCGGGCTGCAAGAAACTTTCGTGATACTCCTGGCACTCGGGGGAAGCGGCACGGTGGGCGTCGGCATCGTGATCGGCAGGCTGCGCCGGACGGCACGGGAGCTGGAGGGCAGGGTACAAGCGCGAACAGCTGAGCTGGCGGAAGCGAAGGGGGCCCTCGAGCGCAAGATCGATGAGCTGGAGGGAGCCGAACGGCAGCTCCATGAGCAGGCCCGGGAACTGGCTCGGTCAAACGCAGACCTTCAGGAGTTCGCCTTTGTCGCCTCCCATGATCTTCGGGAACCGCTACGAATGGTTAAAGGCTTTGCTCAGCTGCTCAGCAAGCGGTACCAGGGCAAGCTGGATAAGGATGCAGACGAGTATCTCGGCTACGTGATCGACGGTGGGCATCGGATGGAGCAGTTGGTTGAGGGACTCCTGGAGTATGCTCGTGTCGGCGGAAGACGAGACATTGTTGAATCGGTTGACTGTCAGGTCGTGTTGAGTCACGTCATGATGAACCTCGCTGAAGCCATTGCGGAGAGTCAGGCGAAAGTGACGCATGACCCTCTTCCCTCAGTTGTTGGGATGTCGTTTCAACTGACGCAACTTCTACAAAACCTCATCGGAAACGCTTTGAAATATCATGGAGAAGCGCCGCCTCGCGTCCACATCGGTGCGCAACAGGACTCTGGTATGTGGAAATTCACGGTTCGAGACGAAGGGATTGGGTTTCCCTCTGAAGCAGCTGAGAGTATTTTTAAGCTCTTTCGACGGGAAAGTGATGATCGAAGCGGAGCAGGAATCGGCCTGGCAGTCTGTAAGAAGATCGTTGAGTCTCATGGTGGCCGCATATGGGCGGAGTCGCAACTAGGGCAAGGCGCTTCCTTCTACTTCACGCTCCCAGCAGGTTCATCCACTGCAGAGCCGTAGTCTGCTCTCAAAGACCCTATGCGACCGGTGATAGCGACTTGCGGATTGTCGTCGTGCAAGTGATACATTTCTATGGGTGGCTCTCGAATAAATTCAAGCCAAGGAGATATTGGTAAGGGCGCGAGAACTTCTTCTTCGGGTGACTTGGATGACGCCTGTCACCCCGTCTATAGACGAGGCGACCAGACGAGCCGAAGGCACGCCGACGCGTAGTCGCAGTCCAAAAACACTTATACACCAACAGAGCCGCCGAATGACGTTTGTTCAACTCTTTCGGCTCGTTTTTGCCATGACACTGCCGATCAATTGCTCCATACGTTTGCTATGGCAAGACGGACAGGCAATTGGGCCACTCTCATGATCCTTCAAGCTTAACGAAATGGTCGTGACCTTTTGGCAGTCTAAACAAACGTAGTCATATCTCGGCATGAGAATAACCTCCATCTCGCAGAGTGTGGAGAGGGTCTGCACTGGTGATTCGTGACGCCGACGCTGTGGTGGAGAAAGTCATGTTCTGCGCGAGGCCGGACAGCCTCGATCCGAGAGCGGCAAAGGGCCGCTTTATCGACCTTCATCATTCAGGCACTGGAAGTACAGTACTCCCGCTTGGCTTCTGGAGCGATAAGTAATACCCCGAGGCACTACGCCTTCCGATCACCAAGCCATTTATCCCCGGTCATCCTGGCGCGAGGTGCGCTCACGGCGTTGATGGTGAGCCATTCGTGCCGAGGATCGCTAGATAAAAGCGGCGATCGGCGCGCGTTGTCGTTCGAGACGGCGGAACGCCGCGGCTGGTCTGTTCAATGGCCTGACGGAGATTCGCTTCAGAGGCAAGGTGGAATCGACGTACGGTTAAGCTAACGGCGCTGGCTGAGATTCAATTCGACGATAAGCAGTGTATTCCCGGAGGCTCCACGGGCGGCGACATAGACGGCATGCTCTGGCGGTCCTCCCGGAGCAGGCTTTACCCGCTCTTCCTGTGGAGATCCGGGTGTCTGGGTCAGCAGGCGTCTGGCATCCGGCGGCCGGGACGTAAAGGCGAGGCGAAGGCGGAGGACCGGATTGGCCTCCGAGTCGGTGATCAACCCGGCCAAGGGGAATATCACGGTCGTGCGCGCATGGACGGGCTTGGAGGCCGCCGGCGGAGCAATCGCCGTTTCTGCAGTCGAGGCCACTTCCGTCACCAGCAAGTACCCATCCTGATTGGTTTGCACGGCGAGGCGCGGACGATCTGACAGGCTCACAGGCGTCTCGGCATCCACTTCGTGATCTGTTCCATCCGGGCTTGCAATGACGAGACTGTAACGGATCGCTAGTGGTGCCGGGAGCGCCGAAGGAATGAGCGGTTCGTGCTCCGTCTCCAGACCGCTGGTCTGATCACTCTCGTGAGAGCGCAGAGCAGCGGCGGACGCGAGGTGGTCAGGCTTGCCGTAAAATACTGCCCGCGGACTGCTGACTTGTGGTCCTGGGCTTCGTGAGCCGGAGGGCATGGGAAGGGCGGCCTGATGTTGAGCCGGTGAAGCAGGTTCGGCGGCCGGCGTCAGCACGGCGTCGTTATGCGCCGTCTGTGGCGGGTGCGGCCCTGGCTCGGGGGGCGGCGCGGGATTGGTCCTGGACCGCGCAAGCGAGTCGGATTTCTTCGGTGCTGGTCTCTCGGGATCCTGTTTGGGAAGCACTGTGGGGGAGACTCGGATTTCGTCATCGCGCACGCGCTCCTCAATCATCGGCCCCGTGAACGGAGCCGGTATCCGCCGAGGCGCGGGGACAGGGGCGGGGCCATCAGCGTCCGGCTTGTCCAAGATAGCCGGGGGAGACGGGACATCGTCATTGGGAACCGGCGTGACCGGATCGGACTCGGGAGGAGTCGCCACTGCTGACGATGTTGGCGCGCTGACCTCGCGCTCGACTCTAAGAGGCTGCTCGGGGGTGCGATTCTGATACAGTTCCGTGCCGATGAGGATGGCACCCACCACCGACAGCGCGCTTCCTATGGCGATCCACATCCACGGCTGCCGCCACCACCGCTTTCCATGTCGCCAGGCACCGCCGGTGGACTGCAACTCCAGCAGGAGGTCTGCGCGGAGCACCGGGTCCCGTAGCACCTCTTTGAGAGCTTCCTCATCAGCCAGGGCGCAAAGTAGGCGTTTGTCGCGCATCGCGGCGGCATGGAGTTGGGCCCGTTCCTCGGGCGTCAGCCTGTCGGCGGCAAACGCGTCTAACAAGTGATCAAGTTCGTCCTGTGCCATCACCACATCGACGCCTCGCCGCTCAGTGTGAATAGTTGGCAGCAGCTACCCTGAGTTCCGGCACGGGACCCTGGTCGGCTGCATGTCAGCTTGGGCGGGGAAGGGCCACGTCGTCAGTTGGCGCGGCATGATCCGCCCGCAGATCAGCTGGGATGCGCCTCCTGGCGGTCGATTTCAGCGTGAGGCGATCTATGACAGTATAACTCCTCCAGAACCGCTTTACAGTGATACCTGCTGCCACTGCTGCTATCGGGATGGACGAATCAGCCCCATCTGGCCCCATCAAAACGGCCTCTTTCATAGTTTCTTGTGGGGGTAGCTTGCCTCAGGTCGCTCGTCTGCTGCTACTTGAAGAGTATCGGGTGGAACCGATCGAGGGCCCTAGGGGGGCGACACGGGGAACCGTACACACAGCGTAGCACGTGTGGTGATCCGATACCCAGATGGGGTTTGTTTTAAACTTGGATTGAGATGAAGAAGAGTACGTCGATATGACGTCGAATCATTGTACGACTGATGAAGTAATCGTCGCCGTAGGACGAGAACGATCAATCCAGCGTTGGATTTCCGTAAGCAAGGTGGTTTTGTGAATAGGTTTCATGAGATGACTTGAACAGCCGGCGCCGAGGGTCCTTTCAACCTCCTCTTTCAGCGCGTGAGCGGTCAGCGCCACAATAGGAATGGCTCTTCTGCCGGTCTTCTGTTCCCATTCGCGGATCTTCCTGGTGGCCGTCAGCCCATCCATAAGGGGCATTTGCATATCCATCAGGACAAGATCATAGCTTTCCTGTGTATACATCTGGAAAGCGACTTGGCCGTTTTCCGCAATATCCAACTGATGGCCGGTCTGCTTGAGATACGCGCGAACTAGCGCTTGGTTATCTGCAGAATCTTCGGCCATCAGAATCCGTGCACGGCTCGACATCTCGACTGGAGCCTCAGGAGTCACCTGTTCGACGGCCGTGGTCCGTTGTTTCTCCCATGCTCGTCTAAGCACATCGTCAAGCTTTTTCCTGGTGACCGGCTTGGTCACATACCCCCCGATGGCCAGTCGATAGCAGACCGAAATAACGGAGCTGCGAACATCGGGGACGATCACAATGACGACCGTTCCTGTATTGCGAGCAGCCGAGAGAAGGTTCGTCAGCCTCCCGGGTTCGTGGGCGAGCACCGTGACATCGAGAACAAGCAAGTCATAAGGGCTGGGTCCGTGCATGGCCTCGACGATCTGGTTCACTGCCGCTTCCGGATTTTCGACCTGCGTCACCGTAGCCTTCTGGCCGGAAAAATGTTCCTGGAGCGCTTCCAGAGTCCGGGATTGCGAAATGGAGAGTTGCACCTTCATATTTCGGAGATCAATTCCTCTGGAGAGAACTTCGACCCGACCGGGTGTTGAGAGGCCAAAAGGGATCGTAAACGCAAAGGTGCTTCCTTTCCCGACAGCGCTTTCCACCCAAATGCTTCCGCCGGCAAGTCCGACTAGCCGTTTGACAATGGCTAAGCCTAATCCAGTGCCGCCGTAATTCCGCGTGGTGGAGGAATCGGCTTGAGTGAACCGCTCGAAAATCAGCCCCTGTTTGTCTGCAGGAATGCCGATGCCGGTATCCGAGACAGTAAAGAGCAATGCACCCGGCTGATCGGTGTTCCGATCTCTGGAAACACGCAGGTAGATCTCGCCTCGCTCCGTAAACTTAATGGCGTTGCCGAGCAAATTCCAAATGACCTGACGGAGGGCACGGCTGTCACCCAGCAGGTCAGTGGGGATGTCAGGCTCCAGTGAAATGACCATTTCGAGGCCCTTTTGTTGTGCGCGGGAAGCCAGCGCTTCGGCGGCCCTCTCTAAGACCTCGTTCAGGTCGAACGGCGCGTTCTCCAATGCAAAATGACCGGCCTCGATTTTTGAGATGTCCAGAATATCGTTAATCAGATCGAGCAAGTTCTTACTGGATCGACAGATGGTGCCCAAATACTCTTTCTGTTCGGGACACAACGACGTCTCCCAGAGCAATTCCGTCATGCCGATAACCGCGTTCATCGGGGTCCGGATTTCATGGCTCATGGTCGCCAAAAATTCCGTTTTGGCACGATTGGCCGCTTCCGCTTGCTCCTTGGCCTGGCAGATGCTGGCTTCCGCTGCTTCACGTTCCAGTTCATGGCCAATCCATTGCGCACACAGTTTCAAGAAGGTTTTCTCGTAGCCTGCGAATGCTCTATGCCCTGAACGGGTGCTGGAAAAGCAGAGAGCCCCATACATCACGTCGTTCATGAATACTGGAACACCCGCGAAGGCGTGCGGATGTCCGAGCAACGGATCTGCTGAAGGAGGGCGCCAATCTGCCGCATCAGGACTGCTGAAGGTCACGGGTTCCCGCGATCGGGTAGTCCACGCGCAATAGCTGTTCGCCATCGAAAAGGAATCACCCACACGTGCTCTTAATTCCGGCGTGACCATGTCGCGGATCTGAAACGTGTTTCCATTGACGCGCATCAGCAAGCCGGTCGGCAGGTCCAGGCTTCCGCACCCTAGTGTAAGGAGGGTGTGGAGCCGTTGCTCCCACTCCACCCCGCCTACGGTCACTTCATGTAACGTTCTCAAGAGCGTTTCGCTGGCTTCCAGCCTCTCTTGCGCTCGAATCCGCTCTTTAATCTCGTCTACCAATTCGCTCTTATCCTGACGTTCAATTTCCAGCGCCTCGCTCATGACGCTGTACACGACACCCATAATGAGGAGAATGGAAATTCGGATCAGATGGCCGTGGAGGAACAGATCGTGGCCCAGTTTGAAATATAAGATGGTGGCATAAGAAAGGGCGATCAAAGCCGAGAATAGTATTTTTTGTGTCAGCGTCCTCATTGCGGAGGAGATCAAGATGATGAGGAAATAGGCCAGATAGAGGTCAGAGCCGAGCTGATCCGTGACATAGATAATGCACGAGGTGACGGACGTATCAATCAGCAGCAGCACGACTGTGAAGGCACGGGTCTCGATGATGGGAACAGGCAGTAAGAACGCGGCTCCAAGCATGGACAATAAGCCCGCTACGAGCATTTCCTGCACTGGTCGCGCCAGCACGGTGTCCGGCGTCGCAAGGACTTGGTAACTGAGCACGATGGACACGAGGCTCTGCAAAAGGAGCACTTGGGCCCGATAGCGATCGATTCCTATGCGAGTGGGAAATGGATGGGACTCTTGGTTCGCGATAACCGGACGCTGCATCCGCCAAGGATACCGCTGTTTTGATATTGCGCAACATGGCCGAATGGCTCTAAGAGATGCTTCGCAAGGCCGCCAGTAGCGCTGCCTCTATGGCACTCTATCCTAATGCTAGTCATGTAGGACTCTAGCCTACAGACAACTCTCCTGTTTACACCGATACTTTGGGGATAGGTATTGTACTTGGACCGCTTGGTCAAGGAGGATGCGTGCCGAAAATCGACGAGTTGTTTCGTGCAATGCTGGATCGTGGTGCCTCTGACTTGCATTTAGTTGCAGGACTGCCCCCCGTCATGCGGATCAACGGAGAGCTTGAGCGAGCCGAAGAACAGGGCGTGCTGGATGAAGGACAACTGACGGAACTGGTCTACGCCATTGCCCCTCCTGCCAAGAAGAATCAGTTCGAAACGACCGGCGATGTAGATTTCGGATATGAGATCGCCGGCCTCGCGAGGTTCCGGGCCAACCTCTTCAATCAAAAGTATGGCTGTGGGGCGGTCTTCCGGGTCATTCCGAGTAAAGTTTTGACGGCAGAGCAACTCGGGCTCCCCTCCGTCTTAACCAAGGCGGCCATGCTGAAAAAAGGCCTGGTACTGGTCACCGGGCCTACCGGCAGCGGCAAATCAACCACCTTGGCCGGAATGGTGGATTATGCGAACAAGAACCGGAAGGATCATATCCTGACCATTGAGGACCCGATTGAATTTGTGCACCAAAGCCTGGGTTGTATCGTGAATCACCGAGAAGTGGGCCTGCATACGTTGACCTTCGCGACGGCTTTGCGAGGAGCCTTGCGGGAGGATCCGGACATCATTCTCGTGGGCGAAATGCGGGATTTAGAAACCATCCGGCTGGCGGTGGAGGCGGCGGCAACCGGCCACCTGGTCTTTGGAACCTTGCACACCGAGAACGCTGCTAAAACTGTCGACCGGCTTGTCGAGGTGTTTCCCCATCAGGAACAAGCGCAAATCCGAAACACCTTGTCCACGGCCCTACGGTTGGTCGTCGCGCAGAACTTAATTAAGCGCATAGATCAAAAGGGACGCTGTGCCGCATTAGAAATCATGGTGTGTACGCCGGCGATCGGCAATCTCATCCGGGACGCCAAAACGTTCCAAATTGCTTCCGCGATGCAGATGGGTAAGGCCGCGGGCATGCAGACGTTGGATGATGCGATCCAAGAGTTGCTTAATAAGAAGTGGATCGCGCCAGAAGAAGCGTACGAGAAGGCGATCGATAAAGCGCGCTTTGCAAAGCTGCTTAAAACGCCGCCGGATGCGTTCCAATGACGCTCTCGACTTAGCTCAGGATGCCCTTGGTCCGCTCGAGAAAGGCCTCATCCTTGAGAGGCCGTCCTCAAGGTCTCCAACAGCATCGCATCCCGTTCGATGTAGCCCACCAAAAGACCCAGCCGCTTTTGGTGGATCGGATTAATGCGGATAAACTCGACCCCGAAAGCCTCGCCGCTTGCCCAACGCACGACGGCCAGTTCAATAGGTATCGCATGCTCGAGTGAAATCGCATGGAGGGTCATGCTCAAGTACTCTCCTGGCGAAAAGTGCCACGCGGCTTCGATTCTGCATCCTCCGGTAGACAAATCGACTACCGTCCCGTCTCCTGAACAAGGATCACTGGAGAATTCGCATCGCACGCTGACCCGGTAACGAACAAACTTCCGGTCATGTGGGCCGGTACAGGAGCCGGTAGGGTTGTGTTGTTGATAGACATCGCTCATAGAAAGTCCTTCTCCTTAAGAAGACTGTCGAGTGACAGAGAGATCGAATGAACAATAGCAAAGAAAGACGGCTTAGCAAGTTCACTCAGTCGAAATCCCGTGTCACGCACACTGATGAAGCATTGTACAGCTGAGGGAAGAACGCCCCCATGGAGCGTAGTGAGGCTCTGTAGTTCTCACGATGTCTGCAATGCCGGCAGGGCGATACAGCCCATCGGCGTAGAGTCTAATGGCCCTATGGTAGCTGTCCATCAACCAACCACCAACCCATCTTCCCATTATTAGCAATATGTAAGCTCAAGCTTACAGACAACCGACTCATCTTCAGCGATACTTTACGTGCAAACCTTGAGGTGGTGTATCGCATCCATACTTGTCATCGACGATGATTCACAGATCCGGCTTCTCTTGCGGGAAGTGTTGGAGGCGGAGGGGCATGTCGTGCGGCAGGCGAGCAATGGCCAGCAAGGCCTCCACATCGCCCACCTGTGTGCTCCAGAACTTGTGATCACTGACGTGCTAATGCCGGAACGGGACGGACTGGAGGTAACGAGGACTTTGCATCGTCAGTCCCCCGGAACCCGCATTATTGCGTTTTCTGGCGGCGTCGCCGATATGGATTTTCTTGATGTCGCCAAGACTCTGGGTGCCCATCGAACACTGAGGAAGCCGCTCGCCATGGTGGACCTGCTTGACGTTGTGGGAGAGGAGTTGGAGATGGCATCGAAGGCGAAACTCAGGAAGAGTGATCCAAAGATGGTCAATGATGGAATGAGCGCCCATCATAACGATGCACCGCCGTTCTAATCGGTCGGAGAAGACCACCTGTGTTGTAGTTGCCTTGGACCAGTGTTCCTGGGTCAGCCCTTCGGCGGGACGGATGTACAGCAGCAGTGGAACCTCAGGAGCGATTGTGAAAACCAAGATCCTGGTGGTCGATGATGAACCGGGAATCCGTGGCCTGTTGGCCACGATACTGGAGCGCAAGGGATATGCCGTGGTGCTGGCCGAGAGCGGCAAAAAGGGCTTGGATCTGTTCCGCAGGGAACGGCCGGATCTGATCGTGCTCGATCTAAAAATGCCGGACATGGACGGAATCACGGTATTGCAAGACATTCGTGGCCTTGGTTTCCAGACGCCGGTAGTGATTCTAACGGGAGCTGGCTCTGAAAAGGTGGAGAAGCTAGCACGACAACTGGGTGCAGCAGCGTTTATTGAAAAGGAATTCTCACTCCATCGCCTTGGAGAAACCTTACGATGTCTCCTTCCGCAGTGTGAGACTCCATCGTCACGGCCCGCAGTAGAGGGATGATCGGACGGCCTCATCGTGTACTGCCACGCCGCACTCCTATTCTAGAACGAGCGCACTTTTTGCACTCTCAACCTTCCGGAATCTAATGCATCTCATTTCTGTAGTATTGGTGGATGACCATACCGGGGTACGCGGGGTCTTACGATCCATCCTGCAAGGCTATGGCGACGTAGCAGTCGTAGGGGAGGCAAGCAACGGGAAAGACGCGGTAGAAGCCGTAGAAGCTTTGCATCCGACCATCGTCGTCATGGACATCCACATGCCGTTTATGAATGGAATTGAAGCGACGGCCTGCATTAAGGGCCGCCATCCGAGCATCTCCATCATTGGGTTATCGGTGAATGTGGAGCGAGAGGTTCACGCGGCCATGCTACGGGCTGGTGCAGCGGTGATCATTCCGAAAGAAGCGGCCTGGGAGCAGTTGCACTCTGCAATTCAGCTGGCGGTGCAGGGCCAATAGACCGACGACTGGCAGCAGGCCGGATCTGCGCCAGCTACTTGAAACGCCGCCATCTCACACATCCCTTCATCGTCAGTACTTGTCCTTCTGGTCTCAAGGATCAGATTGTGGCGAAGCAGCAGTCGTTGCACTGACTTCGTTCGAGTATGGACCTTCGCTGTAAGCATTGTAGGCCGTCACTGCGAAGTAATATGTCGTATTGTAGCCAAGATTTGAAATGGTATGCGTTGTAACACCGTGCACTTCCGTCCATGAGTGATACATGTGCGAAAAGGTGCCGTGATAGACTCTGTAACCCAAAACTGATGTGTCTTGCACCGCATCCCACTGCAATGTGAGGCTGGCTCCTTGTGACGCCAAACTCGGTGCGCCATTCTCGGTACCGTCCTCAGACCCGCATCCAAATGTGCCTGATATCAGACATACGGCTACAAGAAGCATACACGTACCAGTCCGCAAGAGAAGGCACATAAGAAGACCGTCTTAGGAGTTGAGATGGGACACTATGAATCCACCTACGCACCGGTCCTCCCTAGAATAAATCCTAGTTTCATCTTGCCTGTACCCTTGCTAGCGACGATACGTCTCGCTCGTAGGCGTCACGATATTCAAATGCCGGCCGCAAGGAAATAGGCAGAATGTTGTTTCATTCCTCCTTTCAGTGGCCTTGGCGCTTCTTTGCTGGGATGTGCCGGCCGAGGCAAGGGTAATACCAGCGGGGAAAGAGCGATTCAGCGGTGCCTCAAGAACATTGCTCGCGCTCTCTGTCGGAAGAGAGTAAGATTCGTCACTTAGAGGGGTTCACACAGGAGGTCGTCATGCGAAAGCCCAAAGTGTCTTTAGAGGTCAAGTATCAGGCGTTCCTGAAGATGGCGCGCAAGCTAACGAAGGAAGAACTTTCGCTGAAGGACAAAAATGACACTCGTGTGTTCTTCGGCTTGCCGCCTCTTCCGGATCCCCTTTAAATTAACCTTCCTGGCACGTACGCCGCTCACCCATGTCCTTATGCACACATGGGATTCAACCGTGGCTGTCTCGTTGCGGTTGGCATCTCCGGTTGAGCTGGGCCGTGAACAAACAGAAATGCCATCCTGCTATCGCGCCTCTTCCAAGAGCGTCAGGTAGTCGCGTAAGCGCTTCGTGTCGCGAGGTGACAGCATCATGAACTCAACGCCGAACTGCACCATCGTCGACCATCGTACCACCGCCAGACTGACTTCGATTGGAGACTGGTTCGGTGAAGGGAAGATGGAGAGTTGGAGCGAATCGCCCCGTTGAACGTGGGCCGTTTTGCGGATGGCACATCCATCCCTCGATACATCGAGAACCGTCCCGTCACAGTCGGGCCCGCCATCTCGTGAATACATACAGGGCAGTTCGACGAACGATCGTGGGAACCTGCGCTCGATCAAGCCGGCCACGCTTCTTGACGTCGGAACATCGCGGGGGGTTACTGACTCGTCATCCACCATAGAAGCCGCCTTTCTATCTTATCGAAGCGCACTCGGTCATGAACCTACAAGGAATGAGCGGCGTTGGCACCTGGCGGACCCGCCAGGTGCCGGCTCGTCTTCATATAGGGTTGAATGCCGAGGAGCAATATGGGAGTGGAGGATGCCTAGAGGGGCATGAGATGTCGTGAGAATGATCAGCGATCGATGCCGCGGCGGACCAACCTAGACGCCCGGGCAAGAACTTGAAGGCCTCCACGGTGCGTGATTGCACTGGAGCCATGGTCTCTTACCTTTCCGTCTGGGGGTTGGCTGGAAGTGCCCTGTAAGCCAATCCAAGGAGGCGTGATGAAGAGGATCCTGGTAATTGACGATGAACCGGAATCCGTGGCTTGTTAGCCACGATCTTAGAGCGCAAGGGGTATGCCGTGCTGCTGGCTGAGGGGGCGTCGTGAACGCCCGGATCTCATCGTCCTGGATCTCAAAATGCCGGATGTCGACGACATCACCGTGTTGAAAGACATTCATGCCGTTGACGCCGACATTCCGGTGGTGATTCTGACGGGAGCCGGTAATGAGAAGACGGAACAACAAGCACGGGAGCTAGGCGCGGCGGAGTTTATTGAAAAAGAATTTTCGCTCCATCGTCTTGGAGAAAGCTTACGGCGCCTCCTGTAGCGTCCTGAAGGTCAACATCGCGTCCACCCATGTGAACCGAGAGGTGCACCATCGCATCCATTTTGGTCATTGACGACGACTCCGCCATTCGGGCCTTTCTACGAAAGGTATTGGAAGACGCGGGACACACCGTGCTCCTTGCCAGCAACGGGCGGGAAGGCCTCCGCCTTCTTCAGGTCAGTACCGCGGACCTGGTCATCACGGATGTCTTAATGCCCGAGCAGGATGGTCTAGACGTGACGATGACCTTGCGCCGAGTATCGCCGGACATAAGGATTGTGGCGATCTCAGGAGGGACCGCAGAGTTTGATTATCTCGATGTTGCCAAGGAGCTCGGCGCCCATCGCACGCTGAGGAAGCCGCTCATCGTGAATGATTTGCTGGAAGCGATTCGGCAAGAGTTGCTCCTGCGGTCGGGCCGTGCAGGCGAGCAGGACGGAAGGAGGCCAAAACATGGACCAGCGGGCGCATCTTAAGGCAGAGGAGCGGGTGCCGACTCAAAGGCCATGTGCCATATGCGGCACAACCCATCAGGCCTACATCTGGCTGTATCAAGACGAGGTCGGACAAGAGCGCCTGTATCTTTGCCTGGAAGCCTATCTACAAGTGCCCTCTCAACAATACATGTGGCGGCGGTTATATGAGCCGCAGTAGAACGTTGGTTGCGGCTCATGTCACAAGCCCTGCTTGACCTTCCAGTGGTCATGGCGGAGAGGGTAGGATTCGAACCTACGGTCCGGTGACCCGGACAGCATTCTTTTTGATTGCTCCGATTCGGCCGCTCTCGCACCTCTCCATACGGGGAATCCTGGAATCCATTCGCATAGTAAGAGGCCGGGTAGTGCACCGAAGCTCGGAGCGACCCTGGCTGATTCACGGGTTGCCTACCTGCTGGCAGCATACGTAGGAGGGAGCCGGCAATCTTCAGCCTGCCATTCAGTATGCAAAGTTCTTCGGACAGGGGTTTTCCGAAGCGAGCGAGAGAAATACACCGTGGAAAGAGTCGAACGGTTCCTCTGCGCCCGAGCCATGGAGGTCGCCGTCTGCGGTAGCTTCCGACTCGTCGTCCATTCTATCGCCGAGACGGAAAACAGAATCAAGCGTGCCCAAGCCCAAAGGGCGACATTTGTGCCACGCCGCCTGGAACGCTGAAGCGAGGCAGCGCCTGTCCGGTCGGCGATCCGGCGGCTGCACGTGTTCCCCGTCAGTGTCATGAACCGAGCGACTTCGCACAGTCCGATCACTGGTATTCTGCTCACCTGGACGTTCCCGACTTCCGGATAATAAGCTATTATGCGGGTCGAAAGTTCCGCGAAGAGCGCATTCCTTGGCTGGATGCTTGTAAACGGGACTGCGACTGAAACGAACGGCCTCAGGCAAGATTATTGCCACTGCTACGGCATGGCGTAGCATCGCAATGGTGACATGCCGGGTAATTCGCGCGATGCAGCACAAACGTGGAACGCTACCCTACCGGCTTACCGTGGTGGCCGGTGTTATCCATCATTGCCCGCAGACGAGAGTCAAGCTACATGTCACTTCTCGCGCATCGTCCTGGCGGTCGCCGCTACCGGTCACGGTCGCTGCACATTTCTTCCGGCGGTCGCACTTTGCGAAACATGACAAGCAGCAGCATGTCGTAGATCGTCTTCAAGCCACCGGCAACGACTAGCGGCCAGCCAAAGGTCGAGGCGCTCAACATA
>CBDIWQ010000209.1:0-4829 GCA_965285965.1 uncultured bacterium | reverse complement strand
GGTGTGGAACGAGCTCGAGCGTTTGCCAAACGCCTTCAAGCGAATCTGGCAATCATCGACAAGCGGCGGGAAGGCCCCAACCAGGCGCAGATCATGAATATCATCGGCGACGTGCAGGGCAAGAGCGTGCTGCTGGTCGACGACATGATCGACACGGCCGGGACCATCGTACAAGGCGCTCAGGCTTGTGCCGATCAAGGCGCGCGCGAAGTCTGGACCGCCTGCACCCATGCCGTTCTCTCGGGGCCGGCGCTGGATCGGCTGCAGAAGTCCTGTATCACCCAAGTGGTCACGACGAATTCGATCCCTATGCGTGGAAAAGACCAAGCATGTCCCAAGCTGCATCAATTGTCGGTCGCGCCCCTTCTCGGAGAAGCCATCAGACGCATCCACGAAGATGAATCAGTCAGCTCATTATTTGCGTAAACCCGCCTAGGGAACCGGGGCTGTAAGCAGGAGACGGAGGAAACATCATGAAATTCGAATTAGCAGTCACAATGAGAGAGCAGGCCGGCAAGGGAGCCGCGCGCACCATGCGGCGGAACGGGCAGATTCCCGCCGTGCTCTATGGCCAGGGCGAATGTCTTCTGCTGAGCATCACGGATCCGGAAGAGTTGCTCAGAATCTTGAAATCGAGAGCGGGGAGCACCGCGTTGATCTCCCTGACCGTGACCGGGGCCAAATCGAACCCCAATCGGACGGCCCTTCTCAGGGACTACCAGGTGGATCCGGTGACGAGCGCCGTCCTGCATGCAGATCTGTTTGAGATTTCCATGAGTAAGCCGATTCGCGTCAAGGTTCCGATCCATGTCATCGGTGGGGTCCCGGCCGGCGTGAAAGAGGGCGGTGTCCTACACCATAATCTCCGCGAGCTGAACATCGAATGTCTGCCGGCGGTCCTGCCAGATGCCATCGAAGTGGATGCGTCTGCATTGGGCATCGGCACCGGTATTCATTTGAAGGATCTTGTCGGCCAAGAAGGCATTCGATTCCTGGACGATCCGGAACAGATGGTGGTGAGCGTGGCAGCGCCGATGTCCGAGGCGAAGCTGGAATCCTTGTTGACCAGCGGCGCAGGGGCAGCCACCGAGCCGGAGGTTGCCGCCAAGGGGAAGGAACCGGGAGAAGGTGAGCCGGCTAAAGCGGGCGCCGCCGCTCCGGCAGCCGCCGAAGCCAAGGCGGGCGAGAAGAAGGAAGCTCCTAAGGCTGAAAAAAAGGAAGCTGATAAGAAGAAATAGCGGTGCATCTTCTCGTGGGACTGGGCAATCCTGGCAAAGCGTACGCCCTGACCCGTCACAATATCGGTATGTGGGTCATCGAGCGGGCCGCGGCCCGCTGGTCTATTCGTCTCACTCCCCGTGGCACAGCCCAGCGAGGCTCTGGCCGGCTCGGCTCGGAATTGATCGAGCTGGCCGGCTTGCTGGACTGGATGAACCTCAGCGGTCCTCCTCTCAAAGGCCTTCTGCGAGAATTCAAGCTCACACCGGACCAGCTCATCCTCATTCATGATGATCTGGATCTGGAGCCCGGCCGGATTCGAATTAAGGAGGGTGGGGGACACGGCGGGCACAACGGAATCAAATCCGTCGTCGAGGCGCTCGGTACTCCTCAATTTGTCCGGGTCAAAATCGGAATCGGCCGGCCTGCACCGCATCAGGATTCGGCCGACTATGTGCTGCAGCCAGTTTCCCCCGATGAAATGGCGGTCTTTGAGCCTTGCTTAAGTAAAGCCGTCGATGCGCTGGAATGTCTGGTCCATCGGGGGACAGCTGTTGCGATGAATCAGTTCAATATACGAGAGCGAGTCAGTGGAGAGGAGTAGCCCGTCTTCGTCCACGTGCGACAGTTCTCTACGATCAACTCTCGGAATCTCCCAGCAATTGACTGGCACGTTCTTCTGCATCGGTTTCTGAAACCGTTCACTGTTGATCCGTTGCCAGCACGGACCTGGATTGGAACGATTAGGCGGCGAGCGTATCGATGAGGATTTTGGAGGGAGCAATATCGGCGTTCAGCGTCTCTCGCATATGCTCGAGGGCCTTACGATTGGCCTCCTGTTCGAGGGAAACAATGCAATCGGCCGGCACGGCGAGTTCGAACTCGCGCATATGGGCGTCGGCCGCCGTGTAAAGCACACAATTGTTGCCCGCTACACCGGTCAAGACGAGTCGGCGGGCATCCAGAGAGCCCAAGAGTAATTCCAGCGGCGTGGCAAAAAACGCCGAATGTTTGGGCTTGAGTACAAAATAGTCATCCTCATCGGGGGCCAGGAATCGTGCGACCTGCCGGCCCCGACAGCCGTCTTTCAAGCAACGTGTCACCAGTCCTCGAAAATCCGACCGCCACTTACCGAAGTTGTCGTTGACATAAATCACTGGCATGCCCGCCTTCTTCATGTGCTGTTTCAACGTCGCAATCCGCTGCGCCGTGTGCTCTATCGAGGGAAACAATCGTTCAGCGTGCTCGAAGGCGAATTCACTGATCATATCGATAATGAGCAGACAGCTATGGGATGGATGCGACATGAAGTTACGCGGCGCGAGCCCGCAAATACTGTTGGATCCGGCGGAAATCTCCGACGAAGCGCCGGTATTCGTCGTCCCGGCTCGAGGCGTCCTGATGTCGCAGGATCGCGGACGGATGGATGGTCACATACACGTTGGGTCCGAGGGGCGTATCCCAAAACCGCCCGGTCACTTCATGTAATCGAACGAGCTTGCCGAATGCCGACTGAGCGGCCGTCACCCCGAGGCACACGATGACCAGCGGCTGAATCGCCCGCACTTCCGCGTCCAGCCATGGGCGGCAGGCCGCAATTTCGGCCGCTGACGGCTTCTTATGCTTGCGGCGTTTGCCTTGGGGCTCCCATTTGAAATGTTTGACGGCATTGGTAATGTAGACCTCATCTCGCCCGATGCCCGCTTCAGCGAGCGCTTTGTCCAGCAGTTTTCCCGCCGGCCCGACGAACGGATGGCCGGCACGATCTTCTTGGTCGCCGGGTTGTTCCCCGATCATCAGCGTCCTGGCATGAGGCGCGCCTTCTCCGAACACCGTTTGAGTGGCGCGTTGGTAGAGGTCGCAGCCCGTGCAGGACGCCGAGGCGTCACGCAGATGAGGAATGGTTAGGTCGGCGGGGAGAAAGCCGGCGGCGGATCGATCAGGACGGGATCGCATTCATCACCATACCATGCGGGTGAACGCCGGTGTGATGGCTGGCGGCCGCCGGATGTCGGCTCCAATACGTGCAAATCACTCACCGTCAATGTGGCGACGCCGAACTCCTCCTCCACTCGCCCGCGCACGACATACGGCCGGTTGGGGAACAAGAGGGCATGGCAGCGCTGATAGACTTCCGGGAACAGGGTCGCGTCATAGAGAGCGGTCGTGTCTTCCAGGGTAATGAATTCCATCGCCTGGCCATGTTTGGTTTCGACCGGCTTTTCGGTGATGAGCCAGCCCACCATCGTAATGCGGCGTCCGACGAACCGGCGCATGTGAGCGGCCGGCACCGGCTGCAAGCGCTCAATTTCTGTCCGATAGAGGACCAGGGGATGGCGGCTCACAAGAAAGCCGAATGACTCCAGTTCATGGGCCAACTTCTGCAGGGGAGGATACTCGTCGGGCACCGGCAACGGGTCTGCTTCGTTATGGGCATAGAGCCGCCACAGTAAGGCGGGTCTGGTCAATTCGCCGGCGAGGGAATCACAGCAGCCGGCTCGAATCAAAAGCCGGGCTTGAGCCGGTTCGGGGTCGACACGCGTCAAAAAGTCGCGCCATGAACGGTATAATCCATTCTTGGTCCGTTCCTCGACGATCTGCATACCGAGGGCTTTCGTCAGACCCTTGACCTGCATCAGCCCTATGCGCAGGCGGTCACCCGTGCCGTGATAGGCCCATTCGCTGGCGTTGATGTCGGGGAGGACGATGGCGAGCCCCATGCGTCGTGCTTCGGAAAGATAGGCAAAGGCAGAATAAAATCCTCCTTCATTGCTGATCACGGCGGCCATGAATTCAGCCGGGTAGTGCGCGCGCAGATAGGCGGATTTGAACGAGACTTGCGCATAGCTGGCCGAATGGGGCTTACAAAAGCTGTAGCCGGCGAAACTCATAATCATCGTCCAAATCTTCCGGATGGTGTTCGGAGAGGCGCCGTTCTTCGCTGCGCCGCGGCAAAACTCCTGGTAATAGTCCCGTAGTTGCCGCTCTTTGTGCTTTTTGCTGAGCACCTTGCGCAATTGATCGGCATCTTCCACGGAAAAATCGGCGAGTGCCATGGCCACTTTCGTGACATCCTCCTGGTAGACCATGATGCCGTGGGTGTCTTTGAGAAGGGGTTCCATCAGCGGATGCAGCGGGTCATAGGGGTGACCATGGGCCCGTCGCACGAAGTCCTGCACGAACGTAATCGCCGCGGGCCGGACGAGCGAGGACACCATTACGAGATACTCAAAGACATCCGCATAAGCGCGACGGTCCGGAGGCATGCCGCGCCAGAGCTTGTTCAGCAACAGTCGCGTCGCGGGGGATTCGACATAAAAACATCCCATGGTGTCGCCGCGTCGAATGAGATCCTGCGTGCCCGGATCACTCACAGGATCCCAACTCGCATAATCGATCACACGACCGGTGTGGCGGGCGATGGCGGCGAGGGCATCGCGGATGACGGCGAGAGAGCGATTGCCCAACAAGTCGATTTTAACCAGCCCCGCCTCCTCCGCCTGGTCTTTTTCCCATTGAATGACCGGCCAGCCTTTGGCCGTGAATTCGACCGGCACGTACCGCCGGATCTCGTCCGGGACGATGACGACGCCGCCGCAATGCATCGAAAG
>CBDIWQ010000208.1:0-9331 GCA_965285965.1 uncultured bacterium | reverse complement strand
GCTCGTCCGTAAGAGCCGGCTCAGCCATGAAAGGATTGGACTGGTATAATGCTCGCACTCAGGTGCGATCTCAAGGGAAGGGGATCATGGGCTCAAGTCGGATCGTAGCCATGTCGTTCTGTGAGCCAAGGAGTTGATCTCATTAATTGTCTTCCTAAGACCGCTTGGCCTCCGACTTGCTCGTCCGTAAGAGCCGGCTCAGCCATGAAAGGATTGGACTGGTATAATGCTCGCACTCAGGTGCGATCTCAAGGGAAGGGGATCATGGGCTCCGCACGATCGACAATCCATGTGCCGACGCACTATTGGCATCGACTCGACGATGGACGGATCCAGTGCGATCTCTGCCCTCGGTATTGCAGGTTGCATGAGGGGCAGCAAGGACTGTGTTTTGTCCGCGCGAGGCATCAGGGATCAAATCGTCCTGACGACGTATGGACGATCGAGCGGGTTCTGCGTCGATCCGATCGAAAAGAAGCCGCTGCATCATTTTCTGCCCGGCACCCCGGTCCTGTCATTTGGAACCGCCGGATGCAATCTCTCCTGTAAGTTCTGCCAGAACTGGGACATGAGCAAATCGCGCGAGATGGAAACCCTGGCCGATGAAGCTTCGCCGGAGACGATCGCTCGGACAGCCGCGACGCTCGGTTGCCGATCGGTGGCCTACACCTATAACGACCCGATCGTCTTTCATGAATATGCGATCGATGTCGCACAGGCTTGCCGCGAACAAGGGATCAAGTCCGTCGCCGTGACAGCGGGGTATGTCTGCGAGGAGCCGAGAGAGGTTTTCTATCGGTATATGGATGCGGCCAACGTGGATCTGAAGGGATCTACCGAGCGTTTCTACAAGCAGATCTGCGGCGGAAGCCTGCAGCGGGTCCTGGATACATTGGTCTACATTAAGCATCACACGAATGTCTGGCTGGAGATCACGACCCTCCTCATCCCGGGAGAGAACGACTCGGAGGGTGAAATCGAGCGGCTGACCCAGTGGGTGGTGGAGCATCTCGGACCTGATGTCCCGATCCATTTCAGCGGCTTCCATCCCGACTATCGGATGCTCGACAGGCCGGCGACGCCGCCGGCCACGTTGGCCATGGCACGGACGATTGCCAGGAGGAATGGCCTCCGGTACGCCTATACCAGCAACGTGCATGACGAAGAAGGCGGAAGCACGTACTGGTATCAGTGTCACGAACAACTGATCGTCAGGGACTGGTACCGACTAGGCGACTGGAATATCACGGGCGACGGCCGTTGCCGATTTTGCGCGACGGCTTGTGCCGGCATGTTTGAATCCCAGCCGGGCCACTGGGGGGCCAGACGGCTTCCGGTCGTGATGAGCTGAGCCCGCCCACCACAGCCAGCTTGCCTGGGAGCGATTCAGGAGGGCCTATGACACGACAACGACTTACGACCATCCTCTGTCTCTTTGGAGCGGCGCTGGCCCTGGCTCATTGCCATCCCCCGATTCCGACCCCTGTCCAGCCGGTCATCGGGGGCGATGAAGAGCGGCCCGCGGCGGGTACCGATCCGAGGCCTGAGCGTCTCAGTGACCGCTGAGAGGGATAAACGATACGGCGATGGACACGGCAATCAGCACGATGATAATCCACTCGAGAACCTCCATGCGCCGGGTGGAGGCGCGATTGGACATCTTGTCGTAGATGCTTTCCAGTGTCTGCAGTTTGCGTAGGATGCTCGCGTCCCAGGCTTCCAGATGGAAGCGTTGCGAGGCCAGGCGATAGACGCGCGCCAGATACTGATCGCCCAACAGCTTCAAGGTGTTCGTGACGCGCTCAAACAGCAGCGCGGCATCGACCTGCAATTGGGCGATGTGGGTGGTGTCCTGCTCGAAGGATCCGGGAAGCGCCAGCGTCCGCCCTGATTTCCTCGTCAGCGCCTCGTAACCCTCATCCAGAGCCCTGTCGAGTTGCTCATCCAGCATGCGCATTTCGAGCAATTCCACATTGGCGAACTCCAACACGGCCCGCACATCGTCCATCTCTTTGCCGAACAGCACGGCCGCATGCCAATCGATGAGGGCGGCATCCTCCCGGCCGAATGAAATCCGGCAGGACATGGCATCCGCTATTTCCTGATCGGAGAGCGGAGTCCGTTCTCCGCGCAGGATCCGGGCCAGTTCGGCCTCGCCGTTGATCCATGGCGCAGAGCCGAAGGCGGAGGTGTAGGAATCAATCGAGAAGATGACGTAGTCCTCCACTTCAGCGGCGATCTTGGGCCGCTCGATGGCCGGCAGCAGCGCTTGTACCAGGTGCTCAACCCGAGTCCTGGATTTCGCCAGCAACGACTCATTCTCATACAGCGATTCACTCAGCTCCAGTAACGCCTCGGCCGGTCCTTCCAACGGAAACCGGTACGTGATCGCCACGGCCCCGAAGTCGTACACCATCAGCTCGACGGTCGCGCTGGATTGATGGGCTCCGACGGAGAACGCGCCGCCTTCCTGCATGAGGCGCAGGGGCGCCGGCCGGTATTCAAAATATTGCGGCGCTCTGCTTTTGTGCCGAAGGCGGCCCCGCTCCGTCCCGGCGGTAATCCGACGCTCCGCCTCCACCAGGTCGATAGCCCATCCGACGTCGTACGCAAAGAGTGCATGGCAGGTTCCCTGATGGATGAGGAGGGCAGGCGACGACGGTGATGACATGGCAGTCGTCCTCCAAGGATCAATTCATATCTTAACACCGGCGCCGCAAAGGGCCGGCAGACCACCCTTACAAATCCTCCGCCAGTTCATGAACGACGCCTTCCAGACCCTTGACGACCCGCGCCATCCGGGGAAAATCCACCTGGTCCGGCCGGTCGCCGGCGCTGTGATACTGCGGATAGCGATTGGGCGCCGTATCGGTGATCATCACCGCCGCATAACCTTCCTGCCAGAACGACCAGTGATCCGACCAGGCGACGCCCGGAATGGATTCCCACAGGGCGCCCCCTTCCGAAGGAAATTGCGCATGGCGGCGAAACAAGGCGAGCAGGCGCTTCACAGCGGACCCGTGGGCCATGTTGCTCACGAAGGCGATGAAGTTCCCTGTGGAGGGATAAAAGAAGCTGAGCGGAAACGGATAGCGCTGGCTGCCTGGTTCATCCGTATAGTAGCCGATGGTTTCGAGGCTGAGCATGAGCCGGATGTTCTCGCCGCGCTCTCTGCTCCGTCGGGCATAGACCCGGCTCCCCATGTGAGCACTCTGAAAAAACGGTGGCTCTTCGTTCGCGAACAAGACAAAGCGGACAGTGCTGGAAAGTCGAGTCGTCGCAAAGGCCTGGGCAAGCGCCAGGGTGGCGGCGACACCGGTGGCATTGTCGTTGGCTCCGGGGCTGCCTTGCACTGAGTCGTAATGCGCGCCGATCAACAGGATCTCATCAGGGCGTGCCGCGCCTTTGATTTCCGCTTCCACGTTTTCGGCCGGTGTTCCGGAGACGCCATATTGTTGTCGTTGAACGGAAAGGCCTGCCTTCTTCAGGACCGATCCGATATAGTCTGCGGCGGCGGCCAAGTGAGAAGGCCGGAAGAGATTGCGTTCCCCGATCACACCGGCGAGCTGCCCGACGTGCCGGCGAAGAAGCTCCTCGAGGGCCCCTTGCTCTTCAGTCAGGGGAGGGAGCGGGCCGCGAAAAGGATCGCCCGGCATGCGAATCATGGATCATATTCTGGCATAGCGAACGCCGGGAAACCTACAGGAGCCCTTGTGCCGCGGATTATTGCCCATGTGGATATGGATGCCTTCTTCGCCGCGATCGAAGAGCGGGATACGCCCGCTTTGCGCGGCGTGCCCTTGGTCGTCGGAGCGGACCCGCGAGGCGGCCTCGGACGGGGCGTTGTGGCCACGTCGAACTACAAGGCGCGCGAGTACGGCATCCATTCGGCGACGCCGATATCGACGGCCTGGCGCTTATCGGAAGCGGCCCGCCGGCAGGGAAAGCCCCCCGTGGCCTTCGTGTCGGTGGATATGGACAAGTACCGGGCCGTGTCCGAGCGCGTGATGGGAATCATGCGGCGCTTCATGCCGCATCTTGAGCCGGCCAGTGTCGATGAAGCCTATGGTGACCTCAGCAGCACCGGCTCGTATGAAGCGGCGGAGGCGCACTGCTGCGCCATGAAAGAGGCCATCCGGACGGAACAGCGGTTGACGGCCTCAGTGGGGATCGGGCCGAACAAGCTGATCGCCAAGATTGCATCAGGCATGCACAAGCCGGATGGGCTCACCGTGGTGCGTGAAGCGGAGGCCGAGGCCTTCCTCGAACCGCTCTCCGTTCGCGCGATTCCAGGGATTGGTCCCAAGACCGAAGCGGCGCTGGCCAGGGACGGCTTCACGACCATCCGTGATCTGAGACGCTGTTCGCTACAGGAAATGGAGCATCTGTTCGGTAAACGTGGCGCCAGGTTCTATGGCAACATCCGGGGTCACGACGATTCTCCGGTCGAAGAGCAGTGGGAACCCAAGTCGATCGGCGAGCAGGAGACGTTCGACGAAGACACGCGCGACCCGGGTGTTCTTTGTGCGGCTCTTGCGGCCTTGTGTCTCGGCGTCGGTGAGCGGCTGCGCCGCGAGGGGTTCGCATCTTTCCGCACCGTGGTGCTCACAGTGCGGTTCGGCGATTTTGAAACCAAATCACGCTCGCATACCCTCCCGCAGGCGTCCGGCGATGCCATGACGCTGCAGCGGGAAGCCCTGAAGCTCATCATGCCCTTCTTGGATCGCCGGGAAAATCCGCGCAATAAGCACATCCGTCTTCTGGGTGTGCGGGTGGAGAAGCTGGGGTAGCGAGTGCCGGAGGACCTGCGAGCCGGCGGAGCAAGACACAGCTTAGTAAGCCCAGTACGGGCCGATCCCGAGCATGGAGTTCTTACCATCCATTCCGGCGTACAGCGTTCGGCCGAGAAAGAAGGGCAGGCCCCAGTCGAATTCGTCAGAAAAGGGATTCGCGGGGCCGAGATGCCCGCCGATATTGTCGAACACGCCGTTGCCCGTTTCACGGAGGCTTTCTGCGTTGGCTACCTGGAAGGCGACGACCGTAGATACTTGATTGAGCCCATGATTGGTTGCGGAAAGATTCAAGGATGAGGGAGGGCAAAAAGCCCCGTCGATGGTCTGACACAAGGGAATCGTCGCGTCCGGAAAGAACAGGAAGGTCGACCCCGTATCCAGGAAAGCCGGATAGGTGACGCCTTTGTATGAGGTGGTGATCCGTCCGGTCGACGGATTTCTGGTCAGCACCGAAACCGCCGGCGGCGTATTGTTCGACTGTGTGCCAATTCCCATAATGAGCTCACCGCTGACCACCAGCGCACCGCTGTCGCCGACTGGAGGAAGCGAGACGACATAACCATTGTTGTCGGCAGGCAGCAAAGCGATGGGATTCTGAACGAAGCGAGGCGGTTGGATGATGACCGGAGGACATCCCTGAGGAGTGCAGGAAAAATACAGGCCGTAGCCGTTATCCGAGCTAAACGCCTCGATGCCGAGAATGCCGTTCAGTCTAGCATTCTCGGGCGTATCCTCGACAGGCTGATTGCAGGGATTTACGGAGGCCGACTGTCCCGCGAAGGACGCATCGATCAATTGGATCGGCGTCACGACCTCCGGTTCGTGCCCCAGAATGATTCCGGCCGTGGCAATGGGCCCCCACAGGGCCGCCGTCCCGAAGATGACGCATTCACCGATCTGGTTGCCCAGGGAGTCTTGTTCCAGGCGGGAGGAGAAATCCAGCGTGAGAACGGATCTAAAAATCCGTAGGCCGATTGAGCCGGTGTCCAGCAGGATGTCGTCGATGGTTTGGCACTGCAGAGTCTCCGGAATGCAAACCGTCACACTGACGCAAGGTTGATTGACGATTCCGGTACAAAGACTCGTCCCTCCTCCGATGGTAATGGGCAGGACATTGAAGCCTGCCGCAGGGCCACTGGGGACGCGATCAGGGGGTTCCTCGGAGGAAGAACCGCCGCAGCCGGTCAGACACGTCAGAAGGACCAACGGCATCACGACGGACGGCCATCGGCGCCCGGCGATCACAGTCATCATTGAATATGGTCCCCGGAAATACCGGGTGGCAAAAGCGGCAGCACCCACGCGCGCCCCCACCCCGCTCCCATCCTGCCTCCTCTCTCAATGACGAGATGGTCGGTCCTGAGGCGATGAGCCCGTCGGTGCGGCGGTGATTGATCGGCCAGGGCTCGGCTGTATTCTTCATAGTAGGAACCGAATAACCCCTGCAGATCCAGCAACCCGGTCTGATGGTTCCACGCGAGTCCAAAGATGATGCCGGCCGAAGAGGCGTACTGTCGAACGGTCGCGCCCGGCCCTTCTAAGATGTGAACGGTATATCCGGCCCGTGGTTCGCTTCTATGCGTCGCGTTCAGCTTCTCTCGATCGTGCTCCACCGTCGCCGATGGCGCTCCAAGCGCCGCGAAGGCCGGCGTGCCGCGACACAGAGGCAGCACGAGACAAAGAGTGATGACGGCTGCCATCGTGCATCGGATCACTCGCACAATAACCCTCCTGTTAAGCCGGACTTTTGAGCTATTTCTCCGGGATTGTGTCATTCATCATCGACTCCGTTCATCCAGCGTCCCATTGCCATTGATGCGGACGAGATGGTTGGCCGCCACGCCGTTGTAGGACGAGAACTCCCCTGCCACGTAGAAGTCACCGCTATCGTCAGGGGCGGGCATAATAAAGTGGAGCACGTGGCGCGCATTGCCGATCATGTCGCCGGTCGTGAAGGACGGATCGAGAGTCCCGTTGGCCTTGTACCGCTGAACCTTCAGCCGCTCGTCGCCGATCAACTGTTCGACGAGCCAATCGCCGGTCCCGTCAGTCGCTTTGGCCAAGGCGACAACGTATGCGGCGCGTTCGACTTGCGGTTTCGGGGCGGCGAGGTCGAGGGAACCGTCCGGATTGAACCTCACGAAGTGCAACTCCACCGGCAGTCCGCCGGATCGGAGAATCGCGTCGAACACGCCGGTGGCCAATAGATCCCCGGTGCCGTCCTGGACCGGCACGACGAGGTTGATTCGCGAAAAGGGTCCTTCGTTTCCCGTGCTGAAGGTGGAGTCCACTGTGCCGTCGGGATTGAGGCGGAGCAGCCGGAAGGTCACGATGGAGCCGGGGTCGTCCTGCACATACGTGGCCACATAGATCCGTTCTGTGCCGTCCTGCGCGGGAACGATCCGGAACACCGAGGGAATCGCCCCGGCGACAAATGTGCGATCCAGGCTGCCGTCTGCGTTGAGCCGCATGACTCTCCCGACGGCGGTGTCGTTATACCGGCGGCCGGACAGGGCCGCATAGAAACGTCCGGAGTGATCGCCTACCGGCACCAGACTGCGCACGACGGATCCGAACGGCAGGTCATCGAGCGTCCGAGAGGAATCAAAGACGGCCGTGCCGACCGCAAACGAGGGATCCAGCGTTCCATCCGGATTGACTTTCCATATGCGGCCTGTGCTCATGGGCAGTCCGGGCAGCTGGTCGGCAACATACAGGTCTCCGCTGCCATCGTCGGCCACCGCGATGCTTGACACAGGACCAATGGATTCCGCTAACTCGAATGGTTCATGCAGCGCGCCATCAGGCCTTAGCCGCACGACCTGGGCGACGGCCCGGCCGTGATAGGACGTGAAGGGGCCGGCCACATAGATATCCTTGCTGCCGTCCGCCGCAGCGATGACCTGCCGCACCGGCCCGTTGAACCCCCGAACCTCGGCGAGACGGGCCTCGATCACGACCGTATCGGCGGTACTGCTCAGGGCGCCGTCGTTTACAACCAATGCGACCACATACTGGCCGGCCACATCGGCCGTGAATCTGGGGTGCCCGGTCGCGGCATCCGCCAGCGTGGCGGTGCTGCCGGTCGGCAGGCATTGAAAGCGCCAGCTATAGGTCAGGGGATCGCCGTTAGGATCGGTGCTGTCCGCTCCCGTGAGCATGATGACCTGCCCGCTGGAAACCTGTTGATCCGGTCCGGCGACCGCGACGGGAGCCACATTGCCGGCAGCCACGGTAATCTCGATCTGGTCGGGCGGGCTCGTTAAGTGGCCATCGCTGACCGTGAGCACGATCCGGTATTGGCCGACCTCCATAGGTGTAAAGGTCGGTGTGGCACTGGAGGGATTGACAAGCATGGCCTGGCTGCTCGGCGGCTGGCTGAGCACCTTCCAGGCATAAGCCACCGGTGTGCCATTGGGATCGTAGCTGTCTGTTCCATGGAGCGTGACAAGCGTACTGGGCCGAACAGTACGATCGGGGCCGGCGTCCGCGACGGGCGGGAGGTTGCCGGTGCCGCAGGTGATGGTGACCGTGTCGGGGCTGCTCGCTAGTCCTCCATTATCCACCACGAGCTGGGCCGTATAGGCGCCCGGCACATCGGCGGTGAAGGTCGGCCGGACAGTGGTGGCCCCGGAGAGTGTCGCGGCGCTGCCTGCCGGTCTGGCGGTGAGCGTCCAGTGGTAGGTAATGAGCCCGGTCGTGCGGGAGACACTACTGCTCCCATCGAGCCTGACCGGGGTGCCGGCGAGGACCGTTTGGTCCCGTCCGGCTTCCGCAGTCGGCGCGGGGCCGGCAGTCGGCGGGACTGCGCCTGATCCTCCGTCGCCGCCGCACCCGCTGCCGATCAGCGCAATACCAAGCATCCCCATGCGGCCGAGACGTTGCATCACGGCTTGCCCGGTTCTCATGGTCCGATCCCCCTTGATAAGACTCCGAGCTAAGCGAAGGCGATGGAAAGCAATCGACGGCTCTGTCCCCATGATGACATCGTCGCTGCGAGAGCTGTATCGACTGCTCCGGCCGGAAAAAAGCCGAAGCCTAGCCTCTGCTGTGTCCATGCAAGTGGATCGATGAGGGGCGCTGCCTCTGCGTCATCTGTCCGTTCCCGATGCGGACAGGCTCTGGGGTCATCCAGAAAACCTGTGCAAACCTTCGACTGTGCAAAATACAGAAGAGGTTGATGAGACCCGCCTGGGATGCTCCCCAGTCCACCGGCGTATTATCACTTAGAAAAGCGTCCAAGGAGAGATACCGCTGATCCCTTCTTGTGGGCAGTCAGAGTCTGGACCGGCGCTCGCTGGAGGCGGGCCATACAACATCTCTCGCCCTTTCTCCCGACGGGATCTGATATGCTGCGACCCATTGCGGAGGCGGCTGATGATGACGACAGCGGAAGGGAAAGAAGCGGTCCTATGGCAGGCCTATGTGTCATGGAACCAGTTTGCCTGGCTCTATCTGGTCGGTCTGTTCACGGCGCTGCGCGCGGCGCTACTGTGGCAGGCGGCGCTCCCGGGATGGGCAGCGTGGGGCCTCGGTGC
>CBDIWQ010000207.1:0-7508 GCA_965285965.1 uncultured bacterium | reverse complement strand
GTCGGATCGAGTCCGCCTTGCGCCAACACGTTCGCCACCATCGAGGTCGTCGTCGTTTTTCCGTGCGCCCCGGCAATGGCCACGCCGAATTTCAACCGCATGAGCTCGGCCAGCATTTCGGCCCGCGGAATTACGGGAATCTGCCTGGCCTTGGCCACCAGGACTTCCGGATTCGTCGCCGCGACGGCCGAGGAAATGACGACTACCTGGGCCTCTCCGACATTAGATTCCTGATGGCCGAAGAAAATCCTTCCGCCTTGTTCTTCCAACCGGCGGGTGGTCTCGGAAGCCTGAAGATCCGACCCGGTGACCTTGTACCCTAAGGTCAACAACACTTCGGCAATCCCGCTCATGCCGGATCCGCCGATACCGACCAGATGTATCTGTTGTGTCTTACGAAACATCGCTGTATGCCTCAGTCCTTGCAATCCCGGTTTGGCCCGCAATCGATTTCCAATCCCATTAGGCTCCAGTTGCTCCAACTGTCCGGTTGATGTCATGTGTCACCCCCATCAGGTTGTAACATTCACGAACGATCACCTCCGCTGCATCAATCCGCCTCATTCGCCAGCTGTTCTCATGCATGGCCTGGAGCTGCCCCGGACTTTGAAACAGGCGCACAATCGATTCGCTGAGTCGCGCACCGGTCAGGTTCGCCTGCGGAAGCACGAGGGCGCCTCCCCCCGCTTCCATGGCGCGGGCGTTTTTCATCTGATGGTCGTAAATGGCCGTCGGCAACGGAATCAGAATCGCCGGTTTCCCGCAGGCCGTCAGTTCGGCGACGGTCATGGCGCCGGCACGGGCCACCACCAGATCGGCGGCGAGAAGTGCACGGGGCATATCGTAGAGAAAGGGGACTACTTCTGCGTGGACCCCCGCCCGCCCATAGGCTTCGCTCACCCGCTGGTGATCCGCTTCGCCGGTCTGATGCGTGATGGCGACATCCGGCAGATGGCCCATGAGGCTAGACAACCCTTCAATGACCGCGCCGTTGATCGCCCGGGCTCCCTGGCTCCCGCCGAAAATCAGGAGCCGGCGGCCGGTCCGGGCTGTGCCCGCCCGGTCCCGTTCTTCAACGTGCGCGAGAAACTCCCGCCGGATCGGCGTGCCCACGACACGAACCTTCTGTCGGTTGAATGAGCGGCCCGCCGATTCAAAGGCCAGAAAAATGCGCTGCGCCCAGGGGGCCACGACTTTGTTGGCCATGCCGGGGTAGGCGTTCGGCTCAACGATCACCCGCGCGACTCCCGCGAGTGCTGCGGCGGCCAACATGGTGGGGCTCGTATACCCGCCGACGCCGATCACCAAGTCGGCGCGATGCCGGCGAAGGATGCTCAAGGATTGTCCGAGTCCAACTGGCACCGACAGGATCCCCTGCACCTTGCGCCACCACCCTGTGCCCATGACCGGCTTGGCCGTAATGAACACCAATTCAAATCCTTCATGCGCTAACACCTTCGACTCAATCCCCCGAGCGGTTCCCGCGAAGACGATGCGGGTGGTCGGATCACAACGCAAGAATTCCCGCGCAAGCGCGACGGCGGGATAAAGATGGCCTCCGGTGCCTCCTGCAGCAATGACGATCGTCATCGGCGCCCCACCCGGCCTCGCCCGGCGTGCGACCCTGCGTCCTCTCGTCCCGCTTGCCGATCCCGCGAGATGTTCAGCAAGATGCCGACGCCGAGCAGGCTGATCACCAGCGAGGACCCGCCGTAACTCACAAAGGGCAAGGTCAGGCCTTTGGTCGGGACGAGACCCGTCACCACGCAGGCATTGACCAGCGCTTGAATGCCGATGAGGAGCGTGATCCCCATGCCGAGATAGCGACCAAAGGGCATCCGGGCCCGGGCGGCGATCTGAAATCCTCGCACGACAAACAAGGCAAATAACAGCACGATGACGCCCGTTCCGACCAGACCCAATTCCTCGCCGACCAGGGCCAGCACAAAGTCGGTATGGGCCTCCGGGAGAAAGAACAACTTCTGCTTTCCCTCGCCTAATCCCACTCCGAAGGAGCCACCGCTTCCGAAGGCCAGAAAGGATTGTGTAATCTGAAATCCCGCATCCGACGCGTCCTTCCACGGCGCCAGAAACGTCAGTAATCGTTGACGACGATAGCTCGATCCGAGGACGAGCACCAAAACGGCCGGCACCGCACAGAGCCCCAACGTCACGAGATGCGTCAGCCGCGCCCCTCCGAGGAACAACAGGCCCACCGTCACCATGCCCATCACAACGACTGTCCCGAGATCGGGCTCCAAGAGAACCAACCCGCTCAGCAGACCGACCACGATGAGGGCCGGCAAGAGGCCGCTTCGGAAGATCGTGATACCGTCCTCCTTCTTGGTGAGATAGGCGGCCAGATAAATCACCGTGATGAGTTTCACCATTTCGGCCGGCTGAATTGAAATGGGACCGAGCCGCAGCCACCGCCGGGCGCCCTTCGCCGCCACGCCCAGCGAGGGAACCAGGACCATGAGAAGCAACACCATGCTCAATCCGAGCAACGGGATGGAGAGGCGTTTCCACCAGACGTAATCGATGTGGGACGCCAGATGCAGGAGGACGAACCCGAACGTCAGCCAGGCCAGCTGCCGCTTGAGGAAGTAGCCGGAGTCCTGAAAGCGGTTGCCCGCTACCACGGCGCTCGCACTGAACACCATCACTAGTCCGACCAAGGCCAACGTCATGGTGATGATCAGCAACGTGTGATCCATCGCCACCCGTTTTTTGGCTCGTTGGCTCGAGGTGGACCACGGCAGTGCCAGCGTCCCTGCGGATCTCTGTGACATCTCTCATCCCCTACACCGGTTCACGGGAGTCCATGGACCAGCGCCTTGAACTGGCGGCCCCGATCCTGATAATCCACAAACATGTCAAAGCTCGCACAGGCGGGCGACAGGAGGACCACTTCATTGGCCGCGGCGCCGGCGGCGGCCTTTTCCACAGCCTCGCGCAACGTGGCGGCCCGCTCGATGGCGCCATAGCCCGGTACCGCATTCGCGATCAAGGGAGCCGCTTCTCCGATCACGATAAGCCTCTTCACCCGCTGCCGGATGGCAGGGGCCAACCGCGAAAAATCGCCGCCCTTGTCCCGCCCACCGGCAATAAGCCAGATCGGCTGATCGATGCTTTCCAGCGCCTTGAGCGTCGCATCCACGTTCGTGCCCTTGGAGTCATTCACAAAGCGGACTCCGTGGCGCTCACGAACAATTTCGAGCGCATGTTCCAACCCCGGGAATTCATGCAAGACCCGACGGATCACCTCGAGGGAACACCCGCTCAGCAGCGCATAGGTGGCAGCCACCATCACGTTTTCGACATTGTGGTCGCCGATGATCCGGATGTCCTCGCGCCGGCAGACTTCCTGGAGTGATCCGGTCACGGTCGTCATGATCCGCTGACGGTCCAGATAGGTGCCTCCCGCCACACCGGATGGCAAGGCCTGGGTCCTCGTAAAGCCCAACACCCGCGCTTTGGCACGCGACCGTAACGCAGCCACCCGCGCATCGTCCAGATTGAAAAGCGCGTAATCGGACGGGGTTTGCTGCTCGAAAATCCGGTTCTTGGCCGCCACATACTCCTCAATCGAGTCATAGCGATCCTGATGGTCGACCGTCACATTGAGAAGGGCCGCAATCCAGGGACGAAACCGCTCCACCGTTTCCAGTTGAAAGCTCGACACCTCCACCACGAGAAAATCATACGGTGTGGCGAGACGGTGCTTACCGGCCTGTACGGATTTGATCGCCGCTTCGCTGAGCGCCGTGCCGAGATTGCCTCCTACAAACACGCGCTTCCCCTGCTGCTCCAGCATTTTGCCGATTAAAGTCACCGTGGTACTTTTTCCATTCGTGCCGGTCAGCGCCAGGATCGGAGCCGACACGAACCGGGAGGCCAACTCGAGTTCGCTGATCACGGTCCCTCCCCGGCGACGGACACGCTCAAGCGCCTCCATGCGATACGGCACACCGGGGCTGACGACGACCAGATCGGCTGATTCCAAGGCTCGTTCATAGCCGCTCCCGACGGTCACCTCGATGTTGGACCCGACCTGCTTCAGCACGGGGGCCAACTCGGCCTGCTCCTTCCGGTCGGCGACGGTCACACGGGCCCCGGCCTCCGCCAGCAAGCGAGCGGCCGCCACTCCGCTTCGCGCCAGTCCCACCACGGTTACATTGGTACCCGCTATGTTCATGAGGTCTTTGCCGACCATGCTACCGCAGCTTCAGCGTACTCAGGCTTAACAGGGCCAAGAGAATCGCAATGATCCATAAGCGCACCACCACCTTGGGCTCCTCCCACCCCTTCATCTCGAAATGATGGTGGATCGGAGCCATGAGGAAGATGCGCTTGCCTCTCGATTTGAATGACGCCACCTGAAAGATCACAGACACCGCCTCGATCACGAACACGCCGCCCACCATCAGGAGGAGCAACTCATGCTTGCTGATCACCGCCACTGTCCCGAGCGCCGCCCCGAGCGGCAAGGAGCCGACATCGCCCATGAACACGCTGGCCGGATACGTGTTGAACCAGAGAAAGCCGAGACTCGATCCTAAAATAGCAGCGGTGAACACAGCCAACTCGCCCGCTCCATCAATATGGGGAATCAACAGATAGTCGGACATGAGCCGGTGCCCCGTGACATAGGCCACGACGGTGTAGGCCAGGGCCGCGATCATGACCGGTCCGATCGCCAGTCCATCAAGCCCGTCCGTGAGGTTGACCGCGTTCGAACTGCCGACAATGACGAGCACCGTGAAGACGATATAGAACCAACCCAAGTCCGGCATGAAGTTCTTGAAAAATGGCACGCTAAGCTTGGTGCTATAGCCGGGCAAGAAGTACAGCACCAAGGCAATCCCTAGGGCCACGGCGACCTGAGCGGTGAATTTCTGTTTCGCCGACAACCCCTTCGACTGCGCTTTCATGAATTTTAGATAGTCGTCGACAAATCCAATGGCGCCGAAGCCGAGCGTCGCGACCAGTACCAGCCACACGTAGGCCTTCGAGATATCCGCCCAGAGCAGCGTCGACAGGGTCACGGCAAAGATAATCAGGATGCCCCCCATGGTGGGCGTCCCGCTCTTCGCCAAATGGCGTTTCGGTCCGTCATCGCGCACTTGTTGGCCCAGCTTGATCTCCTGGAGCTTACGGATCACCCAGGGCGCCAGGATGAAGGCGATCAGAAACGCCGTCACCGCAGCGTAGATAATCCGAAAGCTTTGATAGCGAAAGACGTTCAGGAAGGAAAACTCTGTGTGGAGCGGATACAGCCAGTTATAGAGCATAGTCTGATGGCTTCTTTAAGCCGCTCGGCCAGGAGCGCCGGGCCTTCGACCTTTCCTTACGAGGCCTTCTTTGGCGCGCGCCTCGTTGCTTGCAGCGCCGACACAACCTGCTCGAGCCTCATGCCACGCGAACCTTTCACCAGCACGACATCTCCCGGTTTCACCAGCCCCTTCACCGCCACGGCCGCCGTCTGTGCGTCGGGGGCTTCGAGGATATGAGCGGGGTCCATTCCGGCGCGCCGCGCACCGTCGGCGAGACTGCGACCGAGTGGGCCGCAGCTGATGAGCCGGTCAACGGTGTGCCGCGCGACATAGGCTCCGATGTCCTCGTGCATCTGAACGGCAGCCGCTCCCAACTCCAGCATGTCGCCCAGCACCGCAATCTTCCGCCGTTCACCCTCCGCCTGCGCCAGCAACTGCACCGCCGCCTTCATCGACGCCGGGTTGGCGTTGTAACAATCGTTGATGATTTTGACGCCCTGACTGACGATGATTTGTGACCGCATGGCGGCGGGGCGGAAGCGGGCCAAGCCTTGGGCAATGACCGCGCCAGGCAGCCCCAGTACGGATCCCACCGCAGCTGCAGCTAAGGCATTGGTGACGTTATGTCGGCCCTGGACACGAATATGCACGATGGTATGCCGGATTTTTCCGGGGAGCAGCAGACGGAAGATCGTCCCGTCGCTTCCGTCCGACTTCATATCCATCGCGCGTACGTCGGCTTTTTCAGAAAAACCGAAAGACACTACGCGGCATTGCGCGCGCGCCGCCAGGTAATCGAAATAGGCATCGTCCGCGTTGAGCACCGCGACCCCCTCTGTCGGAAGAAGGTCCAGCAATTCCGCTTTGGCTTGCGCCGATCCTTCCATGCTTCGGAAGAATTCGAGATGGTCCGGCCCGATGTTGGTGATAACGCCAACGGTCGGACGGGCGATTTCACAGAGCCTGGTGGTCTGCCCGAGGTTGTCCACGCCCATTTCAATGACGGCCGCTTGGTGGCGTCCATTCAACCTGAACAGCGTCTGCGGAACTCCGATACGATTATTCAGATTACCGTCTGTCTTCAGCACCGTCCAACGGTGGGCCATCACACTCGCCACCATTTCCTTGGTAGTCGTCTTTCCGTTGCTTCCCGTGACGGCCACCAGGGGGATGTCAAACCGGCTGCGATGATGCGTCGCCAGTTGCTGGTAGGCGAACAGAGGATCGCGGGCACCCAGCAGAAAAGGCGGCCATCGCTTCGAGCCGCGTGCGACCGTCACGCGGTCACGGGGAAACGCATCATGGACGATGGCTCCCACGGCGCCGCGCGCGAGGGCAGCGGCGACAAAGTCATGCCCGTCGAACCGGTCGCCTTTGATGGCGACAAACAAGTCGCCGGGCCCGATTGATCGCGAGTCAAGGCTGATCCGGCGGATCCGTTGCTTGGTCCAGTCAGGTGCGTCGCCAGCCAGCACCTTGACGCTGATGACTTCCCTCAATGCCTCAACGGTGAATAACGCCATGTGGGGCCTTGGCCGCGCCGCAGCAGGGTGATGAGCCTTATGCGGATGCGAGTTGTGCGATTGCTTCACGTGCCACTTCCCGATCGTCGAAATGCACCTTCGTGGTGCCGATGATCTGATAGTCCTCATGCCCTTTGCCGGCAATCAAGACCATGTCCCCGGGCCGCGCTTCCCGGACCGCCGCTCTAATGGCTGCTCTCCGGTCGGGAACCTTTTGATACCGCACCGAGGGACGATCATTCATCGCCTCAGCCACCCCCACTTCCACTTCCTGGAGGATGGCGAGGGGGTCTTCGGTTCGCGGGTTATCCGAGGTGAGGATAACGACATCGCTGTACCGGACGGCCGCCCGCCCCATGAGGGGACGCTTCCCCCGATCACGATCGCCGCCGCATCCAAACACCGTAATGATACGCCCGGCTTTCAACGCTTGAGCCGCCGCGAGGACACGGACTAAGGCATCTTCGGTATGCGCATAGTCCACAATCACGGTAAATGGCTGACCGGCCACGACACGCTCGAACCGACCCGGCACATTGGTCACATGAGTGACGGCCTCACAAACCTGGTCAATGGTCGCCCCTTCGTGCAGTGCCACAGCGATCCCGGCCAGGAGGTTGTAGACGTTATGCTCCCCGACGAGATGGCTTTCGATGGCAAACGATCCGGCCGGCGTCGCCGCCCTAAAGGCGGTGCCTCCCAGCGAGAG
>CBDIWQ010000206.1:0-6964 GCA_965285965.1 uncultured bacterium | reverse complement strand
ACCAGCGGGGGTTGCCGGCCATCTGCAATTCCGCAGACTGCTCGAAGACTCTGCGCTCTTCTTCGGCCTTTAACCGGATCCAATCCTCTTGAGTGATGACACCTTTTTCCAGAAGCAGACTTTCCAGATTCGTGCTCTGAATTGAGAGGCGTTGGCCGGATCCTGCCCGTCCACTCTCCTCTGAGACTGGAATGACTGCTCCATTTCGCTCCGGACCAATCCCATTGGATTCTGCTGCGACTGCCGTAAGCCCGTTGCAGCCCAACATGAGGATCATGCAAGCCGGGCGCAAGATCGAGGAGGTGATCATGCGCCTTTTTCTGCAGTTGTTCGGATCTTGCGGTATCTTCACTCGGGTCCCCTCTGTTAAGGATAAGTGTGGGTTTCCTCTTGCCACGCGGAAGGGATCGTAAATGACTCCGGTTAAGAACTTGTGACAGGAATGTTGCAGGAATGTTAACTTTTGAGGCCGCGTGAGCAACCACGGTGCGCTTGGAGGTTCGATCAAGGGCTATTGCAGCAGCCAGCCGGTGACCATGCTGCTGAGGACCATTGGTGCCACGATTTTGTTATATGGAGGAGGCGCGAACAGTGCGCTCAGCAAATCATTCGGGTTGCGGGTCGAGCCTAGGGGAAGCCATGCCGTGACGTGCGGGGCAGTCATCAGGAACCATTCACTGCTTAGTAGGGGTTCATCGCGATGAACGTGTTCCGCATCGCTCTGCTTTTAATGTTGGCAGGCATTGTTTCGTCGCCTGCTGTGGCGTCAGCCGAGGGAAAAGGGAACGACCAGCTACGCCCGGCTGTCCTGCAAGTCCAGCGATCCGAATCGTCGGCCACGGATGGGCAGGGACCATCACCGGCCATTGATCTCTCGCCTGGAGGCATCTCGATCGAGATCTTCTCCTCCCAAAAGGCACCATCACGATGAACGAGTGGATTCAAATTCGCGCGGAGCAGGAATACAAAGGCGCGGATCAGGCGCGCCGGCTGGATAGCATCAACCCGTCTAGTTGGCCCTGTGGCTAAACCTGAATAGTGCCTTGGCAGCACATTCTCGAAAACAATTGTTGGAGGATGACGTTTCACTCCTATGATCCTCGGTTCACGCTACACGGCTTTGTTCCCGTCTCGGTTACCGCCGTGTTCACTCCCTCCTCACACCACTCTCTCCTGGCACCGCCTCGATCAGATACCGCAAAATGACCAGCTGATGATTTGTTAACACTCATGTAACATTTACGAAATTGTCCCGTGATTCCTCCGTGCGACAACCTCCGCGGCATGATGCACCGTGTTCATATCAACACAGGGAGACATTGAGATGACAGGAGTAGGCAGGATGGCCTGTATCACACTGATGGCGATCGCCGTATTGAGCACAGGACTCTTGGAGGCCTATGCCGGAGAGTCCACGCCGAACCGGAGCGCAACCTCGCCTCCGATGATCACCGCTCAACAAGGGGATGCCTCATCGTCTCAAGGACAGGGCCCGGCCCCCGCGACAGAATTGCCCCTTGGAGGAACGTCCATCGAAGATCTCTTGCTCCAGAAGGGCACGATCACGGTGGATGAGTGGCTCCAAATCCGCGCCGAACAGGAATACAAGGTCGCGGATCAGACGAGGCGCCTGGATAGCATCGAGGAATGGAAGAGCAGGACTGAACTCCTGCCAATGTTGCGAGATAAGGTAAATTTCGGCCTGAACGCCCTGCAATTCCTCTATGGCCACGTGGATGCCCACGTTCCGGAAGGCAAGAGCCAAGATAGTTTTTCAATTCGGCGTTCGGAGTTGCTCTTCTGGGGCAAGATTAGTGAGACGATTCCACGATGGCATGTGCTGATGGAGTTTCAAAGCACCGGCCTCACGAATACAACTCCCGATTGTTCAGGCAGCCCTGGAGGGATCTGCGCCAACAAACCAGCTGGGGGGGCCGGATCGGCCACGTTTTTTCGTGAGAGCTATATCGATCTTCGCCCGGTCCAATCGTGGGCTCCTCATCTCAATATGATCAGGCTCGGCATCTTCCGTATGCCCTTTGGTATCTTCACCGAAACGTCCGGCGGGTTGCGCGACATCATCAGCTCTCCGTACCTCACTTCTATCGGAGGCGGCGGAGGGCCGGGACAAAACAGGAACGGGACCGGCGGTGCCATTGAATTTTTGCACGAACGCGATTATTTCGTCGACGTACGAGGAAAAATCGCCAATCGTCTGGAATACGTGGTCGGCGTGATGAATAACAACAACTTTCAAGCCAATTCCCTTGTCAGTAACACATCTGGAGTGGGTGGGGCCAATCAACCAAAAGCGTTCTACACCCGCGTTCGACTATTCGGGAATGACGTCTCGTTCGTGAGCTTCACCACGATCCAAGGCGAATCCAACAATGCCGGCACGCTGATCAACGGACGCGGGAAAGGCGCCTTCGATCGCTATGGCCTGGACTTTCGTTACGTATCGAAAGTTGTGCCCGGCTTTATGGTCCAAGGCGAATACTGGCAGGGCCACGATGGCTCCAACGCAACGACGGTCGGCACTCCCGCACAAGGAGCCTGTCTTGACCAGGCGGCTTGCGGGGGTTCCGGTGCTCCCGGCATGAACCGGCGAACCTGGTATGTGCTCTCGAAATACCTCATCACCAGCGGCCCGCTCGAGAACTTCGAACCGACCTTCATGTATGAGCAGTTCGATCCCAATACCAACATGGGCAATGACCTGTATACGAGGACGATCGTCGGCCTGACGTATTACTTTGAAAACTTCCCTCCCAAAATCCAATCGAAGATCCAATTCAACTACGAATTCCGGCACCATTCCGGCTTAGGCACGGGACCCAATACTCCAGCGTACGATTCACGTTCCGACCCGTTTGCCCAAAATGCGTTCTTCGTGCAGTTCCAAATCCGGTTTATGTAAGCAGCACTACGACGGATGGGCACATTATTTTGCCGTTGCATAGTTGCACGGCCGAGCGTAAGGAGGAGTTCGATGAACGTGAGCCGTATAATCGGAGTGGTCGTAATCTACCTGGCAGTAGGGGCCTGTGCATCTGAACGCCTGTTTCCAACAAAGGTTCTGGAGGGAGTTGATTCGAATTTTGATTTTTCCCGCTGGCGGATGCTGCCCAATCAAGCGGAGCATCGGAAGATTCAGCTCGGCGGGGCCATTCTTCAAGCAGAGAACAAGGACGGCCATCTGATCGTCGTAGCCACACATTTGCCGGTTGTCGAGCATCCGGCTTATGGTCCGCGCTCGACGGGAAAAGGACGGGGAGAATTCGCGATCATATTTCGCGGATCCATTGACGCGAAATCCATGCAAGTAGGGAACAAATTGATCGTCGTTGGAACCACGCAAGCGCCCAAAGTCGTGCCGGTGGATGATCTTCCCCGGAGTTTGCCGACCCTGGAAGCCCAGTGTATCCACATCTGGGTGACGGGATCGAAGGAAATTGCGGAGTTCCCGTTTAACATCGGGGGCGGGTACGACCCGCTGGAAGAGAACACCTATTGCGCGCAGGGGCAATAACGAAAACAACACGGGGCAAACGACGAGGGCGCATCCATGCATTTGCCCTGGCTGGCTTTCTCTGCAATCTCCTGGGGTGCATGAGTGAAGCCTCCCTCCAGCGAGCCACCGCCACAGGGGGCTTGGTCACGTTTCCCGTACAGTCGGAGACGGATATTTTATCGTCGGCCGGCCGGCGGGATGCTTTGCGCATCATGCAAGACCAGTGTCCTCTGGGGACACACATTATCAAGGAGGGAGAGGTGGCCAAGGTCAGCCGCGCGGCAGACAGAGCCTGGGGTTCGCAAATCGGCACTGATCGGATATGGGGAATTCAATTCACATGCAAGTAAGCGCGCCTTCTCGAACCCTGCTGCTTTTCTGTTCGCTGGTTCTGTCCGTTGAAACCTTTTCAGGCTGCAGTTTCCTCCCCACTGAACAGGTCGTGTATGAGGAGCAGGGCGTTCGAATAGGACTTCAAGCCGATCCAACGGTATCCCGATCACCCCATCCCGTTTCAAACAACCACCCCGCTGACTTCTCTCCCGAAGAGATTCGCATCTTGCTCCAGACCATTCAAGTGAGCGGATGGAGTGGAACCCTCGTCGGTATGCTGGCAACTCCTCGCCCCGTCCCTCTATTTGCAGCCAAGCAATTATCCTTGATTGCGCCTTCGCTGGCCATGGCCTTTCACGAGGCCACACCGACCGAGCGGGTGTTTTTTTCTCTTCCGAAGCCGGAGGTTTCCTATAGTGAAGATCGAACAGAAGGGTCATTGTTTCTGAGGGGACGCTATCTGCATGTGGTTGTCACCGACCATTCGTCCTTCATTCAGGCGGACACGGGCGGGGGAGAGGTCAAAGATATCCGCGATACGAAAGGGATGAAGCTCTGGGTGGCTGGTCCTGCTCAAGCGACCACTGTGCCCGATGCCGAAGAACCTCGTTGGGCACCGTTCGAAACCGTTCACATTTCATTGAATACGAAAGAACTACTGGCCCAACAGACTAAGCCGCTGCCCATTCAATCTGCGCCACCTGCAGCGCCTTCTCAGTCCATCCCTCAACCTGAACGAGCCGCCGTTACGCAGGCTGACTTGCAGCTACAGCTCCGGGAACTGACGACCTCCAATACGGAACTTCGCGGGCGCCTTGAGGAGCAGAACAAGCGTATGGAAGAGCTGCACGATCAACTGGACCAATTGCGTCTCGAACTGGATAAGGCCAAGTCGAAAAAGCCGTCGTCACAAAAACCCCCGGCACGATAATCGCTTCGAAAAGTCCTCCTCTGTGCGACGGCATCATCGATTCAAACAAGTACGTCGATCCCACCGTTGCGTTAAACGCCGAGACGATCACCGCAACGCTGCGCGAAGGACGGATGGCCTAGAGGGCATCACCGTGCGCCTGGTACAGATCGCGTATGTGAGGATGACGCATTAGGGCTAGAATTCGGACGGCCCGAGATGGAGAAAGAAGTACCTGCCACAATGCGGGACGACGATGACAGCCAACCCAGGCACCTTGCGTGACATGATCAACGCCTTCGTGCCGCGACGGCGATGTCTCGAGCCCGGGCAAGTGAATCCTGAAGTCGATCCAGAAGAGCTCATACCGCCTGCTACGTATTGTGCAACATGGAACCATCCGAAAAGGAAGCTGCTTCTTGGGTGTCAACACAAGAAGCAGCTTCGAAGAATGGCTGTCCAATTCTCTAGCGGATTGCTGTGGGCTTTGGAGTGGGTGTCAAACCGCCAGCGACGGCACTTGTGGAAGCTTGCGCGGAGGGCAAAGGGAAAAATCCCGCCTTCATGACGGCTTCTTGCCCTTCATAGCTCGTGATGAAGGTTAAGAACTCCTGTGCCGCAGCCGGCAGTGGGTCCTTGGGCGACTTATTCACATAGAGATACAGCACCCGACGGAGAGGATAAGTCTGGTCAGCGACCGTTGAAGACGATGGCATCACATACGGCGTGCCCGCTGCCTCGGCGAGCGGAACCATCCGCACCGACGAAGCTTGGAGCCCCAGTCCGCTGTACCCGATTCCCAATTGATCACGGCTGACATCTAAGATCACGGATGCGGCTCCCGGATCCTCATGTAGACCGGACACGAACTCGCCACCAGCCAAACAATGTTCCTGAAAGAAGGCCCGTGTTCCTGATTTCCGGTCACGACCATAGAGCCGGATTGGGGCCTTTTCCCATCCATCTCCTAATCCCAGATCGCCCCATAATTTAATGGGCTCTTTGTGACCCCGGTTACGCGTGGTGGAGAACATGGCATCCACCTGTTCTAGGGTCAGACCAGGCAACACATTATCCTTATGCACATACAACGCGACCGCATCGACAGCCACGGGAATCGCAGTCGGTTCATAGCCATTCTGAGCGGTAAATTCTTTAATTTCGGCGTCAAACAGTTCTCGTGATGTGGCGACGAGCTTAAAGTGGCTCGCCCGTTCCTCCAGCAGCATCACCTTCCCGGTCTTGCTGAGCGGAGGCTGGAGAAACTCGGCAATGGCTTTGGTGGATCCCCCGCCTTTGACGTCGATGGTGACTTTCGGCTGCCGTCGCTGAAATTCCAGGCTCAGACGATTCAATAGAGGGTACATGGTTTCCGAGCCTTGCACCTTAAAGGTACCGGACACTTGCGCCTGGGGACTGTACCGGGCGAGCGTCGGGTCAATGATCACAGCTGCCAGCGGACCGCTTATTTCGGCTGATGATGGATTGACTGCGGAGAAGAGTGGAACTACTGACAACAGAACAAGGCTCAGCGCAGTCGTTTTATAAAACGGGAATGAATGGTTCAGCAGCGACATCCGTAATCCTCCGTTGTGGTAGTACCACCTGGTTTCACGAGCAAGTATAACGACGGAGGATTGCAGTAACGTAACCTGAATGTTACAGGCGTGTTAACTTTTGATTGAGGAAAAGTTAATTGCGGCGGCTTGGCCATGTCGCGGTCTAAGGCAATTCGAGCTGCCCGGTTACAAGACCCGCAAATAGAGGACGCTGCTATCCCCCTTGTTCGCCTCGCGGCGCAAGACGGCAAAGGCGGTTTTGGTCGTTTCATTCACGGTAATGGCCAAGCGAGCCGAGAAATATTGCGACTTGATATCGTACTCGCTGCGCAACTTGGCGCCGATTTCCTGGAAGCTACCGATCCGGTCGAGTTCGACTTTGTTCCGGAACGGCCGTCCTTGCACGATCTCCATCGCAATGGTCTGCGTGATGGCGGGATCCAGGGACTGGATCACCAGGGGATGGGCCGTATTCAAATTGAGCAGGGCGCCGCCTTCCGGCGGATAGACGGTCACATACCGGGACAGCTTCTCGACGATCTCCGGCGTTGACGCCGGAAGAGCAAGAAGAGCTCGATGCGCTCGTCCATGAACTCGCCTGCGCGAGTGGCCTCGGGGGTCGCATTCGCTCTTTTGCTGACGCGCCCG